>JAYGEH010000182.1:0-5573 GCA_046582475.1 Rhodospirillales bacterium
CGTTTTTCTGCTCTGTTCAATAGATATTCCACATTTCCTAGATAGGCCAAAACCCCGACAATCGTATCCCCATTCCCCCGCTGGGAGAACTGCGTTCATTCCGCAACGATCCGGTGGCCTAACGTCTGCTTTTGGCTATTAGCGGACTCTTTCGCGAAGGGTGATTTATGTTCGCTTTACCCCCAATAGCGGACATTCTGAGGGTAGTCGCAAAGAGTCTGCTTGTGACCCAAAGCGGAAGAACGCGGGAACCCTTTCGTGCCGAACCGACCCGACGGAGATCGAACGAGTGCGCCGGGCCTCACTCGTTTCTCAGATGAGGTGCCGCCTTGTCGCCCAAGGTCCGCCAGGTGCCGATCAGGCCCATGGCCAGGGTGACGGCGAGGCAAATCCCGGCAGTCAACGTCACGACGCCAGGGAGGAAGACCCATTCGGTGTTCATCAAGAAGCGAATCACCCCCCACGCCGTGAGCGTGCCGACAGCCGTCGCGATCGCCGCCGTGACAAGGCCGAGGATGCCGTACTCGAACAAGTAGATGCTGATCACGCGCCTTCGGGTGGCTCCCAGCACCTTGTAGACGACGGCGTCGTAGACCCGGCGGTGGTGTTCGGACGCGATCACGCCAGCCAGCACGATGACGCCGGCGACCAGGGTCAGCGCCGCCGTCCCGGTAACTGCCGCACCGATTCCTTCGAGGATTCTGGCCGCTGCCTGCAGGGCATCTCGAACCCGGATCGCCGAGACGTTGGGAAAACCGTCGGTGGCAGCGCGCTCGACAGCATCATCGCGGTGCTGGGGCGTCTCGATGGCGGCAATGTAGCTGTGCGGTGCCGCCTCCAGCGTGCCCGGCGCAAAGATTATGGCGAAATCGAAACGCAGCCTGCGCCAGTCAATCTCGCGCAGGCTGGTGACCGTCGCCGTGATCTCGCGGCCGAGCACGTTCAGCGTCAGGGTGTCGCCGATGCCAATGCCGAAGCCGCGTGCCAGGCCGGCATCCAAGGAGATGATGGGTGGGCCAGCGTAATTGGCGGGCCACCATTCCCCGGCGACGAGCTTGGAATCCGCGCTGCGCTCGGCAGCGTAGGTCAAGGCTCGGTCGCCATGGGTCGCCCATTGGCTGTCGTGGGCGATGCCGGCTTTCTCGACCGACACGCCAGCGATCCGGACGATGCGACCCCGGAGCGTCGGAACCCGCTTGTAGCCAGAGGTTCCCGGTACGCCAGTGACGGCGGCGTCGAAGGCCTCGGTCTGGGCCGTCTGAATGTCGATAAAAAAGAACGACGGCGCTTGGTCCGGCAGGCGCTGCTCGATCTGGCGCCGCAAGTTACCCTCGATCAATGCGATGGCAACTAGCACTGATAGCCCGAGACCCAGGGAGACGATGATGTTGGGTGTCGACGTGCCCGGCCGGTGCAGGTTGGCCTGCACCAGCCGCCACGGGCCGCCGGCGAGGCCGCGGAACCGGGCGGCGGCAAACATGACCAGACCGGCGCCCCCGCGCAGCAGCAGCAACGTCGCCACGGCGCCACCGATGAACCAATAGGCGAAATATTGGTCATTGGCCGTCACCAAGGTCAAGGCCACCAGCAGGCCGCCGCCGAGGGCCGCCGCCGCCATGAAACCGACGCCGGCACGGCCGCTGACCGGCGCGACCCGGGCGCGGAACAACTCCGCCGGGCGGACGGCTCGGGCGCGGGCGACCGGGATAAGCGCGAAGGTCGCCGTCGTCAGTAGGCCGAAGACGGCGGCAACGGCCATCTGATCGCCGTAAAGCCCGGCCACAGGCGTTACCGGCAGTTGACGACCGACGATCTCGATCAAGGCGAACGGGGCGCTGACGCCGATCGCGAGCCCGATGGCAACGCCGAGACTACCGAGGATCAGCACCTGCATCATGTAGACGGTGAAGATCAGCCGCCCCGGGCCCCCCAGACACTTGAAGGTGGCGATGGTCGCGGTCTTGCCGTCGAGATAACTGCGCACGGCGCTGGTCACGCCGAGGCCGCCGACCAACAGCACCGTCAAGCCGACGAAGCTCAGGAAAAGCGTCATCCGGTCGATAAAGCGCCGCACCCCGTGGGCCGCATCTTTGGTCGTGCTGACCCGCCAGCCGGCGCTTGGAAAGGCAGCTTCCAGCCGTTCCGTCCAGGCGCCGTCTGTGTCGCCGGGCTGCAGCGTCAGCCGTGTGTGATAGCGAATTTGGCTGCCCGGCTGGACCAACTCCGTCTCCGCCAGGGCGGCAGTGGAAATCAGCAGCCGCGGGCCGAAGCTGAACACGGTGGCGACGCGGTCTGGCTCGGAAACGACGGTTGCACGCAGTTCGAACGTGGTGGCGCCGACGCGGATGCGCTCGCCGAGGTCGAGGTCGAGGCGGGTCAACAGGTTGGCATCGACGACCGCACCCCAGACACCGCCGCGCTCATCGAGCAGGCTATTGAGGGGACCGGCGGGCTCGGTCCGCATGCCGCCAACCAGGGGATAGGCGCCGTCGACGGCCTTCAGCTCGACCATGGCGCGTTTGTCGCGGATCGCCGCCGGACGGGCCATCGCCCGCATCTTAATGACCTCGGAAAGTGCGCCGCCGTGCGCCCGCAGGTAGGCCGTCTGTTCCGCCGTCGCCGGACGGTGCAGAAGGCGGATGTCGATGTCGCCGCCGAGTAGCCGCGCCCCGTCGGCCTCGAGCCCGGTGACAATCGCCCGGCTCAAATTACCGACCCCAGCGATGGCGCCAACACCCAAGGCGATGCAGGCAAGGAAGACCCGAAAGCCACGCAAGCCGTGGCGCAGTTCGCGCCGCGCCAACCGCCACCCCAGTATTAGGCTACTGTTCATCGACCACCCCGCCTGCGCTGTCGATGCGGCCGTCGGCGAGCCTGACGATGCGGGTGCACCGGGACGCCAGCTCTTGCGCGTGGGTGACCAGGATAAGAGTGGAGCCGAGCCGTTCCTGCATCTCGAACAGCAGCTCGATGATGTCCGCCCCGGTCGTCTGGTCGAGGCTGCCCGTCGGTTCGTCCGCAAGCAGGATTTTCGGTTCGATGACGAAGGCCCGGGCCAGTGCAACGCGCTGCTGTTCGCCGCCGGAAAGCTGCCCCGGATAGTGACCCAAGCGATGGTCGAGGCCGACCGCCGTCAACTGCGCCCGGGCGCGCTCGAAGGCGTCGCCGCAGCCGGCGAACTCCAGCGGCAGGGCAACGTTTTCGAGCGCCGTCATGGTCGGCACCAGGTGGAAGTTTTGGAAGACGATGCCGACGTTGTCGCGCCGGAAGCGGGCCAACGTGTCCTCGTCGCTGCCGGAAATCTCTTGCCCTGCTGCCTCTATCCGCCCGGCAGTTAGCGATTCCAGCCCAGCGATGACCATCAATAGCGAGGTCTTGCCGGACCCGGACGGGCCGACGACGCCGACCGTCTCACCCGCGCCGATGGTCAGGTCGATGCCCCGCAGGATTTCCACCGGCCCGGCATCGCTCGTCAGTTGCAGTTCGACGCTCTCGAGGGTAAGAACTGGGTCGGAGGAAGGATTGTCTATCATGAGTAAATTCCGTCGATTGCGAGGTCCGGCGGACCGTCCGGCCCAATGGCGACATGGCTTCCCCGCACGGTTTGTCAACGTCGCCCTTTTGGTGTTCCTGGTTGCGGCCGCGCCGGTGGGGGCGACTGAACCGGTCAAGATTCTTATGCTCGGGGATAGCCTGACGGCGGGCTACGGACTGATCAAGGGGGAAACGCTGCCGGCCCAACTGGAAAACGCGCTCCAGGCTGATGCGTTCGACGCGCGGGTGGTCAACGGCGGCGTTTCCGGCGACACCACTGCGGGTGGGCGGGCGCGCCTCGCCTGGTCGCTGGCCGACGGCACCGCCGCCCTGATCGTCGCCCTTGGCGCCAACGACGGCCTCCGCGGCTTGCCGCCGCAGGAGACCGAGGCCAATCTCGACGCCATCATCCGTGGCGCCAAGACTGCAGGCGTCCCGGTTCTGCTCGTCGGCATGCATGCGCCACCAAACCTGGGGTCCGAATACGGCGCCGATTTCTATGCCGTGTTTCTACGGCTGGCGGCCCGGCACGGAGTCGCCTTCTATCCATTCCTGCTCGACGGCGTCGCCGCACGGCCCAAACTCAACCAGGACGACGGCATCCATCCCAACGCCGAAGGTGTCGCTGTGGTCGTCGGCAAAATCCTGCCGTTTGTCCGCGAGTTGATCGAGCAGGCTCGTCATTAGGGCGCCGATCAATCCCCCGGCGCCGACAATCGCACATTGCCGATTTTACCCCTAAAGCAGGTCCGCCCAGCGTAGCGTACGATGTCCGCTTATGGCTATTAACGGACTCTTTGCCACACCCTGAAATATGTCTGCTTTACCCCCAAAAGCGGACATTCACCCGATAAAATTCGCCCTAGGGACTATGATTCGGCCTTTGCTCTACAAAGGCCCCAACCTGCCGCGGGAGCGGAAACATATATACGATCAATTGTTCAGGGCACCCCTCCGGTTAGTCTTATGCAATTAGCATAACTATACCTTTCCGTTATATTTACATAAATTTATAGTAGAAATATTAATTTTCCATATTTTTCTTGATATTTGTGGGGAACACATCGATATTTTACCGGTCGGGCGATGCAACCAGCCTGGCAGCATCTAATAAAAGCATGGCCCTGGGAACATGAGCGAGATTCATATCCTGCACGAGAATACGGAATGGACGGCGCCGCTGATCGCGGCGCTGGAGGCGCGCGGGCTTCCTTATCGGGACTGGTTTCTGGACGAAGGCACCGTGGACCTGTCGGCGGCGCCACCCCATGGCGTCTTTTATAACCGCATGAGCGCATCATCACACACCCGGGGACACCGCTATTCGCCGGAGTTGACGGCCACCGTGCTGAGATGGCTAGAGCGCTCGGGCCGCACCGTTCTAAACGGCTCCCGGGCGCTTGAGCTCGAAATCAGCAAGGTGGTTCAATATGCCGCGCTCGAAGACGCTGGCATTCCGTTTCCACGCACCGTCGCCGCGGTCGGCCGTGAATCAATTATCGACGCCTGGGACCGCATCGACGGGCCGGTGATCACTAAGCACAATCGGGCCGGAAAGGGGCTCGGCGTTCGCTTGTTCCGAGACCGCAAGGCACTCCGGGATTACGTCTCCGGCGATGATTTCGAACCCTCCGTGGACGGCGTCACCCTGGTACAGGAATACATCCAAGCGCCGGAACCATGCATTGTTCGCGTCGAATTCATTGGTCGAGAGTTTCTTTATGCGGTGCGCGTAGACACTTCAGACGGCTTCGAACTCTGTCCCGCCGATGTTTGCGAACTGGAAGATCCGGCCTGCATGTTCGAGGCCGGCAACGACCCGGCGCAAATCGGGAAATTTGAGATCCTTGAGAACTTCGAGCCCCCGTTCCTTTCCGCCATGCAACAGGTGATGCGGCAAAACGACATCCATATCGCCGGGTTCGAATTCATCGTCGACAAGGCGGGAAAAGCCTACGTCTACGACATCAACACGAACACCAACTACAACCCTGATGCCGAACGCCGCGCCGGTGTCTCGGCGATGGAACGGCTTGCCG
>JAYGEH010000228.1:0-2782 GCA_046582475.1 Rhodospirillales bacterium
GCATGCCTCATATTGATAATCTGATCGAGACGGGCGCGGAAAAGATCGTCGTGCCGCGCCTTTGGTGTCTGTTTCGGTCGCATGGTCATCCCCCGAATTATGCGCCTTCAGGGAATCACGGTTCGCCGAAAAAAGGAATCCGAAATCGCAAGGAAATGAACTGGAAACATCGATTCCCTGCAATTACAAAACGGCCAAAACCGAAATAAACTAAACCATCACAACGGATTTTGGGTTCTTAACAGGGAACGAATTAGCGCAGAACGGAATTGGCGGGCGCTGACGGAAGGTTGCTCAAGCGGCGGCCGCTTTCATATTTGTCCAAGGCCTGCATCATGCTCTGGGTCAGCCAATCCTGTTTCAAGTCGGCCAGCACCTGCTCCACCGCCGCCAACTGGCTGGAAGCGGCCGCCTGGCGTATGCCGGCCACCGGCGCACCTGGCCGCGCCGACGCGGACCCCGGATATTCGTCGATCGGGTACCGAGGATCGAGGGCCAGGGGTTGGTTCGGCGCCGCGGCCGGGCGCGGGCGCGGGGCTACAATATTACCGGCGGCTAGCGGCGACCCGGTGCCTAGCGGCGGCCCGGCGGCGGTGTCGAAATCGGCCAGCGCCTGCAGGTCGGGCGCGGTTCTGGGCGCATAATTGGTGAAGCGGTCCAAAATGCCGGCGGCCTTCTCAGGCGAAATTTTAGGGATTAAGGACATGCCGGCGGCGGCGAAGTCCCTGCCCGGTGTCTGCACGGGCGCCGCCGGCGTGGCGTTGAAACCGATGCCGATAGGCGGCGGGCTCTGGCCCAAATCCCGGCCCGGAATCGGGGCGATGCCGGCCTCGATGCTGGCGACTTCGGTCGGCACATCGCCGGTGTCCGCCGGCGCGTCACCGGCGCCGCCGGAACCGGTAAACATGGCCACTGTATGCTCGCCCATATCTTTGCCGGTATTGTGTTTGATGACCACATCGATCACCGACACGATGGCCCCGATGGGGCCGCCGAGCACGGTGCTGCCGAACAATTTGGCGCCCGGATCGATCTCATCTCCGGTGATCTCGCGGTAGATGGTTCCCACCACCGGGATATGTTGCAGCGGATTGATCATGTCGAGGAAATCGCGGAAGGTAAAACCGTCGTCGCCGAACAGCTTGAATTCTTTGCGCACATAGTCACCGGATTCGCCGGAGACCGCGGGCCGGGCCTGCCCGGCGTTGGGCTCGATCAGGAACACCTGATCCGCCGCTGCAACAATCTGAGATACCATCGTTTTCTTCCCGTTTTTGCTTTGGCATTCAGGATGCAAGGAGAATGCCAATATAAATTCAATGATTTCAGCAGTTTCAGGAAAAAGGCTCATAACGAAACTGTTACCGGTGGGTAATATTTTCCTGGTTGCGGGCTATTGTAACGCAAACCCGGCAGGCTATATGATGGACGGCAACCTCTTGGTAGGTTTGATAAAAAGTTACATATTTGGGGTTTATCGCTTCATGACATCCAACAGTCGCATCCTGGTCGTTGACGACGATGAAGATCTCCGCGAAATGCTCGCCGAACAGCTTCAGATTCACGAAGAGTTTTTGGCCGAAACCATCAGCAACGGCACCGAGGCCATCGAGCGGACCAAGGATCAATATTTCGATGTTATCCTCCTGGATGTGGGATTGCCCGATATCGACGGCCGCGAAGTGTGCCGGATCATGCGCCGCAACGGCGTCAAATCGCCGGTGATCATGCTGACCGGCGCCGATACCGATGCCGATACCATCCTCGGCCTCGACGCCGGCGCCAACGATTACGTGACCAAGCCGTTCCGCATCGGCGTCTTGATGGCGCGCCTGCGCGCCCACATCCGCGAGCATGAACAAAGCGAATTCGCCGTCTTCACCATCGGCCCCTATACCTTCCGCCCCGCCGCCAAGCAATTGTTGGATAACGAGACCAACAAAAAGGTGCGCCTGACCGACAAGGAAACCTCGATCATCAAATATTTGTTTCTGGCCGGCGAGCGGGTGGTCAGCCGCGACGTCCTGCTGGATGAGGTTTGGGGCTACAACGCCGGCATCACCACCCATACACTGGAAACCCACGTCTACCGGCTGCGCCAGAAGATCGAGCGCGATCCGTCGAACGCGGTTCTATTGGTGACCGAGCCGAACGGCTACCGTTTGGTGCCGTAAATTCAGCTTAGAGCGGTTCCGGATAAATATGAACCATTTGACCGGGATGATTTTGCCATCATTTCCATCCCAAGTGTGCGACGACGTCCACGGGTCAAAAGCACCCGGCCTTCGGTGGGTCAAATCGGCTCCCCGGGGTCGTTGCGGCGCTTGCCCGATGCGAAGGCATCGCGCTGCGCACCGCGCCTACCCGGAAAACCGATTTGTTCCCATCAAATTGATTCCTATCTGTCCGGAACCGCTCTAGCGCTGCACCTGGGTCCATATTGGACGCCGCGTGTCTACCCTGATATTCGATGAATACTTAAAGCATAGGGGCACGTTGATTGCGGGTTTTCATATGAAGATTAAATGAAATCAAATGCACCCGTGGCGCGGTTGAGAGCACCTTGCAGTTAGAGAATTGTCATACCTTATACCAGCTTGCAAAAAGAATCATTGATGCGCCCAGTCGCGTAGTCCGATTAACATAATCCTCCACGGTTGATCGATGAGTTGGTTCCAGGCGAAGCAGCAATGGTCAACAATGTCGTTGTAGGATGGGAATATTCTGTTTGAGAGCCAGTTATCGCGCATGAATTGCCAGATGTTCTCGACCGGATTGAGTT
>JAYGEH010000283.1:0-3206 GCA_046582475.1 Rhodospirillales bacterium
GTTGCGGCACCGGATGGCTTATTGGACCGATTGATTGCGGAATTGGCGGGCGCGGGTCAGGATCGCGTTTTCGATTTGGGTTGCGGTCTGGGTCTGCGCGATGGCATTGAGCCAATCGCCGTCGACGGTGCGGCGTTGGCGGAATACGGAAACCCGCACACCATCGGCGCGCAAGGCGCGGTCGAGTATATAGATGTTCAATTTAAAGCGCTCGTTGGGGGTTGTCGGCGGCGCATACCAATCGGTGATGATGACACCGCCAAAGGGATCGGCGGACGCCACCGGCCATATGGACACGGTATCCAGCGTCGCCCGCCAGAGATAGGCGTTGACGCCGACACTGATGCCGCCGCCCGGTTGAATTTTGCTTGGTCCGCCGGGGCCGAACAGGAAATTGACGCCGCCGCCGCCTAAGATTGAGCCCTGCATTGGAGTATCTCCTTTGTTGGGATCTGTCTCTACGGTTTCCGCGTTAAAATACTCGCTTTCGCAGCCCGAAAGCAGCACCATAATCCCTATAGCCGCCAAACACCGCCGGCTTGGTATGCGCCAACGCGGGTGGCGTAAATCTCGGAATATTCGCACCATCGCCAATTGAAATCCTTAAATTTTGTGGGCTGCAGGGGACCGGAAAATCACGGCCGCCCGTAATTATAAGCGCTGTGGCCAAGTGCCGCCAGCAAAATTCAGTTCGCCGCGCGATCTTGAGGCCAGGCTCGACGTCAGGCTCGACGGGGCCGCGCTTTCTTGATACCCCGGTGAACCATGAACCCGGTGCCAACCAGCCTTGATGACGCGCGCCGCCTGCATCTGGCCGGCCGGCTCGGCGATGCCCGTCAAATCTATGACGCTATCTTGGAAAACGAACCTGGTAATGACCGCGCACTGCACCTCCGCGGCATGCTCGCCTTGCAAGAAGGCGACAACGAAAACGCCGAGCGACTGGTGCGCCAGGCCCTGTCACGGGTTCCGGTGCCAGAGTCCGCCAGGGCCACCTATTTGAAAGGCCTTGGTCAGATACTGTATTTTAAAGGTGATCTTGAGGACGCCGCCGAGGCCTGGCGGGCGTGCCTGGATATTGATTCCGGCGACGCATCGGCGGCCTATAATTATGGCACCCTTTGCTTGCAGCGCCGGAACTACGATCTTGCTGAAACATGGCTGCGCACCGCCATCGATCATGGCGAGCAGGACAACTGGGAAGCCCATGCCAATCTGGCCAACGCCTTGGCGCGCCGCCGCCGCTATCCGGAAGCGGAGGCTTGCTATCTCACGGCCATGGCCCTGTCTCCGGACAATGCGCCGCTATTGACCAGCTACGCCGATGTCCTCACCCGCTCCGGCGCGCCGCAAAAGGCCGAGGCCATGCTCAAAAATGCGCTGCGGCTGCAGCCCGATTTTGCGCCGGCGTTTCTAAATCTTGCCAACACGTGCCTTGCCCAGGCCCAGCTGCCGGGCGCCTTGGAGGCTCTGGACCAGGCCCTCGATCATGATCCCAGCCTTGCCGACGCACGCCACAAGCGCTTGTTTTTTAGTCATTATATCAAAGACATAAGCGCCGAGGAGCTGTTTCACCTACATCGGGATTGGGGCGCCGCCTTTGCCGCCGGCATCGACGTGATGCCAGCGGTTTCTTTTGATCGGCACTCTTCCGGCAGGCGGGTTTTGCGCCTTGGCTATGTCTCGGCAGATTTGGGCTGGCACTCGGTCGGTCTGTTCATGGCTTCCATAATTGCCGCCCACGACCGGCAGCACTTTCACATCACCTGCTATTCCGGGCTCGAGAGCGAAGACACCCTGACCAAGACCATCAGGGCCGATGCCGATGGCTGGTGTGAAACGGCGGCTTTCAGTGACGCGCGTTTGGCCAAAACAATCCGTGCTGATGGTATCGATATCTTGGTGGATCTATCCGGCCATACCGGCGGCCATCGCATGGGCGTATTCGCGCGCCGACCGGCGCCGCTACAGATTAGCTATCTCGGCTATCCCGGTACTGTCGGCTTGGCCGCCGTCGATTATCGCATTGCCGACGCATGCACCGAGCCGGCCGGCCGGGCGGATGATTGTTCGGTGGAAAAAATCCTCCGCATCGACGACGGCTTTCACTGTTTTGCGGGCCCTGGGGAAGACTTAGCGGTGGCGCCGGTGCCGGTTGCCAATCAAGGCGTCATTACCTTTGGCTCGTTCAACAATATCGCCAAAATTAATTCCGATGTGGTGGCGCTTTGGGCCGGGATTTTGAACACGGTCCCGGAGGCGCGCCTGTTGTTGAAAGACCAAAGGTTCAAAAATTCCGCCACCCGCCGGCGCATTGAAAGTGCCTTCGCCGCGCACGGTATCGATGCCGACCGGCTTAAGTTGCTGGGCGCCCAGGCGGAACGGCGCGATCATCTGGCCCAGTATGCGCAGGTGGACATCGCCCTCGATCCGTTTCCCTATAACGGCACCACCACCACCTGCGAGGCCTTGTGGATGGGCGTGCCGGTGATCACCCTTACGGGGAATCGCCCCGATGCGCGGGTGGGGGTAAGCCTGCTCAGCCAGATGCAGCTGAAGGAGATGATCGCGGCGGCGCCGGACGATTATATTGCCATTGCCGCCGGGCTAGCCGCCAATGTGGAGAAATTGAACAGCCTCAGGGCGAATTTGCGAGGACGGATGCGGAATGCGCCCCTCGGTCACGCCCGCGCCTTTACCGCGAAGCTGGAAACCGCCTATCTTGATGCCTGGAACGAAACCCAAGGCTCGGCCGAATAGAGGGGTTTGAATATCTGCATTCAAAATACATCATCGCTCGGGAATGGGGTTTCGGGTTTTGGTCGGACATGGGCCACGTATTGTCAGTCCTCGTCATTGCCGAAATAACCGGGTGCATTCCGATTATCCATTGGGGAGGCAATTCCCTTTATAGACCCGGGCGCGGACAAAGACATGAATGCTTTTAACGGACATTTGCCACTTCCTTCCCAAGCATAGGTTATTAGAGCATTTTTAATTTAGGGGCTGTCCTAGATAACTACCTTTGATTTGCCATTTTGGTCCATTGCCTGAGCTGCTTCAAGAGTTGCTTGGGCGATCCCTCGTTGAAGCGCCATTCGCACTCTTTGAGGAACAGGTGAAAGTTCTGTTTCGGGACGCCATTAAATTTTCGCAAATGCCGCTTCGCCTGGTTCCAGAAGTTCTCGATCCCGTTGACGTGGTTG
>JAYGEH010000178.1:0-5548 GCA_046582475.1 Rhodospirillales bacterium
AGTGACCGCCATCGGTATCGGCCATGACGTCACCCGCTATTACCGCCGGGCGGTGACCATCAACGATGCCGAGGAGCTGGGCGGCGTCATGATGCAGCGGTTGACCGAACTGTTCGAACAGGAAACCGGCGGCCCGCGCAAGCTCCTGATCCATTGATCCGGCGGCGATTCCATTTCGCCGCTGCCGCTGTTCTGGCGGCGATATTTTTTGCCAACCCTGCCCATGGCGAGCCGATCACGGTGACCGCCGAACCGGTGCCCCTGGACAGCAGCGATGCCAGCCGCGACAAGGCCGGTAGCCTCGCCTATCTGGGCGGGCTCAGGCTGCGCTCCGGGGCGCGCGGCTTCGGCGGCTTCTCCGGCCTCGATGTCTCCCCGGACGGAACCCGGCTGATCGCGGTCAGCGATTTCGGCCGGCGCCTGGACGCGCACCTCGTTTATTCCAGGGACGGCCGCCTGACGGGCATCGCGGAGGCCCGCCTGACACCGCTCACCGGGCTGGACGGCAAGCCCCTGACCGGCAAGGCCGACGGCGACGGCGAAGCCATCGCGCGCCTCGGCGGCGCGTTGCTGGTGGCCTTCGAGCGGCGCCACCGCATTCTTCGCTACGGACCCGGACCGGTGCAGGCGCTCACCCCGCCAACCGGTCTCGAAAAAGCTTACGCCAATGGCGGTATCGAGGCCTTGCCCGGCTTGCCCGGCGGGCGCCTGCTGGCCATCTTGGAAGCGGCGACGGCGGTTCCCGGCGGCGCCCGTTCGGGCGTTTCCAAGGCCTGGATCCGGGGCGGCGGGCGCCGGTCGGAAATGATTTACGCCCGCACCGGCAGCTTAAGCCCGGCCGGCGCCGCCACCGTGCCCGCCGGCACCGGCGCAGGCGATGTCTTGGTCCTCGAGCGCCGCTGGTCGCTGCTGGCCGGCACCAGGGTGCGCATCGCCCGGCTCGGCGCCGCCGATTTGGCCCAGGCGGCGGCCGGCGCCACTCTGGTCGGCCAGGAGATCGCCCGCCTGGAGGCGCCATTGACCGTCGATAATTTCGAAGGCATCGCGATCCGCCGGGGCAGCGGCGGCGAAACGCTTGTCTATTTGATTAGCGACGACAATTTCAATCCGTTGCAGGAAACCTTGCTGATGCTGTTCCGCCTGGACGGTTGAGCATCCTTTAAGCAGCCTTGGCGGCGGCCTTATCCTGGGCGCGCTTGATGCGCCGCTTGAGGCGCAATCCGGGCGGCGCCAGCTTGGCATCGGCGGTGCCGATCAAATAGGCGTCGAGGCCGCCATTATGCTCGATCGAGCGCAGCGCGTGCGCCGAAATTTTCAGGCTCACCGACCCCAGGGTATTGGAAAACAAGGTCATCTTTTGCACGTTCGGCAGAAAGCGCCGCCGCGATTTGTTGTGGGCGTGGGAGACATTGTTGCCGGTTTGGACGTCCTTGCCGGTGATATCGCAGCGCCGTGCCATTTTTTTGCTTCCTTCAATATTTCTTCGACCGCCGGGACTTCAAACCCCGGCCCGCCTGAACAGGCGCGGAGTTGTACGGTTCCGCCCGGCTTTCGTCAAGACCCGGTGCGGTCTTCGTCCGGGTCATTTACGGTCAGGTAAATGCATCCGTCCTTGATCTCCAAATACAAAGAATCGCCGAGCCCAAGTCCGAGCCGATCCAATTCCGCTTGCGGGATCGGAATACCGAATTCGCCATCAACGTCTTCGACAGTCACCAGAATGTCACTACCCTGCTTCAATTTTCAAAAGTCGGTATTTCCGGCGTGGTCAATATTCCCCTAATCCCAAAACCTAACACATCGTCAAGCGCCACCCGATGCCCTCCTGGCAGATGGCGCTTTAGCCCATGGCGCTTTTCAGGCCCTCGTCGAGCTTGTCCAGGAACTGCTGGGTGGTCAGCCAGTTCTGCTCGGGGCCGATAAGGATCGCCAGGTCCTTGGTCATGAAGCCGGTTTCCACTGTATCGACGCAGACTTTTTCCAGGGTCTCGGCGAAGCGCACCACGTCCGGGGTATCGTCGAAGGTGCCCCGGTAATAAAGCCCCCGGGTCCAGGCGAAGATCGAGGCGATCGGGTTGGTGGAGGTTTCCTTGCCGTCCTGGTGCTGGCGGTAATGGCGGGTGACGGTGCCGTGCGCGGCTTCGGCCTCCACCGTCTGGCCGTCCGGGGTCATCAGCACTGAGGTCATCAATCCTAAGGACCCAAACCCTTGCGCCAAGGTATCGGACTGCACGTCGCCGTCATAATTCTTGCAGGCCCAGACAAAGCCGCCCTCCCATTTGAGCGCGCAGGCGACCATGTCGTCGATCAGCCGATGCTCGTAGGTGAGCCCGGCGGCGGCGTAACTGTCCTGGAAGTCGCGCTCGAACACCTCTTGGAAGATATCCTTGAAGCGTCCGTCATAGGCCTTGAGGATGGTGTTCTTGGTCGACAGGTAGAGCGGCCAGCCCAGGTCCAGGGCATAGTTCAAGCAGGCATGGGCGAAGCCCTCGATGGACGCGTCCAGATTGAACATCGACATGGCGACGCCGCCGCCCGGAAAATCGAAGACCTCGCGGCTGATAACATCGGAGCCGTCCTCGGGCTCGAATGTGAGGGTCAGCTTGCCCTTGCCGGGCACCACGAAGTCGGTGGCCCGGTACTGATCGCCATAGGCGTGGCGGCCGATGACGATCGGCTTGGTCCAGCCCGGCACCAGCCTGGGCACGTTCCCGCACAAGATGGGTTTGCGGAAGATGGTTCCGCCGATGATGTTGCGCAGCGTGCCGTTCGGCGAGCGGTACATCTCGTGCAGACCGAATTCCTCGACCCGCGCCTCGTCGGGGGTGATGGTGGCGCATTTGACGCCGACCCGGTGCGCCTGGATGGCGTGGGCGGCGTCGATGGTGATCTGATCGCGGGTCTGGTCGCGCTTTTCCATGCCGAGATCGTAATAGACCAGCTCGATATCCAGGTACGGCAGGATCAATTTGTCCTTGATGAACTGCCAGATGATGCGGGTCATTTCATCGCCGTCCAATTCGACGATGGGGTTGGCGACTTTTATCTTGGCCATGGGATGAGTTTCCAATTCCTAGGTGCTGGGATTTGTGACGGATATACGGGGGCATAGGAGCGTTTGCAAGAGCACGCCAAGCGCGGCTGGGGATGAGAAGGAATTGGTGCGGCCACGCTCAACGCGCGTGGGGGGTGGCACAACGGCGCAGCCCACGTGGGGATGGCCGGGTCGGCCACGTGGGCGTCGATCTTAGCACCTGTTAAGGATTAGAGGGTGCAAATACCGTCTTCTTTTGATTGTCTCAACGTCACGTGTAGTGAATAATTTTTTTCGTGCTAAATCTTCTACACCCCCCTTACGGTTATGACGCTTTATGACGGTTTATGACGCTTTTTGGTGAAAATAGGGTCAATATCGAACGCGAGCCCGGCTGGGGATGGCTGGGACGGCCAGCCGGGCGCCCCGATGGGCTGCACCCTTGACAGAGTTAAGAATGTTGAATCGATGATGCTGGTGTCGGTGAGTTCATTAGAATCTCCCAATATTGATGTTTTCGAAATGTTCTAACATGAAATAGTAGGAAAAGAATCGCGCGCAAGGGGGTGGACGGAATATTTTCAGAAAAAGAAGTTGGAACCACAGAGATCGCAGAGGGCACCGAGGAATTGGGAATACACTTCGCGTCATTCCACGACTTGATCGGGGCATCCAGGGCTGATTGTCGAAGGGGATGGAGGCGTAGTTGGTGGACTGTCTATGCTAATTCACAGCTAGGGCAGTTTGAAAATATGCGAGTACTGGACTACCGCTGGACAGTCGTTTGAAAAACTGAGGAGGGCAAAAATTAGAAAAATTTTTTCTAATTGCGATTAGATCAAGTACTGGAGCTAATGGTATAATTTCTCGAAATAAAATAGCACAGCTAGATTCTGTACCCGCAAAATAGTCGTCGAATTCGTTTTTCGATATTGCGCTTCGCGCACCATAGGTTTTCCATATATTTATTGGCTTATCTTCAACCACTTTATCGACAGTAGCGAGAACTTGGATTTGACCTTGTGGGAGTTTGCTGTATATCCAAACACGAGTGCCCGGAGTTATATTTATCGACCTTCGGCGAAGTTCGACAGATTTTAGCCCGGACATCATGCTAGTTGCATGCCTCGGCTCAACAGAAATTAAAATATCACCTGAGCTATCCATTATTTTGACCTTCCCGCATTATATTTATTAAATGGTGAGCTTCTATACGTCTCGCCGTTCTAAAATTTGCAGGGTCAAAATATCCGATTCGCGTAAGGTTTTTCAATGAAACTGGCTTCTTAAAAACCAAAATATTATCGAATGTACTCACCAATTTAGTATCGCTATTACCAATAATTCTTAGGGCTTTCGAATCAAGGACTCCTTTGCGCATTGTTTCAGTATCTACTTTGTCAATGTTTAACACGCGGGAATCAGTAACTCTGCCAACCGCGATTACGCTTTTTCTACCGCCGCCGTCAGATGATTCGTAAAATAGAATTATGGTGCCGGGAACCATAATCGTTGCGGCCCTTGGCGTGTTGTAATAAATGCGTTCCTTCAATAGAGCCGCTTCTGGTGGTGTTATTAGAGAATATTGTTGGGCTGTTCCCAAAAGTTCGTCGGCAAAAACTCTTTTAATTGGCGCGATGGCGCCCGGCCTGCCAGGGAGTAATATTATCGTGGGAGATAGTAAGGTCTCAAGTTCTTGCAGAGGAATTGAAGCGTTCTGGCCAGAAGGCAATTTGACCGATATCGGTTGGTTGGAGCTCTCATAATTGGGAATGGTGGATGGTAATTCGATTCCTGCCAGTGTTTTTAATATCTTTTTGTCGTTTTCCCATGATTGTCGATCGATTACCCTGCCAAACGCAATTTTGTGAAATGTGGTCCCATGCTCCTCTTTCCCAGGATCTGAACGGAACCCGTGAGCAATAGCAACTTTTCTTGTTATGGGGTGGCCTGGAAGAACATGTAGCCGCATTAAACTCGGTGCACTGAGACTTACTTCTCTGCTTATCCGGTCAAGACTATGGTCGATAGCTGTGCTGACGTTTGATGAACTTTCATCCGTGCACAGAAATATGGTCGCCATTTTCCGAGGATTCTGCATCATATCCCACGACGCAAATGATTCGATTTCAACGCCCTTACTGAGAACAATATGCTTTTGACGTGCAATATGGTCCCCCGAAGATAGAACGTGCTTCAATCTGTCCGGAGGGACGTGGTGAATTTTAAGGAACGATTCGACGTACTTGAATAAATCAGTTGTCAATGGACCTGACAATATTTCAGATTCGGCAGTTCGGGCAATCTGGTTGAGATCGAATTCACTATCCTCTGAAAGCGAATTGTCAGAAAAATCAGAAATACCGAGCACATCTAATACCAACTTGCAAAAAGAATCATTGATACGCCCACTCACGTAGTCCGATTGACATAATTTTCCAAGGTTGATCGACGAGCTGGTTCCAAGCGAAGCAGCAGTGATCAATAATTTCATTGTAAGATTTGAATATCCTG
>JAYGEH010000512.1:0-2533 GCA_046582475.1 Rhodospirillales bacterium
TTCCGGCGTGCATACGATCGGCTCGCCGCGAACGTTGAAGGACGTGTTGACGATGACGGGGCAGCCGGTGATTTCCTTGAATTTCCCAATCAGCGCATGATAGCGCGGGTTGGTGTCGGCGTGCACGGTCTGGATGCGGGCGGAATAATCGACATGGGTGACGGCCGGGATATCAGGCCGGGGCACGTTCAGCTTGTCGATTCCGAACAACGCCTTTTCGGCGTCGCTCATCTCGCGGCGCCGGTTTTGGGCGACATCGGCGACCATCAGCATATAGGGACTATCGGAATCGATTTCGAACCAGTCGGAAACGTCTTCGCGTAAAACCGAGGGCGCGAAGGGGCGAAAGGATTCCCGGTATTTGACCCTGAGGTTCAGCGTTTTCTGCATGCTGGCCGAACGGGGGTCGCCGAGGACCGAACGGTTGCCGAGCGCGCGCGGCCCGAATTCCATGCGCCCCTGGAACCAGCCGACCGCCCTGCCCTCGCTGATCGTCCTGGCGGTTTTCTCGATCAGGGCGTCATCGTCCAGAACCTTAAACTTCGCCCCCGCCTTGGTTAGCCGGGCCTCGATCTCCGATTGTCCGAATTCGGGGCCGAGATAGGAACCTTGCATGGCGTCTTGGTTGCCCCCGTCCCTGTCGTCGCCCTTGTCGTCCCCTTGTCGCGGTTGTCCCTGATACAGGTGATAGGCCGCCAACGCTGCGCCCAGTGCACCGCCGGCATCGCCGGCCGCCGGCTGCACCCAGATGTTTTCGAACCGCCCATCCCTGAGAACCTTGTCGTTGGCGACGCAATTCAAGGCGACGCCGCCGGCCAGGCACAGGTTTTTGTTACCGGTCTCAGCGGCAAGCCCACGGATCAACCGGAGGACCACTTCTTCGGTCACCGCCTGAACCGAAGCGGCCAGGTCCATGTGGCGCTGGTCCAGCAGCGTGTTGGCGCGGCGCGGCGGGCCGTCGAAGAGGGCGTCGAATTTCTCATTGGTCATGCGAAGCCCGGTGCAATAGTCGAAATAGGACTGATCGAGCCGGAAGGTGCCGTCTTCCTTCAGGTCCATCAGGTTGTCCAGGATCAGGTCGGCATATTTCGGCTCCCCGTAAGGCGCCAGTCCCATGACCTTGTATTCGCCTGAATTGACTCTGAACCCGGTGTAATAGGTGAACGCCGAATAAAGCAGGCCCAAGGAATGGGGGAAGTGGACTTCCTTGGTAATTTCCAGGCGGTTTCCGTTGCCTATTGCGACCGATGTTGTCGCCCACTCGCCGACTCCGTCCATGGTGAGCACGACGGCCTCGTCAAACGGCGAGGAAAAAAACGCCGACGTGGCGTGGCTCAGGTGGTGTTCGGCGAACAGCAGTTTGTTCTTCCAGTCAAAGGCAGGATCGAATACCCGGAATTTCTTGCGTAGCAGGTCCTTCTGGAAAAGTTTTTCTCTCAGCCAGATAGGGATCGCCATTTTGAAGGATTGAAACCCCCTCGGCGCGAACGCCAGATAGGTTTCCAGAAGCCGTTCGAATTTAAGAAACGGCTTGTCGTAAAAGACGACAAAATCGACCTCTTCCAATCCGACACCGGCGCGGGTGAGACAAAACCCGATGGCGTGTACGGGAAACCCGGCATCGTGTTTTTTACGGGTGAAACGCTCTTCCTGGGCGGCGGCGGTGATAGCGCCGTCTTCGACCAGTGCCGCGGCACTGTCGTGATAAAAGGCGGATATCCCGAGAATTCGCAACAGAGAATCCTGTTCAGAAAATCGTATAGATGAATGGCGCCACGGCCGATCCCTGGCTGAGGATGACTAATCCCCCGAACACCGCCATCATGACGAACAACGGCAACAACCAGAATTTCTTGCGCACCTTCATAAAGGCCCAAAGTTCGGTCAGAAAATCCATCACCGTTACCTAAAATTGCTGACGCATAGTTTCCGGTGCCGGCCCGGCCGGGTTGCGCTCAATCCAATAGCTTTTTGCTTGCGGGTCAAATCGCCGGTGCAGGGGATCTTTGCCGGCGGCCCGCATAATCAGGGCGATCGGGGTAACGGTCAGGTAGAACAGAAATTCCATCACCAACGGGCTCATCACCTTGTGGAGCGCCATTCCGAACAGGAACCAGAGCTGGTTCAAGGGCCGCAACACGACCGGGAAAAACAACCCCGCTGCCAGAAAAATCCCCGCACCGGCCACAACCCGATGAGGGCGAAGACCACGGCAAAGACAATACCGAAGCCACGCTCGGAACCGGGTTTGGGGCCGTCTTTGCGCCCGAAGTCTTCATGCAGGGACTGTTTTTCCGACATTTTCCAGCTTTTTCCTGATGGCGTGGTGTTTACTCTCGGATGGCGTTGAAAGTAAAGGCCGGTGGTTATACCAAGGATCGCTGGTAATGACCTATAGAGACGGCTTGCCAAGGTTTTCGGCTAGGAGCGTGCGCTGTAGCGATGCGGGGCATCGCGAAGCGTGCGCGACGCTGTCCGCCCCCTTGGCCGAAAGCCTTGGCAAACCGCCGTTCCGGTCGCGCAGGCGGTCCGT
>JAYGEH010000520.1:0-4329 GCA_046582475.1 Rhodospirillales bacterium
ACGTCCAAGCGCGCATCGGTTTGGCCGCGCTCGATTTTCGCCATGCGTCGACAACCTGATCCACATGCTGGCGCTGCCAATCCCGCCAATGTTTCTTTTCCAGGCTGGCCTTGATGCGCGCCTGCAAAAGTTCGGGTTCTACGGTTTTCAGCATATAGTCGTCGGCGCCCGCCTTGATGCAGCGGATAACGCTGTCCATTTCCTCGACGCCGGTGATCATGATGACCGGGATGTCGCGAAGAGCCTGGTCGGCCTTCATGCGCTCCAACACCTCATAGCCGTCCATATTCGGCATCACCAGATCCAATAATACCAGGTCGAACGACCCCTGCTGGCCAAGGCTTCGAGGGCTTCCAACCCATCGGCCGTCTTGACCACGCTGTGGCCCTTTTTGGCGACGCGCCCGGCAAGGGCATCGCGGGCGATGGAGACATCATCGACCACCAGTATGTTCGAGGGTTTCGGCGTCGCCATGGATGACCTCCCGCTTTCATCCTGACCCAATTCTGTGGCTCAAGCTGCCATATCGCGGCCGCCCTGTCACCCGCCGCGCAACCGCTCCGTCTCCGCGGCGTCGATTGCCAGCGTGTCGCCGTCGAGGGCGACGCCGTAGAGGGCGCGGGCGTTGTCGAGGGACACGTAGCCCTGGCGCACGTCGTTTTGTACCTTTTCCGCCGGGCGCCGGTGCGGATCGCCGAAGCCGCCGCCGCCGCCGGCGCGCAAAGAGAACGCCTCGCCGGCTTTCAATTCGGCGGTCAGCACCTTGGCATTGGCGAAATCGTCCTTCCATTGGCCTTCCAGTTCCAGCGCCACGCCGTTGCCCATGGCCGCGCCGCCGCCTTCCAGGCCCCACGGCGTGCAATGGACCCGGTCGACCTGGGTGTTGAACACCGAATCGTAGCGGGTGCGCACCACCCGCTCGACGCCGAGGCCGCCCCGGTACTCGCCGGCGCCGCCGGAATCGGGGATCAGCGCATAGCGCTCGACGATCACCGGCGCCTTCGCCTCGGTCTGCTCGTTGGGGCTGTTGTGGGTATCGCCGTCGTTGATGCAAACGGTTCCGGAAATGCCGTCTTCCGACCGTTTGGCGCCCCAGCCGCCGCCTTGCGGCCCGAAATTGGCCATGAAGAATTCCTTGGTCCGGGGATTGATGCCGTGCAGCATGCAGACCACCAGATCGGCGTGGTGGCCGGCGATCACCCGGTCGGGGATGGCCGGGGTCATGGCCTTGAAGACCGTATCGACCACGGTCATCGGGAACGTCATCCACCAGCGCATGGCCGCCGGGCGCACGGCGCTGATCACCTTGCCGGGCGGCAAGATCACATTCAGGTTGCGGAAAGCGCCGTCGTTGATGGGATAATCGGTGGGCGAGGTGAGGCACTTGAAAGCCACCTGGGCGCAGGCATGGCCGGCGGTTTTCCCGGAATTATAAAAACCCCGCACCTGTTCCGAAACATGCGTCAGATCCACCGTAAGCTCATCGCCCTTGACCACGACCCGGACCCGGATCGGCACCGGCTTGCCGACGCTGACGCCGTCGTCGTCCATGTAGGATTCGGCTTCGTAGACGCCGTCGGGAATTGTGAGGGTGCGGGCGCGCGCCGCGGCCTCGGCATTGTCCATGATGGCGGAGATCGATTGCAGCACCGCGTCCTTGCCGTAGCGGTGCACCAATTCCAAAAAGCGCCGCTCGCCGGTTTTGACGGCGGTTAGCTGGGCGCGCAAATCGCCCATCGCCCGGGACGGGATGCGCACATTCATGCGGATGATGTCTTCGAGCAGCGTGTTCACCACGCCCTGGTCGGCATATTTACAGATTGGGATTTGCAGGCCTTCGGAAAAAATGTCGGTGGTCATGCCGCCCAGGGTGCCGCCGATATCGATCCAATGGGCCATGCAGCAGGCGAAGGCGATCAGTTCGCCGTCTTCGAAAATGGGCACCGTAAAGGTGACGTGGTTGAGATGGCTGCCGGTGGTGTAGGCATCGTTGGTGACTAAGATATCGCCGGGATGGATGTTTTCGGCCCCGAAATGAGCCAACTTTGCCTTGACGGTTTCCGACATGCCGCGGATGAACATGGGCAGGCCGATGCCGATGGATATGGTTTCGCCCGATGCTGTAAACAGCCCGGTGGTGAAGTCCAGCGCCTCGTAGATGATTGTGTTGTAGGCCGTCCGCATGAGGTTGGTCTTCATTTCCTCGGTCACCGCGATGACGCCGTTGCGCACGATCTCGGTGGTCACCGGGTTGGTGGCCGGATATTTCGCTTCGCTCATGATGGGCTGTCCCCCGGTTCAGCTCGTTCCGCCGCGGTCATTTCGGCGCGCAAAGCCCTGGTTGCCTCTAAATCCATTTGCAGACTTTCGCCGTCGATGACCACGCCGTAATGTTTGCGCGCCGAATGGACCGAAACATAGCTTTGCTCGACGTCGCTGCGCACCAATTCGGGATCGCGCTCGATGGCCGCGCCGAAACCGCCGCCGCCGCCGGAACGCAAGCGGAAGGCTTCGCCCGGTTTCAGGAACGCGGTCATCACCTTGGCGTTGGGAAAATCTTCCTTCCATTCGCCGCCTAGGCGCAGCGCTACCGAATTGCCGGTGGCCTCGCCGCCGCCATTCAGGCCCCAGGGCGCGCAGTGCATGCGGTCGATCTGGGTGTTGACCATGAAATCGCCACGCGCCTGGGTCACCCGTTCGATGCCGAGACCGCCCCGGTGCAGACCCGGTCCGCCGGAATCGTCGATCAGGCCGAACCGCTCCACCAGCACCGGATATTTCGCCTCGACCATTTCGTTGGGGCTGTTGTGGGTGTCGCCGTCGTTGATGCAGACCACGCCGCTGGCGCCGTCCTCATTTAGCTTGGCGCCCCAGCCGCCTCCCAGGGGCCCGAAGGACGCGATAAAAAACTCGTTGGTGCGGGGGTTGATGCCGTTGAACTGGGCGATCAGGAGATCGGCGTGGTGGCCGGCGATGACCCGGTCCGGGATCACCGGCGCCAGGACCTTGAAGACGGTATCGATGACGGTCATCGGGAACGTCATCCAGGCGCGCATGGGCGCCGGGCGCACTGCGCTGACCACCTTGCCCGGCGGCACCACCGCCGTCAGGTTGCGGAACGCGCCGTCATTGATGGGGTAATCGGTGGGCGAGGTGAGACATTTGAAAGCCACCTGGGTGCAGGCGTGGCCGGTGGTGATGCCGGAATTGTAAAAGCCGCGCACCTGATCCGACACCTCGGTCAGATCGATGGTCATTTCGTCGCCGGCGACAATAACGCTGACCTTGATCGGTATCCGCTTGCCGATGTCGATGCCGTCATCGTCCATGAAGGATTCCGCCGCATAGGTACCGTCCGGGATCGCCAATGTGCGCCGGCGGGCGGCGGCCTCGGCATTGTCCATGATCGCCTTGATACTGTCGTCGATGGCGCCGCGTCCGTAGCGGCGAACCAGTTCCAAAAAGCGCCGCTCGCCGGTTTTGATGGCGGTAAGCTGGGCGCGGAGATCGCCCATGGCGCGCGACGGGATGCGCACATTCATGCGGATCACGTCTTCCAGGAATTCGTTGACGACGCCTTTGTCCGCATATTTACAGATCGGGATTTGCAGTCCTTCCGAAAATATATCGGTGGTCACGCTGCCGAGGCGGACGCCGATATCGATCCAATGGCCCATGCAGCAGGCGAAGGCGATCAGCTCGCCGCCATGGAATATGGGCAAGGTGAAGGTGACAGGGTTGAGGTGGCTGCCGGTGGTGTAGGCGTCATTGGTGACCATGATATCGCCGGGATGGATATCGGCATGGCCGAAATGGGCGATCTTCGCCTTCACGGTTTCCGACATGCCGCGGATAAACATGGGCAGGCCGATGCCGATGGAAATGGTGGCGCCGTCCCGGGTAAACAGGCCGACGGTGAAATCCAGCGCCTCGTAGATGATGGTATTGTAGGCCGTGCGCATGAGGTTGGTCTTCATTTCCCCGGTCACGGCGATGACTCCGTTGCGCACGATCTCGGTAATCACCGGATTGGTGGCGGGATAGGCGCTCTCCTTCATGGGTTTATCCCATGCACCGAAATCACCAGATTGCCGTAGGCATCGACGATCGCAAAATCGCCCGGTTCTATCAGCGTCGTCGAGGCGTGCTCGTCGATCACCGCCGGGCCTTCGATGCGGTTGCCGGCCCGCAAATGCGCGCGGTCGTAGGCGGGCGTATCGATGAAGCCGGCTTGCTCGCCGAAATAGATGCGCCGGCTTCCCGCCCTGGCTGCCTTGGGCGGCGTTTCCGATCCAGCCTCGATGGGCTCCAGCGGCGGCTTTTGCATGG
>JAYGEH010000543.1:0-1721 GCA_046582475.1 Rhodospirillales bacterium
ACCGTATTGCGATGATCCATGTATGCAGCATTGTGGCAAGCCGGATCGGAGCTGCCGGATATAAGTTGATGCGATCATTCGCTCGAAACTTGGAACCCATCGCAAGACCCGTCTAAATCCCAAAGGCCGATTATCGGAAATAACCGTCATGATAATTGAATTAAAACCGCCTTGACAGAAAGTGCCTCATATAAGCGGACATTTCCAACCGTTCCTTAAACACTGGTTATCGGAACGGTACCTGGTGACCGGTTAGGCTCAACTTCGGTCATTCAGCATATTCCCCCGGATTGTTCGCTATTGCGGGCAATGGGAACTTTACCATGCATCGACCAAATTACCCGAGGTGCCTGGCCGGACGGCCAATCGGCCAACCATGCCATCCCCATGCGGGCTGCGCCGATTAATCGAACAGGGCGTCGATGTCGTCCTGGCTGATGGCTTCGTTTGGGCGCTGCGGTCCGTGAATCAGCTTTTCGTAATCGGTTTTATTCCTGTCCAGGGCGACGGTGACATTTTCCAGTTCGGAGCGGCCCCAGGCTTCGATCAATTTGTCGACCCGCGTTTCCACATAGGTCAGCGAGCGCACCACCTTGGTGATCCGCTGCCCGGTGATGTCCTGGAACGAGCAGGCTTCGAACAGGCCCATATTGTTGGCCGAAATCTGATCGATCTTGGCTTGCAACCCGGTGTCTTCGATATCCGCCCGCACCTCGGCCAACAGGGTTTAATTGGTTTCCACCGTCGACATGATGGTGTCGGTGGCCTGTTCCGTGGCTTCGACAATGGCGTCCAACTGATCGCTCATCTTATCGAAATTGTTGTCTTCGTCCGCCGGACGGTGAATGCCGGCAATCTCGACCCGGACCCGCTGGATATTGTGAAACAGACCGGCGAGCTCGGTCTTCAATGTGGAATTTGCACCGCCACTCATATCCGCTCGCCTCGTTCAAAATTGCACCTGACCCTTAAGTTGTGACGGAGGGCCCAAATTAAAAGGCCAGGACCGCAAACACGTCCGTAAAATCGATTGTTTTTAATGGAATAGGGCCGGAATTCGCTATTTGCGTTCGAGAATCAGTTTCTGCATGGCGAGGGCGCGCAAGCGTTGCTTGGTTTCCGGGTCCAGATCGTCCAGCAGCCGCGACTGAACTTTGTGCACGGCCATAGCCTGAGCGATCAGCTTCTTGCGCCCGTCCGGGGTCAGGTTGCCGGGCTCATCCGATTGCAACGCCGCCTTGGCCGCTTCCAGCGATTTCCCGGCGTCGAGGGATTTCTTCCGGTGTTTCGGCGCGGCGGGGATATCTTCCAGGAAGATACCTTGGCTTTTGGGCATCGCCGAATTCTGCTCCAACAGAGCCGCCGCCACCTCGTCTTTGGCACGCGCCTTCTTGCCGCCTTTGGCTTCGGCGCCCGCCTTCTTGCCGCCTTTGGCCTTGACGGTCTTGGCCTTGGGCTTTGGCGCTTTTTTGCCTTTGTTTTTTGAAAAAAAATTAAACATCGTCTCTGATTTTGCTGATTCCAGGAGGGCCCGGTGCGATCACAAATCTAACCGATCGCGGCGGCAATGTCCCAAATACAAACAGAACCGGCGGACATCTATCCATCAACATCTACCGGCGTTTCATCAACCGGTCACAAAAGTGTCAAATTATTCAATGCATTATTGCGTGACAGCCTAAATACAAATGGGTGAATATCCGGTGAAGGTTTGATTTGGT
>JAYGEH010000545.1:0-1879 GCA_046582475.1 Rhodospirillales bacterium
TTTGCGGAAGGCCGAACCCGGATTCTGGTTGCCACGACGGTGATCGAGGTTGGCGTCGACGTGCCCGAAGCCTCGGTCATGGTGATCGAACATGCGGAGCGCTTCGGCCTCGCCCAACTGCACCAATTGCGCGGGCGCATCGGGCGCGGCGCGGCGGCGTCCACCTGCCTGCTGCTGTTCGGCCCGGGACTTGGCGAGGCGGCGCGGGCCAGGCTGAATATCTTAAAAGACACCGAGGACGGATTCCGCATCGCCGAGGAGGATTTGCGCCTGCGCGGCGCCGGCGAACTGATGGGCGCCAGGCAAAGCGGCATGCCGGCCTTCCGCATGGCCGATATGGCGGTGCATGGGGGATTGCTGGCAGCGGCCCGCGACGACGCGGCGCTGATCATCGAACGCGATCCGGAACTGACCGGCCCCCGGGGGACGGCTTTGCGGACTTTGCTCTATTTGTTCGAACGGGATGCGGCGGTCAGGCTTCTTCGCTCGGGGTGAGATCCTTGGCTTTCTGTACCAGGATCGGCGCCTTTTCTTTTTCACGCAATATATCCAATTCCTCGTAGACCCCGGACGATACCTTGGGCACCGATTGTTCTTCCAGGGGGCGCCGGTCCGGCGGCGTGACGATGCCGCCCGATATCACCATCTTAATGGCTTCCTCGACGCTCATATCCAGATACACCACATCCTTGGCCGGCACGAACAACAGAAACCCCGATGTGGGGTTGGGCGTGGTCGGCAGAAAGACGTTGACGGTTTCATCCTCGGTCAGGTTCTGCACCTCGCCCCTGGTAACGCCGGTGATAAATCCGGCGGCCCAGATGCCGCGCCTTGGATATTCGATCAGCACGGCGTCCCTAAAGGCATTTGATTGCTGCGCCAACACGGTCTCGAACACCTGCTTGGTGGCGGAATAGATCGAGCGCACCACCGGCATGCGCGCCAGAATCCGCTCGCCCGTATGGATCACCCAGCGGCCTAGCAAGCCGGCGGTCAGGGCGCCGACCAAGGTCAGGAAAATAAAGATCACCACCAGGCCGAGACCCGGCAGGCCAAACGGCAGGTAGGTTTCCGGATTGTACGGCGCCGGGATCAACGGCGTGACCCGGTTATCCAGGAAATTGATAAAAATCCACGCCAGGTAAGCGGTAATTCCGATCGGCGCGGTGACCAGCAGACCGGCCAGGAAATAGCCGCGCAAGCGCCCGAAAAATCCGCGCGGGCGCACATCGCCTGCATTTTTATTTGGTCCGATCGAAATGTCAGACTCCTGGGGTCCGTCCATAAATTTTTTCCGCTTTTACAGCTCCGTCCTACGCCGAGCACAAAGCCAATGCGGAAGGGAGGCTAGTTATCATTACATCCGTCACGGGTATTCGACCTGACCGCGTGCAAGGTGGCGCGTTTAGCTGCCCAGTTGGCGTTCGACCATCGAGCGGATGCTTTTAACAAATATACCAAGTAGGCCGCGAATGAAAGGATCACACTTGGCCAGTTTTCCATGAAACATGGTGCGGTCGATCACGATCAAGGTGGCTCCCGAGGCGGCGCGCGCCGTTGCCATACGGGGCTGATCGTCGATCAGCGCCATTTCGCCGAATATGCCGCCCTTCTCCACCGTACCCAAAACGATATCCTCGCCTTCGCTGTTCTTGCGGACGATATCGATGGTGCCTTCCTGCACAACATAGGCCTGATTGCCTTCCTCGCCCTCCTTGAACACAAAGTCCCCGGATTGCAGTGTCAGCCTGTCGAGTACGCCTTGAGCCATTGACGAAAACGTCCTAGGTGTAATTCGTAAAAAAAGCGGCTAAGCTTTGACCATAAATCATATGCCAGTAATTAGGCTTGAAATACAAGTGGATAAAGACCCTAAAAC
>JAYGEH010000024.1:0-8089 GCA_046582475.1 Rhodospirillales bacterium
GTCCGGCGGCGGCGGCCGGTGGGCCTTGTATTCGGGATAGATGTCGCTGCGGAAGGTTTTGCGGGCCCGGTCGAAAACCACCGCGATATAATCGGCGTCGGTATCGTCGGCCATTTTCAGGAGCATTTGAGTAAAACCGAAGACGGCGTTGGTGGGGGTGCCGTCGGCGCGGCTCATATCCGCCTTGATGCCGTAAAAGGCGCGGAATATAAAACCCGAGCCGTCGATCAGGAATACATGGTCCATCGGGTCCGCTTTCCCGCTCAGTGGCCGGCCGCCGGCGCGGCGCCTTCGGCCAATTGGAAGCGGCGGCTGCAATAGGGGCAGGCAACGCCGCCGGCACCCTCGATATTCAAATACACACCCGGATGGCCGAGGGCGCCGCCGCCGCCATCGCAATAGACGCGGCGTTCCTCCACGGTTACGGCTTGCTCTTCATCGCTGGCGGCCATCGCGCTCTCCATTTGCTTGCCGGTCGTTGACCGGGACTTGACCGAATGATACCGAAAGACCACCGGTAAACCAACTGCCCATTGGGCGAATGGCATGCGTTTAAATAATCCAATCACCGGGCGGGGATTTCGGTGGCCCGTACTGGCGCTGGCGTTATTGCTGGCCTCCTGCGCGCCGGTGTTGAACGCGCCCGGCCCGGCCACCACCCCGCCCGCCATCGATGGCGATGCGTTGGTCATGAAGGATGGCGCACATTTGCCGCTGCATGTCTGGCCGGCGGACGGCGCGCCCCGGGCGGTGATCCTGGCCCTGCACGGTTTTAACGATTATGGCAATTTCATCACCGAAGCGGCCGAATTCTGGCGAAAAGCGGGGGTTCAGGTCTATGCCTATGACCAACGCGGTTTCGGCGCCGCGCCGGGCACCGGATTGTGGCCGGGCACCAGGGCGTTCGGCGATGATCTGGCGGCGGCGGCAAAACTGGTGCGCGCCCGCCACGCCGGCGTGCCGTTTTATGTGCTCGGCATGTCCATGGGCGGCGCCGTCGCGATGACCGCCTTTGCCGGCCCGGAGCCGCCCGCCGCCGATGGCGTGATCCTGGTGGCGCCGGCGGTCTGGGGGCGCTCGACCATGCCGTTCTATCAGCGCTGGTCCTTGTGGCTGGCGGCGCACACGGTGCCGTGGCTGACGCTTTCCGGGCGCGGACTGGACATCAAGCCGTCCGACAATATCGAGATGCTGCGCGCCCTCGGCCGCGATCCCCTGGTGATCAAGGATACCCGCGTCGATACCATTTGGGGGCTGGTCAATCTGATGGATGCGGCGCTAGCCTCGGCGGGGCGCTTTGGTGCGCACGCGCTGATCCTCTACGGCGACAAGGACGAGATTATCCGCAAAGACCCGACCGAGAAGATGCTGGCAGGGTTGCCGGCGGCGGCCAAAGGGCGGCAACGGCTCAGGCGTTACGATACCGGCTATCACATGCTGCTGCGCGACCTGGAAGGCAAGCGGGTTTGGAACGATATCCTGGCCTGGGTCAAACAGGAGCCGTTAGCCCGGCAATGAAGCGAGTGCACTTTACGCCCCAGCGGCTCTACAGTATGGTGCGCGACCGCGATGGCGGAACAAACGCGCCCGTAGCTCAGCTGGATAGAGCGTCCGCCTCCGGAGCGGAAGGTCAGGGGTTCGAATCCCTTCGGGCGCGCCATTATTTTGCGGAAATCAGATATTTCGTGGCAAAATTGCGTTAAGATTTTTGCGCCCGATATTATTTACGGATCGAATGGAATGGAGATTACGGCATACGCGGCGACGGTTGGCCATTCGGTCTGGTTCAGCCATGATCTGGGCGTCAGTTGGAACCGGGCTCATACGCCCACTGGCGGCATCTATAACGAATCCCGGTGCTGGTCGCTCGCGGTGCATCCCGACCGGCCCGGCGAGGTTCTGTCGGGCACCGATCTCGGCGTCTATCGCTGGGTGCCGAGCGACGCTTGCTGGAACTATGTGCCTTCGCCCATGGACGATCTGCACATCCAGCAGATCGCCCAAGCGCCCCACGAAGCCGACATAATTTTCGCCGGCACCCGGCCCGCGGAAATTTATCGGTCCCTGGATGGCGGGGCGAGCTGGACCCGGTGCGATCTCGGCAATGCCAAGGAATGCGACTTCATCAACACGCCGCGTGTAACATCGATCCAATTCGATCCGGTGCAAAATGAAACCGTCTGGGTGACCATCGAAATCGACGGCGTCTTCAAGACCGATGATCTCGGGATAAGCTGGCAGAAGTGCAACGACGGACTCTTAACCGACGACACCCACAATCTGGTGTTTTTCGACAATGGCACAAACGGCCGCCGGGTTTGGTGCTCCACCGAAGAAGGGTTGCACCGGAGCACCGATAACGGCGCCCACTGGACCCACCACGATATTCCCGGTGCGCCGTGGCGCTACATGCGCTGCATCAAGCGCCGCGCCGACGATTCGGGGGTGATGTTTTTGTCGGTGGGCGACAAGCCGTCGGGCGAGACCGGCATGCTCATGCGCAGCCGGGATTTCGGCGAGACCTGGGAAGACGCCGGCCTGCCCGGGCACGTCAACTCGACCATATGGTGGATTGCCACCAACCCGGCCGATCCCAATCTGATATTTTGTCACACCATCCTCGGCCAGATTTTCCGCTCCACCGACGGCGGCGAGAGCTGGGAAAAAATGCAGCGCGAGCTTGGCGAGATTAGAATGATGGCCTGGCAGGAAACGCCTCCAGGAAATGGCTAGGTGCTGATCATCGATGGCAAGCAGCTTCATATACCGGCCGCACGTGGCAACCCTGGATGGTGTCATTACACCCGACGTCCTGATCGATAGCCTGATGATAGCCGCCAAGGGCGAAGCGAAACCGCTGCCGGTTCCTATCGACCGGATGACCATGGATATTGAAATGCAGGTGGCCGGGCCGGGCGCCGCGCCGGATGCCGCCCTGGCGCTGATCGGCGCCGGGGCGGGGACGCTTTTGAGCATCGCATCCAATCACGGCGAACCGGGCGGGCCGGCAAACCGGCTGTCATGCGCCAAGCCGATTTGCCGCCACGCCTGGCGCCTGGGCGATGTCGCCGGTCACCTTTCGGATTTGATTCTCAAGACTGCGGTCATCGACGGCACCGATACAAAAATCTTACAGGAAGGGTCTCTTGGCGATTGCCTCGATTTGAACATCGGCGAAGTTTCCGGCGGCGCTGCCGTGCTGTGCACCGGTCTGCCATCCGCCGGCCCCAATTCCGGACATAATTTTCAAATTGAAATAACCGATCCGATCCTCGAACGCAGTCTCCGGTTTCAATATTGGGTGCGCGAACTATGACCAGCATTGCCAAGCCTTTCTATCACGCCGACCATGTGGGCAGCCTGCTGCGGCCACCGGAATTGCTGGCGGCGAGGCTGCAATGGAAAGCCGGTGCGCTTGCCAAGGACGCCTTGCGGAAACTGGAGGACGATGCCATTCGCGATGCGGTCCGCCTGCAGGAAGCGCTTGGCCTCAATATCATTACCGACGGCGAGTTTCGCCGGGAAAACTGGTGGATCGATTTCATCCGCCAGATAGACGGCATAAATATCTCCGAGCCTGACCAAGGCGCCGAGTTCAAAACCAGCCACCAAGAAGGATCGGGCTACGTCCCGTTGATTGTCGAAACCACCGGTAAGGTGCGCTTCGGCGGCGCACTGATGGAAGACGATTTTACGTTCCTCGCCAACTGCACGTCCAAAATACCCAAGGTGGCGATCCCGTCGCCGACCCGCATCCATTTCCATAGCGGCCGCGCCAAGGTAAGCGAAACGGCCTATCCGGACATGGAGCTTTTCTGGGCCGATATCGTTGCCTTCTACCGCCAGGAAATCGCTGCCTTGGAGGATTTGGGCTGCCGCTACATTCAAATCGACGATCCGGTGTTGACCTATTTTCTCGATGACCGCACCCGGGGCAATCTCAAAGCCATCGGAGAAGACCCGGATCAATTGATCCACACCTATGCCGATGTACTGAACCGCCTGATTGAAAAGCGCAAACCCGATACGCAAATATCCATGCATCTCTGCCGCGGCAACGCGCAAAGCGCCTGGATCGTTGCCGGCGGCTATATGCGCCTGGCCGAGGCCATCTTTCCGGTGGTGGATGTGGATACCTGGTTTCTCGAATATGACGACGAACGGTCCGGAGATTTCGAGCCGCTCGGCTTTATGCCGGACGGTAAAAATGTGGTCCTCGGCCTGGTCACCTCCAAGTTCGGCGAAATGGAGGAAAAGGACGCCCTCAAACGGCGCATCGATGCGGCCGCCGAATTTATCCCTAAGGAGCGGTTGGGCCTCAGCCCGCAATGCGGATTTGCCAGCCTCGATATCGGCAATCGGGTGTCCATGGAGGATCAACGGGCCAAGCTGGCGCTAGTGGTTGAAACCGCAAACGAAGTTTGGGGCTAGCCGTCCGGATCATCGCGCACGGCGACGACGCGAATTTCAATCGCGTTGCCGGCATGCAGATCGACCCCGTGGCAGGAACGTTCCGGCCAATGATCGGGATTATCGCCCATCCAATCGGCCCAGACCTTGTCGGCCATGGGTTTGTTTTCGATATCACCCAGAATAACCGTCGCCGATAATATCCGGGTCTTATCGGTGCCGAGATCGGCTAGAACCTTGTCCAGATTTTGATAAGCGCGCCGGATCTGATTGGCGGCGGAAAGGGAAAAATCGTCGCTCATGCCGAGCGCCCAAACCAAATCCTTGTAGGCTGCCCCCCAGCGGCGGGTCGCAACGTTGCCCGGTCCCCGTTGAATTTTCGCCATTTCAGCCTCCTTCGTGGAATAAAAATTTGGCCAACCATTCCCGCGCAAGTTTTTTTTGCCCCAAGGATTTTCGCTGGCGTCATGTTTCCCTCGGCAGACTTTCGGTTTTGAGCGGCCGCCTTGTTACCTTTTGACTCGGCAATGATGAACCACATACTCGCGAAGACATGGTCTTTGGCCACGCCGCTGCCGAAAAGGTACATAATGCCGAGATTTTCCGGCGCCAAACGGTGGCCGTGTTCGGCGGCTCTCCGATACCAGTTCGCCGCCTCTTCGTAGTCGCGTGGTACGCGCCGGCCATTTTCATAGGATTCGGCTAGTGAATACTCCGCATCAGCGAAGCCCAGGTTTGCGGCGCGTCGATACCAATTCACCGCTTCTTCGCGGTTCTGGGTTACACCTAGCCCTAGTTCGTACATCGTGCCGATGGCGTACTGCGCTTGCACGTCGCCATCCTCGGCCAACGGTCGCCACAACCGGATCGCAGCTGCATAGTTGCCCCGGAGAGCCGCCGTAATTCCGTCCTCCGGCGACCCGGCCGAGGCCCCGCTTGCGGGGATGAATATAGCCAAAAACAAGGCGATGATCGCCGCTACTTGATTTGCCATGACGCCCTGCCTCCTCATCGATGTTGTGCCGGGAAATTGTAACCGGTGCGGGCGGCAACGGGAAACCAAGATTGGATCGCCCACGCCCTGGCAATTATCCCCAGGTTCCACAAGGGCGTGGATCGAATCTCACTTGTCCGGCCTCGCAAACCCCGGCTACAATGCCATCAGATTCAGACGCGGACATGGACCTCAAGGAATATGGAAGCGGCTGGATCTTGTCAGAAATCCCAGGGACCCTTTGGGGTATGAAGGACCACTGATTGGAAGCGGCTTCGCCCGGGCAACCGGCGGGGCCGCTTCTTTATTGGCGGCGGAGTTGCTATGCTCGCCAGATATCGGAGGGTCCCGGAAAATGTTTCGTGCTTAGGATTAAAGACCTGCACCGGCCTGGGTTAAATCCGTTCAGCCTCGATCTCGATGCCGGCGAATGCATCGCCATATCGGGGCCTTCCGGGGCCGGAAAGACGTTGCTGCTGCGGGCCATCGCCGATCTCGACCCGAACCAGGGGTCGGTGTTTCTTGGGCAAATAAACCGCGAGGCGTTTACCGCGCCCGAGTGGCGCCGCCGGGTCGGATATCTGGCATCGGAATCCGGATGGTGGGCGGACGGTGTCGGCGCCCATTTTCCCGGCCACGAACAGGCGGGAGCATTGCTGCCCGAGCTTGGCCTCCCGGCGGACGCGCTGGGCTGGCGGGTGGCGCGGCTATCGACCGGCGAGCGCCAGCGCCTCGCCCGCCTGCTTTTGGGTGCGCCAACCGTCATGCTGTTGGATGAGCCGACCTCGGGGCTCGATCCGGACTCGGCGGCGATGGTCGAGGAAATTTTGAGCCAGCGGCTGGCCGCCGGAGCGTCGCTTTTGCTGGTCACCCATGCCGCCGAGCAAGCCGGGCGCCTGGCGCACCGGCGGCTGCGGATGGAGGCGGGAACGGTCTCGGAGGATCGGCCTTGAGTTTTATATCGCTCAGCCCGCTCGATATCGGCATCGCGGCGCTGTTGCTGGTCATCAATGCCGTGTTTTCGATTATCCTCCGCCTCGGCCTTGCCCGCCAAATGGTGATCGCGTCAATCCGCATGGTCGTTCAATTGCTGCTCTTAGGCTTGGTGCTCAAGGTTCTGTTCGACCTGGCATCGCCTTTGTTCACGTCTGCCGTGGGATTGATCATGATCCTGTTCGCCGGGCGCGAAGTGATGGCGCGCCAGTCCAGAAACCTGACCGGCTGGTGGGCCTACGGCCTCGGCACGACGACCATGCTGATCGCCGGAACCGTGGTGACGTTGTTTGCCCTGACCACCCAGATAAGGCCCGAGCCGTGGTATGAGGCCCGCGTTGCGCTGCCCTTGCTGGGCATGATTCTGGGCAACACGATGACCGGTATCGCCCTTGGACTGGACCGCTTGTTGACCGGCACCGCCCGTGAGCGGAACACCATCGAAGCACGTTTGGCGCTCGGTCACACCATGACCGATGCCATGAGCGGGGTCACCCGGGACGCCCTTCGAAGCGGGTTGATGCCGATCATAAATTCGATGTCGGCGATTGGTCTGGTGTCGATCCCGGGCATGACGACCGGACAAATCCTGGCCGGGGTGGAGCCCATGGAAGCGGTGAAGTATCAGCTTTTGATCATGTTTCTGATCGCCGGCGGCACCACGCTGGGCGTCTTGGGGTCGGTTCGGGGCGCTGGCCGGCGGCTGACCGATACGCGCCATCGGTTGCGGCTCGACCGGATGACCGCAGCCGATGGCGATTGATTATCGAACGGGCGGCGGCCTAAAATGTTGGTAATGGAAATACGGGGACCATGACGTGAATTTTGAACTTTCGGGCAAGCGGGCGCTGGTGACCGGATCAACCTTGGGAATCGGCCGCGCCATTGCCGCCGATTTGTTGCGCGAGGGTGCCGCCGTAATCATCAATGGCCGGGATGCGGGCCGGGTTGCCGAGGCCGCCAAGGCGCTTTCGCATTTGGGCGAGGTCATCGGCGTGGCCGCCGATTTGTCCAACGCCGCCGGCGCCGAGGCGCTTTTGGATGAAATCGATGCGCCCATCGACATTCTGATCAACAATGTGGGCGCCTTTACGGTGAAGCCGTTCTTTGAAATCAGCGACCAGGATTGGGCGGACATGTTCCAATTGAACGTGATGAGCGGCGTACGCCTGGCCCGCGCCCTCATGCCGGCCATGCTGGAACGCGGCTGGGGGCGCATCATATTCATCGGATCGGACCAAAGCCAGAAGCCCAACCCGGTGATGGCCCATTACGCGATGACCAAAACCGCCCAGGTTTCCATTGCCCGCAGCCTTGCCGAACTGACCGCCGGCTCCGAGGTCACGGTAAACACGGTGCTGGCGGCGCCAACCTGGACCGATGGGGTAGAGGCGTTCATGAAGCAAATGGCCGAGATCGAGGGCACCACGCCCGAAGCCATGAGCAAGGACTATTTCGGCGACGGCGAGGGGCGCACATCCTTGCTGCAGCGCTGGGCGGCGCCGGAGGAAATCGCCAGCTTTGTGGCCTTCCTCTGCTCGCCCAAGGCGGCGGCCATCAACGGCGCAGCGCTGCGCGCCGATGGCGGCATGGTGCGCTCGCTATTTTAAAGTTTTTGGAGAAATAGTTCGTAATAATAGGTACTTACCCTAGATTATTACCGTGTTTCCCTGAATGAAGCCGGTAGTCGCC
>JAYGEH010000031.1:0-8853 GCA_046582475.1 Rhodospirillales bacterium
GCCGCCGGCGACGGTCACGTAGGAGAGGCGCGCCGGCGCCTTGCCCATCAGGTTTTCGACGGCGTTGAACATGCGCCCCGCCAGGCCGGTGTGAAAAAACAATTCGCCCATAAGGAGGAACATGGGGATCGGCACGATGGCAAAGATGGCCATGTTGGCGAAGGCGTTGTCGGTCAATTGGTTGATGCCGGCGAACATGTTGGCATCGAGACCGCCGAAGCGCCCGAACAATAGAAACGCCGCGACCGTATTGACCAGGATAAAGGCGATGCCCACCGGAAAGCCGATGAACATCAAGGTCAATGTGGAGCCGAGGAGGGCGGTGAGAATCCAATACCATTCCATCAGACATCGCCCAGCAGGGAGCGCTTGGTTTCCTCCAGCTCGACCCGTTCGTTGGCGACGCCGGCGAGCCCCACATGCATGGTCTTGGCTGTAAAGATAAAGCGCGCGAACTCGATCCCCATGGCCAAAAAACCGGTTGGGAAGGCGATGGTCGATACCCAAAGGCGGATATCAAGATCGGCGCGCAATTCGTCGAACTGCATGGCATCGCCGAAGCGCTCCAGGAATATGATCCAGGTGTACCACGCCCATATCAGGCAGACGGCGGCGGCGGCGAAGGCGATCAGGCGCGACAATATGTCGCGCGTCCGGGGCGAAACCGCGGCGGTCAGCATTTCGATAAACACATGCGCTCGGTTGCGCACCATCCAGGGCGAGCCCAGGAACATGATATAGACAAACCCATATTCGATGAAGCTGGTGGTATAGACGTTATAGGAGATGCCGAAAAAGCGGAACGTGGTGATGTAGATAATCGACACCATGATCAGCCCGATATAAACCGAGGCGACGGCCATCCCCAGCCACAACAGGCCGGCCCAGGCCCGGTCGATATTTTTTAAGGTTTGCAGCATGAAGAACGGAACCGGCGGCGGCGGGCTTGAATAGCCCGGCCACCGCCAAATCCGAAAACCGGCGCCCGGTTATTGCTGGTAGGCGGCGCGCAGCTTGGCCACATGCGCCGTTGGGCGCCCGGCCTTTTTGAGCCGGCCGATCATCCGCTCGTATGCGGAATCGACGGCCATTTGCAGGTATTTGGCTTTATTCGGAACCGCATGAAACTTCATGCCTTCCTTCATCAAGGTTGCTTTTTCCTTGGTCGCCATCGCCGCCAATTGTTTGGCGTTGATTTTTTCCTGTTCGATCACGGTATCTTGGAGGATGCCCCTGGCCTTGGCGCTAAGGCCCTTCCATTTATCCAGGTTCATGATCCAGCCAATATCGGTCCGGTAAAAATCCGCATCAACCGCATGGCGCAGGAATTTATCCCATTTCAAGCCCTTGAGCCCGTTGGTCGCCCAGGCGCTGGCTTCGACAACGCCTTTTTCCAAAGCCGAGAAGACCGCCGAGGACGGCAGGTTATGGGTGGTTGCGTTCAAGGCTTTCAGGAAGGCGCCGTAAATGGGGTTGTCACGCATTTTCACGCCGGAAAAATCAGGAAGCCCGTCGGCATTGAATTTCGGCGCATTCTTCATATAGATGCGGAAGCGATCACCGCCCGTTGTCCAACCAAGATATTTCACGTTGAAATGTTTTTGCTGCAACTCATCAATCATTTTCGTGCCGCCGTTCGAGCGCACCTGTTCGGGCACCGACGAAGCGGTGGAAACGGCTTCGTTTTCCGGAATGGCGCGGGCATAGAATGCGGCCGGCGTGCAAGCCAGATCAATACGGCCCTTGGAAACGGCCGGCGGCTGCTGGAACATTTTAATGGAGTTGAAAGGCAGCACCTCGATCTCGAGCACGCCCTTGCCGCGCTTGTTGATTTTCGCCGCCAGCGCCTTGCAGTTTTTGGTGTAAACCAAAAAATCCGGGAACGGATAGACAAGTGTCAGCTTGGTCGCGGCCGACAATTTCGCAGGTGTGCCGAACGCGACAGCGCCCGCAAGAGCGGCCAAAACGACTGCAACCGGTATTTTGGAATACATGAAAGCCTCCATTTGGTTAATTAAATTATTGTTATCGTGAACACCAAGGATAATAACGCTTGCTTCGAATGACCGTCAAACATCCGTAGAGCCGATCAGCCGCCGCTGAGTAATTGTCCGAAACCTTCGATTGGTTGATCGAGTTTTATGAGACTGAGGACCATCCACAGCGTAGCCGTGTTGCTGGTAACAACCGGTTTGCCCAAATCGCGCTCCAGTTCTTCAATAAAATCGATAGACGCGAAATCAGTGCAGGAAATGAAAAGACCGTCGGCCCCATCAACCATGGCCGCCCGGCAGAATTCCCGCGCGGCATCCTGATCAAGGCTGTGAAGCTCCTCGCCGCGGGTAAATTGCAGGCCGGTGATAGAATTGACCCGAATTCCGCAAGCCTCGATATAGGCGCGCTCGATTTTATTGACCTCGTCGATATAGGGCGTTGCCACCGACACGGTTTTTAGCCCAAGCGACCGCATGGCTTTGATTGCAGCGGACGCGGTTGTCGTTACCGGTAATTCAGTTGCTTTGCCGAGGCGGGCAGCCAATTCCTTATCCCAATCGACACCATCGATAAGGCTGCCCGTTGTGCAGCAATAGGCAATGCAATCCACATCCGCATGGCGAAGCAATTCACCCGCCTGTTCGGTCAAATCGGCCATGGCGCGCAGATCATCCGGCACGCCCCGCTCCAGCCGCAAGCGCGTCGCATAAACGGCCACATCCGCCGGCACCATCCGGTTGAACTCCGGCTCCAGCGTATTGTTGAGAGACGGTACAATCACCCCGATCTTGCAGCGCGCGCCATACATATTCAGCCCTCTTCGTTCTTTGGAGACCCGGAACCAGTCACCAGCCCGGCCCGCCGGTCCGCTTCCAGCGATTCTGGATCTCGCTTTTCAGCGGGGCCAAACCCGCCGCCGCCCGGCAGCTCAAAACATAAACGCTCGTTGGCGCCGATCAGTTGCAGGCCCTTTGGATCCAGCGGCTTGCCCGATTTGAGATAAAGCCTGCCGGTGGCGCCATTGCCGCCGCCTTCACGGCCCTTGGCCGCCACATTGGTGCGGTCAAACATGGCAAACAGACCGCACGGCCGGCCGTCTATGGTTGAAAGCTCGATGTTCTGCCCAAAACCGCCGCGGTGTAAGCCGTCGCCGGCGGAATCGGGCCGCAGTTCTTTTTTCCAGACGACGATAGGTGCGATATTTTCGACGACTTCAATGGGCATGGCGCGAACGCCGCTGGGAAAAGCGGTGGCCGATAGCCCGTCCAGGTGCGGGCGGGCGCCGGTACCGCCGGCGTTAAAAAACAACACCTCGTAGCGGTCTTGGCCCCATTTGCTTTCCGCTTCAAAATTCCTGTCGATTTCCGGGCCGCCGCGCAGCTGTATTCCCCATAGGCAGGCGGCGCCTTCCGCCGGAACCCGTTCGGGCAAAATCTGCGCTAGACAGCCCATAACCACCTCGGGCAGGAACTGTCCAATGATGTGACGAGCACATACGGGCCACGGCCTTTCCACATTCAGAATGGAACCTTTTGGGGCCTCAACTTTTACCGGTTCGAGCGAACCGGAATTATTGGGAATTTGCGGCCCGACAATACAGCGGGCGCCATAGCTGGCATAGGCGTTGGTATAGTTATAGACGAGATTGACACCGCGGGTGCTGGCCGCGCTGGAGCCAGAAAAATCAAGCCGCATTTCACCGTCGTCGGTCTCCAGCGTGCAGACGATATCCACGGGCGTGCCAAAACAATCGAGTGTAATTGAATTGCGCACCTTTGCCCGCGGCAGCTTGTCGATTTCCTCCACCATGGCGGCGCGCGAACGGGCAATAATCTCATCGCCGGTTTTGTCCAGGTCGCTCAGCCCAAGCTTATCGAGGGCAGCAAGCAGCGTATCTGCGCTGGCCTCGTTGGCGGCGACGTAAGATAAAATATCGGCTTCCACCTCTTTCGGCGTCCGCACATTTGCGCGGATGATTTTCATGAGTACGTCATTGACCCGGCCGCCCTCAACCAATTTCAAAACCGGGATAGCCAGTCCCTCTTCAAACACAGATGCCGCGTCCGGCCCTTGCCCGCGCCCACCGATATCCAACTGATGACAGGTGCAGGCAAAGAAGCCGATCAGCGCGCCCTCCCGGAACACCGGTGAAACGATGGTGATGTCGTGCAGATGGCCGGACGCCAGCCAGGGATCATTGGTGATCAGATGATCCCCTGGCGCCAGCCGGTCAACGGGAATTTGATCCAACATCAAAGGTACGGCGGCGGCGGTGGAATTGACGTGCCCCGGTGTACCGGTTTGCGCCTGAGCCAGCATGCGTCCCCGGCGATCGAACAAAGCCGCCGAAAGATCGCTTGAATCACGGACAACCGGGCTGAACGCGGTCCGCATCAGGCTGCGCGCCTGCTCCTCGACGATGGAAATCAAATTGTTCCAGATAACTTGAAAGCGAATTACCTCGGCGGGATCGGCCATATTATATCCTCCACCTGCCGCGGTGTTTGGAGACAATATGATAGAGCCGTCTTTATTAAGTAGAGCGGAAAAATTTTTCGGAATGCATATGGTCGTGCCGAAGTCCTTAATCAGGCCAGGACCGTCGAACGGCTGCCCGGGCTTCATGGAATTGCGGTTCAATGCCGGCACGTCCTCAAACTGGCCTGAGTTCAAATCAAACAGAGCCGTATTGGCCGGTGTTTCCCGGGGTGCCGCTGCAACGATATTTCTAACCGGCAAGGCGTCACCCACCGACGACAACCGCAACGTCAGCCCGACACATTCAACTTCAATGCCCTCAAGTGGCCGTTTATAGATGGCCGTGTAGTCTTCCAGAAACAGGTCCAAAAAAGTCTCGTTATCATCCTGCTTGATGTCCCGAGCATTGATCGCGACGGAAAGGTTATGCCCCTGGCCGCGGTAACGCATGGAGATGGTTCGGCTTTCCGCAAGTTCCGCGTCCGGCGCAGCGGCGGTCACGACCGATCTGGCTTCCGTCGCCATTTCGCCGAACACCCTGTTAAAAAACGCCGCATCGAACTGGCTGAGCGGCATTTTGATGGAGCGGGATATCTCGAAAACGGCCTGCGATTGAAGAAAACCGATGGCTGAACCAATTCCAGCGGCTTCCGGTACGATTATTTTGTCTATGCCCAGCTTGGCGGCGACATTTACCGCATGAAGGGGGGCCCCACCGCCGAAGGCAATCATACTCCGCCGAGAAACATCCACGCCCTTTTCCCTTGCATGTTCCCGCGCCGCGCTGGCCATTTGTTCCTCGACAATTTCTGAAATTGCCATGGCCCCCGCCACATCATCCAATGCCAATTCCTTGCCGATCTGCTCGCCGATAGACCGACGCGCGTTATCGAGGGAAATGGCGATACCTGAATCTCGAAAATCGTCCACCGCCAGCCGACCCAGTAGCAAATCGGCATCGGTAACCGTTGGCTGACCCCCGCCCCGGCCGTAACAGGCTGGGCCGGGTGTCGCGCCGGCGCTTTCCGGGCCCACATGCAGCCTCGACATCGCATCAATATGGGCGATCGAGCCGCCGCCGGAACCGATCTCCACAAGATCAGTAACCGGAATTCGGGCCGGCAGACCGCTGCCTTGCCGGTGCATATGCTGCCTGGCCATTTCAAATGAATCGCTCCGGCGCGGCACGCCCCCGTCGATAAGGCAAATCTTGGCAGTCGTGCCGCCCATATCAAAAGCCAGAACCTCTTCCTCGCCGAGCGCGCGGGCAATTTCACCGGCAAAAACGGCGCCCCCCGCCGGCCCCGATTCCACCAGCCGGACTGGAAAGGCCTTGGCGGTGTCCAATCTGCATAGCCCACCATTGGAAAGCAGCATAAATACCGGCGCCGTCAACCCGCGCGCGCCCAAACCCTCTTCCAATCGGTCCAGATAGGCCGCCATGATCGGCCGGACGTATGCGTTGGCCGCTGTGGTGGAAAAGCGCCCATACTCGCCAATTTCGGGACTTACCTCGCTTGAGAGGCAAATGGAAAGAGACGGCAATAATTCGCGGAGCCGTTCCCGAGCGCGCTTTTCATGGTCGCCATTGATGTGGGCGTGCAGAAAACAAATTGCGGCGCTCTCGATCTGTTCGGCTTCGAGCCGCCCGGCGATGTCCGCAAACGCCTGTTCATCCAGGGGCAGCAAAACCTCCCCCCCTGCCGACATGCGCTCTTCGATCCCGAACCGCCATTGGCGCGGCACCAAGGGTTCCGGTTTCTGGATGTTGATATCGTATTGATCAAACCGGCTCTCGTCGCCAAGTTCCAAGACGTCGCGAAATCCGGCGGTCGTCACCAAGGCAGTACGGGCGCCCTTCCTGGAAATGATGGCGTTGGTTGCTAGGGTTGTGCCGTGCACGATGCTCGCGACCTGGTCGGCGGCAATGTCGTTGCCGTCGAGCAACCGGCTGATACCGTCTAGAATAGCGCGTTCCGGCTGGTCTTCGGTAGTGGGCAGTTTGAGGGTTATGATCCCCGTGGGCGTGGCAAGGGCGAAGTCCGTAAAGGTACCTCCCACGTCAACGCCGATGCGGATTGCATTATCAGGCCCAGTTTCTGGCATTGTACGCACCGTCCCTTGAACTATAAATAGTCGGCCAAATCGACGGTGGATTCACCGGGTACTGAATTTCGCTGAAATTCCCCCGCCCGGTCGAACGGATAGGTCGCATCCAGTCCGAGACGTCCCCAATGGTCCTTGTGCTCGTCCCGGTAAAATCCGGGCCTGTCGGGAATAACCAGTGTCCGTTTATCCGCCCGCCCACGGGTGGCGAAAGCCCATAAAACTTCATTGAAATCGAAAATATTCACATCTTCATCGACGACGGCGCAGACCTTGTTGTAATCCTCGTCAGCGTCGAAAGCGGCCTTCAGGACATCCTTGGCATGTCCCTCATAAAGCTGTTTGATTTTGATTGTGGTGTTCATCACCGATGGCGCGCAGGAAACGTCGATGACGCCGGGAACAACATTCAGAAGATGCCGATAGGTTTTCGCCGCCGTCCGCGCCTCCAAAAGCGAGATATCTTCGTTGGAACCGCATAGCAGGCTGTGAAAGACAGGTGATGGCCTGGTATAGGCATGTGTAACTTCGAACACGTGGTTGTCGCCGACCTCCACATAATGCCCCATAAACTCCCCGAACGGGCCCTCGGCGCGGCGTTCCACCGGCTGAATGCGACCCTCGATAACGATTTCGGTCGAGGTCGGGATTAGTAGATCGCTGCTAATGGCCGGGTAGCGCTCAATGGGGGCATCGGTAATGGCGCTGGCAAAGGCGATTTCGCTCCAATCCTCGGGCAGCCGGGCTCCGCCGGCCAAAAAGAGGGAAGGTTCAACCCCAATCAGCATGACGGCGTCGAGATAATCACCTTTTTCCTCAGCCGCTGCCTGAAACGCAAAAAGGTCGTGGCTGGACCCCAAGCGGATGCGCAGCTCCTGATCGCTGACATACATGGCCCGGTGAAAGGACAAATTCTCGACACCGGTTTCAGGGTGTTTGGCCAAAAACAGAGCGGAGGTAAAATATGGGCCGGCATCCCGCTCGTGATAGGTGATGAGCGGTAAATCACCTATTTTGATATCGGCCAAATCAGTAGGCCGGTCGATGGTTTTCGATTCACTTCCCAAACGCGACGGCGTCTGTTCATGCAAATCGTTCCAGCGCGGGCAAAAGCCGTCAGGTTCACTGCCGACGAGCCGGCATAACCGCTGGCGGCTGTTGTATATGTTTGTGACGGTTGGAAATTCCGAACCCTTCACGTTTTCAAATAGTACGGTCTGATTGGACGCGTGCTGCACCGCTTTGGTTACGGCGGCCAGCTCGAACAAAGGGTCCACTTCCTTTTCAATGCAAAGCAGTTCGCCCGAGGCGTCCAACTCGCTGATCAAATCCCGCATACCCGAGCTCTCATCCAAATTTATTGCCGATCGTCGGTGGTTTCATCACACCCTGTTTACTATTCGATTGAACAATCAAACACCGCCAAGGACAAACGCAATATCTATATATGATACCATTGGTAAAACCCGGAAGTTCGGATTAGCCTTCAAACCAAGAAAATGCCTTCAACCACAAATCAATCGGCCAACGTGCATAATCCACTGGATGACCGATACCGTCTGACGTCCGGCGATTTGTTTCTATCCGGTTCCCAAGCATTGGTGCGTCTTCTGCTGGAACAACGGGGGCGTGACCGGCTGGCGGGTGTGAATACGGCGGGGTTCGTATCCGGTTATCGCGGCTCGCCCCTCGGTGGGCTCGATTTGGCTCTGTGGCGTGCCGGTTCGTTTCTGGAACGCGAAAGCATCAAGTTCGAGCCGGGGGGCACTGGGCCGTGATGACAGATGCGTGCGCCATTGTTTACGCAATGCTGGTCCCTCGCTTATTAGATTTTTACATTCGATCTACCGGGAATGTCAAATCTCGGTGGTTTTGAGCCCATGATTCGATGTTATGCCGAACATTCTCGCCATTTTGTACTTGTTCGGTAAAGGTGCTTGCGTGCCCCCGCAACCTAAAATTAGCCCGTAACTTCAATGAGTTACGGGTTTTTTTAGTGCCTCGAATTTGGGAAATGCTGTGTCTCACTCTGGTATTGGCTAAGTCCTTGTAATCTCGTCTAAATTTATCTAATCCCATCTGGTCCTGCATTGTCCATGTCACATGAAAGGCACATGGTCAGTGCGTGATGTTCATAATTTGTTGGCTGCTTGGTAATCTAAGACCGTTGGTCGCTCCATGTTGAGCCTGAAAGGGCATTGTTGCAGTCCATTGCGGCCAACTTCAATTAACGTGACAATGCCGTTGGTATTTATATGTAGTAATTCAGACCCG
>JAYGEH010000225.1:0-2508 GCA_046582475.1 Rhodospirillales bacterium
CCTATAATCTCAAGCGGGTCATCAACATCATGGGGGTCAGGTCATTGATCCAGGCAATGTCGGCTGCATAGGCGCACGCCGCCGCCATTTGCACTCGAATATGATCAAATCACTGCCGAGAAATGCATTATCCGAGTCATAAACGCTTGCCGGCAGCCAAAACCTGAAAACTCAACAAATCCACCCCGCCATATCAAATGAGCCCACAGGAGGGCCAGGCTGATAAGCCAGAAAGCGTATTCACATAGCCTGGGCCGTTTGCTGGCGTTCCCGTTTTCAGCCTGAGTGATTGCCATCCCTCCAACTTGATCTAGAATAGCGCCCAATTAAGTCGCCCCTGGATAAGACCTACTTCGCCTCAAAGTCCGGTTTAGTTTGGAGAAATTGATGGACACTCCCCAAGTTGACCCCCGCCAACTGGCCCAGCGGCCGATCGCCACCGGTACCGGCTATGGCCGCCAAAAACCCAGCTATGACGCGGAACTGATCGAAGCCGGTCCCGATACGCCCATGGGCGAGCTTTTGCGCCGCTACTGGCAGCCTATCGCCCTGGCGCGCGAGGTCCAGGGCGATCCGGTCGCGGTCACGGTCATGGGCGAGGACCTTGTTGTTTTTCGCGACAAGCAGGGACGGCCCGGGCTCTTGCACAACCGGTGCTGCCACCGGGGCACGACGCTTTATTACGGACGTGTCGAAGAGGAAGGCCTTCGCTGTTGCTACCATGGCTGGCTGTTCGATGTGGAAGGCCGCTGCGTCGATATGCCGTGCGAAAAAGACAACGGTGCCGGCATTCGCGAAAATGTTCGCCAACCCTGGTACGAGGTTCAGGAACGCTACGGGCTGATCTTCGCCTATATGGGCCCGCCCGATAAGCGCCCGGTCCTGCCCCGTTACAGCACCGTGGAAGATGTCAATGCCGGCGAAAAACTGGTGGCGGTGGGGCCCGTGTTTGCTTCCGGCACCGATGGCACCTTAAGCCACATGGACTGCAATTGGCTTCAGCATTATGAAAACACTTTGGATCCATTCCACGTTCAGGTGCTTCACGCCACCTTTTCCAGTGTCCAGTTTGTCGAAGATTTCGGCATCATGCCCACCGTCGATTGGGTGCCGGACGAAAACGGTGTCCACAACACCGCCTTTCGGAATCTGGACGATGGACGCAAGCTGGAGCGGGTCACATGCATCTGGTATCCCAACGTCCGCTGCATACCGAGCGTCAGGGTTGAACCCGGGCCGGGCCACAATCTGAGCTGGGTTGTGCCCCGGGATGACAAGACCTGCCGGTCTTTCGCGGTGATGAAAGTGGCGGAAGATTTCGGTTATGAAAGCGCCGATATTCTGCCCGATAAAAAATGGTCCGAGATGACCGAGCAGGAACACCGGCGATATCCCGGTGACTGGGAAGCGCAAACCGGCCAAGGCCAGATTACTTTGCATTCGGAAGAACATCTCGCTGGCAGCGACACGTCCATTCGGTTAATTCGGAAGGGACTTCGTGCTCAAATCAATCGGGTCCAGAATGGCGAAGACCCCATCGGCGTCACTTTCGATGAGAAGGATGCGATGGTTGAAGTTATTTCTGGAAATTTCTTCGGCGATTGACCAGATGCATTGCGTCCGCATCTATAGGTTCATTCTGCTCAACCGCTTGTCAAAGAATTCGTCGAATTCTTCGGCCGTGTTACTGTGTGGGTAATCCTCGTCGGGGATCGATTTTCCTAAGAATTCGCAGAGGGGCGTCCAGCCACTGCCGAGTTCGTAGACGAGCAGGCGATCCGATGAAAAAGCAGATTGGACGTCGTTGTTGTGCTTCTCGTAGACGGCAACGGCATGATCCGGATCGTCGCCGCGGCCGTCGAAGGTTCCCTGGCTGATCATCGCAGAGCCGACCGAGCCCGGGTCGGTGAGTTTCTTAAGTGTTGGAAAGACCGATTTCGTCATGCTGGCGTACCAGCTTTCGGAACTCCGCACCGTCATAATCAACGGCGGCTCCGGGTAGTGAGCCGTTAGCTCGCGCCAATAGAAAGCGGTCGGAAAATCAACCGCCGAGTTATAGCCGTCGTAGAGCGTCTCCCACGGAATTGTCTCGCCGGCAACAACGCGCCGCCAGAGTGCCTCCTGATCGGGATCCGATAGCACGACCTTCATATGGTGGCACGGACCATAGCCAAGAATTTCCAGCGCCATCTTGAGCGATTCCGTGCCAGTGCGCATAAAACCCACGCCAATAACCGATAAGGCCATATCCCTTCTCCCCGGTTAGCGGGTCCTTACCATATACCCCAGCAAGCTGGATGCAACGACCAGTGGGGGTGTGGAAATGACGGCTAATAGCTAAGGCGGCTAAAAGATGCTATGAGGCTGAAGGATGCGGCCTCATGCTCCTTCTCCCTTTTAACGGTGATCTGAAGGAGCGATCCGATGATGGTAAATTCTACAGCGACTTCCAACGAACAGTCTATTTGTGCGGCGCTTGAGCTGAGCAAGAACAGCTGGCTGTTGGCG
>JAYGEH010000105.1:0-3334 GCA_046582475.1 Rhodospirillales bacterium
TTGATTTCGTCTAGAAAAAGAATCCCTTTCCCCTTTTGGGGTAAAAAATCAGGAGGTAACCAGCCCATCGCGTTTCCTTTTGGAACCGGCAATCCCCTCAGATCTGTTGGAGACAGTTGACTTAATCTAAGATCGATAAAATCCATCTTGTTCTCGATTGCCACCTGATGGACAATACTGGACTTGCCGATGCCGGGAGGCCCCCAGATCATGACGGAAAGGGTTAAGCGCCCCTCGACGATTTGACTTAACTGTTCTTTAAGTTCGTTAGGATTCATTTCTTTATACGTTTATATTTTGGATTTTCTTCCAGTTTGGCGCGAACGAATTCTGATTCGTCACGAGCAAGAGTTCTCAAGATCCCCACAGGGGTCCTGCAATTTCGTGCGACCAACCCCCGTGTGTACTCGTTGTTCTTATTGGCTAATCGTGACAGCACCTTTTCGTTTAGAGTCATCCCTGCTCCGGAAAAAGGCCAATCAGGTTTTTCTTTGATCAACCTGATCATTTCATCACGAGGAAACCTGCTGCGTTTCCTGATCGACTCTCGGACTTGTTGATCCGAGTCATTCAACATCTTGCATAAGATTTGAGCCGGAGTGCATGTGTGCCCAGCCAGCAACCTTCTCACCCTGAGGCATGGATCATGTACCAAACCCTTGAGCAATTGTTTAACCATGAAGAGCTTTGATCGAAGACGGACTGCATCAGAGGCGCACAAAATTGCGTTGTGCCTTCCCCAGATCCATCCCTTGTCTAGAATCGTAACCGCGGCATGATGACGGACCGAAGGATTCTTGTCGGCAACGAGCAGGGCCAGGCCGGCGCGGCCTGTGTTGTGTTGGCAAGCAACCGCAATTCGAACTTCGGGATCACTATCTTCAGCCATCTCATTTAGGCGTGATTCATTCAAACGATAGTCTGTAACCATGCTTTTGCGAATGTTCGGATCCTTATCTCTGCTGAGTACTTCCACAACCGTTCTATTGGTCAGGGTGTCATGCTGAAACCTACCACTCATTAGACGATTAACCACCGCCTGACGCACATGCCTGTCGGGATCTTTGGACAGCGCCAAAAGTTGCTCCCTTTTGAGGCCGGCCCTGACTGCAAGTTCACACTTCAGGCGGCGCCCACCCTTTTCAATGGCGAGTTCAATGAAATGACTGCCGTACCGGCGCTGGCCCACGAACGCGTTCCTGACGGCTGATTCCCTGTCCTCGTAAAGGGCAAGCTGCTGTTCCTCCGGCGTTTTCGGGTTGGCCGCCGCCATCGCCCTGAGGACCGGGTCCTTGGATTCCGCCAGCCTTTCCAGGAACCCGGCGTCGGCTGCCCGGTTCCTTGCCAGGGCCAACAGCACCTCGACATCCCCGGTTTTCTGCATCAGTTGATGCAGCCTCTTGTCCAACCCCGGGTTTTCGGCCACGGCGACACGGACACCGACGCACTCGTCCCACACGCAATGCCGCGCCATGAATTGATTGGGCATCAATGGGTTTGACGCCGCGGCAACCCGAACCGCGTCGTCGTCACAGAATGCAAGGATCCCAAGGCCGGAATTCTCAATGTCCCCCTTGATGTCTGTGTTCCCCGCAAGGGCAATCAGCACGTCCCTGTCCGGGTCACTTGCCACCGCGCGATGGCAGTAGGAGGAGATGCCTCGGTTCCTTGCCAGGGCGATCCTCACCTCCCTCTCACTGTCCTTGATCAAACTGGCCTGCACCTCTGGGTGGGTTGACCTCTCTGCAATCCTCCCGCGCACTTTCCAGCTTGGATCCTCCGCCATCCAGAAATCCAGGGTTCCTTGATTCAAGGGGAAGCCAAGACGCACTTCCTCCGGGATATGCACCAACATTTTTTCAATCTGCCCGGTACGGATAAAATAATGATACCAGGCCCATAACACGGGATGATCCACCCGCCTGTGTAGCGGCCAGGTGTCTGTAAGCTCCCAAATATCAGTGATTGGGTTCTCCAGAATGGCTTCAGGCCATGATTCCCAGAGAATTCTTAGATTGCTTTCCGGTGTGTTCGGATTGCAGGCAACCAGCCGCCTCACCTCCCGACTGGGGTGCCGACTCAAATCCTCCAAATTATATGGCGACGAAGCAGGATCCTTGGCAATTTCAATGGCCCGATCCCTATCAATCCCCGGTGTGTTCTTTGAATAATCAAACCCATTGGTTTGGTGGTACAAAGCCCTGGCCTGTGTTGTGTTACTGTGTTGCATTTTCAAAGACGAAGTTAGTTTGGGTCCGTGACCGATCATTCCTGTGACTCGTTTTCCATGTCCGGAACCAAAAACCCCTCGTCAACGAGATACTTCAGAACCAACCCCGGCGCGTGCACCGCTTCATTCAGGGGATGAATTGATCCCTCTCCATAGTCCAGCAACACCGTCATCCCGAGGTAATTAAACTTGATGAGGTCCGGATATTCTTCTGGTTTGGTGTATTGCATCTGTCTCTGTCCAGTTCAGTCAGCGGTGAATCTCTCACGGGCCGCCCCCTTTTGGTTCCTTCGGGACGTCCCTGGACCTCCGCACGCTTAGCCTTGCCAACGACAAAAAAACCGGTCGCGACGCTCGCGGGCGATATTCACATCCCGTGTGTTCAGCGAGAGGCGACGCCGTTCGGTGGTGTAATCGGGATGGTGGACTGTGAGGTGACACCACCACTTGCCGTTGTTGTCCCAGAGATGGTGGTTCTTGTTCTTCCGATTGACCCGGACCGACAGTTTCGACTTTTTCATATGCGCTATTCCTTTCGTTCAAGCGCATCAGGCCAGGGCACAAAAAAACCACCGCCCCTTGCATCAGGGTGGTGGTCATGTCCCATGGAGACATTGTGTTCAAGACCCACTCGGGCCTTGCACATCTACAACAGCCACCGGCTGTCGATCAAAGCACCTTAGCCTCTCCAGGCCAGGTTGCCGCACCCTCGATGGGTGCTCCTGATGCACGGGAGACAGCTTAGGCTAGAAACCGTAGACGGCAAGAAAAAAAAGTGTCATAAAACCAGGACTCCAACCGCTTGGGTCTAACGCCTTATAAGCATTAGGTTTATACGATAAATAATACTGCTCGAGTCAGCTACTTTGATCCTCTTTTTCACTATCAACCTTCGCAACGGTCAGCCAGCCACGGTCGAAAGTAAATGTGCGTGCTTTGCCCGCCGGATCCTGAATGCGTACTATTCGAGCTTTCTCGTCATCATCTGCATGCTCAACTACATAGAGCCAGTAAGCCTCACGGTATTTCTGCGCGTACTCGAACTGTTTACTACTAATTGTAGCATCCTGATTGTCTAAGCTGCCAGATATCCCCTTCACTTCA
>JAYGEH010000120.1:0-4556 GCA_046582475.1 Rhodospirillales bacterium
AATACCTCGGGCCATGGAAAACTCCTCTGTTTCCCATGTTGAATCACGGCCAAGCTAACAGAACACTAACGAGTCAATCTTTTTGCAAGTTGGTATAAGCCGGCGATATTTCGGCAACGCGGGCCATGCACAAACGAACAAGCCGCCCCGAATGGGAGGCGGCTTGTTTGATTAACCAGATGGTGCACGCCCCTGCACGGACGCGCAGGGCTCTGGTAGGGCGATTCGCGTTACCAAAAGATGAAGATCGAGAGCGCCCGGTTACATTTCCAGCGCCTGCACATGATGCCTGAGAACCTGGGCCAGTTCCTGCCGCGGAATGCGGCCGAAACCGCAATAGGCGCCGACGCCGAAATCCGCCAGATATTTGCGCGCCGTGGCGATGCGCTCGCCAAACCGCTCCATATTATGGACGGCGCCCAGATAGATGCGCGCGCCCCTGGGCTCCAAATCGGCAAGCGGCGCGAAATAGCCGTCATCGGAACGGTCGAGAACCGGAATGTGGATCCAATCGACGCGGCGGCCCGAATGGGCGGCGAAGGCGTTCGCCATGGTGACCGCGCCGCTTAAGTTTTCGGGCTGCCACCGGGGCCAGCCGCCGAGGGTGCCGTAGCAAAGGTGATAGCCGAGCTCGGCGCCGTCCGGTATGCGCGGACCCAAACGCCGGAAATGCTTCATGTTGCGTTCGATCAGGCCTTCCGCCGGCAAGTCGGCAATGCGGCCATAGGCGTCCTGTAATTCGGACGTGCAATCCCACTGTATGGCCAGGTCCTGGGCCGAGATATTCCGGGTGATTGTTTCCAGCTCCTTTGCGAGCGCCGCCTCGTAGCCCGGCTTGATCTTCTCGGCGTCGCTTGCATCTTCGAATATGCGCCCCGGCAGGGCGCTGGTGACCGACGGCATGGAAACTTGAAAGCGGAGATGCGGGGCCAGCTTGCCGGCCTCGCGAAGGGTCTTGAAAATGAAATAGGAATTCACCGCGTCGCGGGCGAACCCCAGGCGCCAGCCGGGATCGCCGAATTGGACCGGGCCGGCGCCGGCGCGCAGTTTGAACAGCCAACTGTCGCCGGCGTTGCGGGGGTTGAGCCGCTCGGCGCCGTCCTCGAGGGCGGGCTGGCGCAATACTTCGATATCCGGATGCAGCGCCAATACTTGATAATGGACGCGGCTGATCCAGTGCGAGCGCAGGCCAACCTCGCCATCGGGCATGGTGTGGAGATGGGCGCCAAGCGCGGTTCCGAATTGTTCGAACACATCGGCGACCGTGTCGAACGGAATGCTGCCCACCAGATGCAGTTTTTTGTCCATGATTCGGTACTCTCCTGCTCAAACCAAAAGAGATTTCTTTAAGTCTCTTCCGCCCAATTCTCTTCCGCACTCGGCGTCGGATAGCCGCGCTCGATCTTCAATTGCTTGATGACTTCTTTCACCACGCCCGAGAGCGGCAGCGACAGGCGCAGACGGTCGGCCTCGCCGAGCACGATCATCATGTCTTTTTCCGCCCACGGCGTCGGCTGCTCGTCGGCGCGGGTCTCCAGGCTCCAATTGCCGGCGCTGGAGGCCAACAGCGCGGTGCGCAGCAATTCGGTATCGACACCCAGGCCGTCGGCCAGCAGCATGGCTTCCCGGTTGGCCGACATGCAGGCCCACAAGATCAAGTTGTTGACCATCTTGCCGGTGCTGCCGGCGCCCAGGGACCCTAAATGAAATATGGAATCGGCGTAGCATTCCATCACCGGGCGGCAGGCCTCGAAATCGGCTTTGTCGCAGCCCACCATGGTCAGCATCTTGCCGTCGATGGCCGCCTGTTCGCCCCTTGTCAGCGGGCAATCGATAAGCCGCACCGGCGCCTCGCCGATGCGCCGGGCGATCCTGGCAACGGTGCCGGGCGCGACGGTCGAGCAGATGGCGATGATGGCGCCTTCGCCGATGCCTTCCATGATGCCATCATTACGAAACAAAGCCATTTCCACTTCGGCGTCGAAGCCGACGGCGATCAGGACCACATCCGCGTTTGCCGCTACCTCGGCCGGCGTGGCGGCGGCGATAGCGCCGTCGGCGGCGGCCGTTTCGATCAGCGCAGGCTTCACATCATAGCCGGTCACCGCGAAGCCGCCGGCGATGATATGGCGGACCATGGGCCCGCCCATCTTGCCGAGGCCGATCAATCCAACCCGCTTTACCGATCCGTCAACCATATCACCTCCTCCTCAAGCCGCCGGCAGGCGCAGCCCGGCCTCAACCATCAGCGGCATCACATCATCGATCCATTGGCGCAATTCGTCTTTGTAATTGACCCAGGAAATCAGGCAGCCATCGACGCCGATATCGGCCAGGGTCTGCAACCCGTCGACCACCTGCTCCGGCGTTCCCACCAGGGGATAGCCGCCATGGCCGGCGATGAAGTGGAAACGGAACTGCTCCAGGGCGCCCTCGGGCAGGGTCTCGGTCTGCACCTCGAAGATATCCAAGAGGTTATCGACCGCCTCGTAATCGCCTTTCTGGTGCACATAATAATCCAGATAATCCTCGGCTTCCTTTTCAGTCTCGCGGCACACCACATAGACATGCACCCAGACCTGCACCTCGCGCCCAATGGCCCGTGCCATGGTTTTCAGCTTGTCCACCTGCGCCTTGCCGGCGTCGAACTCGTGCGCTTTTAAAAGCGCGAAATTCATGTCGGCAGTGGTGGCGGCGAATTCCTGGCCGGCCTCGGAACCGCCGGCGTTCATGATCGGCGGATAGGGTTTTTGGATCGGCTTCGGCTGGCTCCAGGCGCCCTTGGAGTTGAAATAATCGCCATTGAAATCAAACGCCTCTTCCTCCGACCACAGGCGGCGGATGAAATCCACCCACTCGGCGCCATAGACATAGCGTTCGTCGTGGTTGCGCATTTCCACATCGAACATGTCGAACTCACCCTTGAACCAGCCGCAGACCACGTTCAGGCAAAACCGGCCACGGGTGACGTGATCGACGGTGGTTGCCATTTTGGCGGCCATCACCGGGTTGAAAAGCGGCACATGGCAGGTGGCGAATACGCCGATATGGCTGGTGATGGCGCCGATGCCGGCGGCCCAGGTGAAACTCTCGAAGGTGGCGTTGTTGAAATTGGTGGGCCCGCCATAGCCGCGCCAGCGGCCCACCGGCAACAACGCTTCCAGGCGCGCCGCGTCGGCCATCTTCACGATCTCCTCGGTTTCCGGCCAGGACAACTGCCAGGCTTCGTCGACGGTGGTGATCGAGGAGCCATGGCTGCAATTGAACGCCATGACGCCGAGCTTCATGCGATGGCCGCTGTAAAGCGGATTGGTCGGTTGATCTGGACCCATATTCATTCGCTCCCCCAAGTGGCCTGAATTGAATGGGAATCCCTGCCCCAATGCAAGTCTCGGCGGACAAAAGTTGATTGCGCGCGCCGGAATTCTGGCCGATGCTTAAACCGGAAAAGGCAAAATTGGGGGGCGCGATCATGTCCGGCGGCACAGGCTTATCTGGTATTATCCGTGCACAATCGGACCGGGCGCTGTGGCGCGGGCCCGACCTTCTCGGCGCCGGTTGAGCGCCGGGCCGGAAGCCATTGCCGATACCGGGTCCAATGCCAGAAATTTCGCCTGACCGGCTCCGCGAATTTTATCGGACCATGGTGACCATCCGCGCCTTCGAGGAACAGGTGCGCCAATTCCACCGGGCCGGCCTGGCGCCCGGATTGGTGCATCTCTATTCCGGCCAGGAAGCGGTCGCCGTGGGTGCCTGCGGCGCGCTTCTGCCCGCCGACAAGATCGCCAGCCATCACCGCGGCCACGGCCACTGCATCGCCAAGGGCGGCAAGATGGATCAGTTGTTCGCGGAAATTCTGGGCCGGCGCTCCCAATACGGTCTCGGGCGCGGCGGCTCCATGCATATTTTCGATCCCGAGTCCGGCAACCTCGGCACCAACGGCATCGTCGGCGGCGGCGTGCCGCTGGCCACCGGCGCCGCTCTCACCGCCAAACTGCGCGCCGACGGCACCATCGCCGTTTGTTTCTTCGGCGACGGCGTCCTCAATCAGGGCATCCTGTTCGAAGCCATGAACATGGCCGCGGTGTGGGCGCTGCCGGTCGTTTATATCTGCGAAAACAACGGCTATGGCGAATTCACGGAGATCGACGACGTAACCGCCGGGCGCCCCTATACCAGGCGCGGCGAGGCCTTCGGCATCCCATCGGAAAAAGTCGACGGCATGGATGTCCTCGCAGTTCACGAAGCCGCATCGCGCGCCGCCGGCCGGGCCCGGAGCGGCGGCGGTCCCGCGTTCCTGATTTGCGATACCTACCGCTATTCCGGCCACCATGTGGGCGACGCCGAAGAATACAAAGACCAGGCCGAGCGCCAGTTGTGGCTAGCTCGCGATCCGATCCCCAAGCTGGCCGAACGTTTGAACGCCGAGGACATCGCCGCCATCACCTCCGAAGCCAAGGCGGCGGTCAAGGCGGCGGCCGACAAGGCCAAGGCCATGCCCATGCCCGCCGCCGCCGATGCGAAAGGCCCCGCCTATGCCGATTGAAGCCCATACC
>JAYGEH010000158.1:0-2954 GCA_046582475.1 Rhodospirillales bacterium
ACCGTATCTCGGCGTTCATAACCGATGGCGTCATCCAGACACCGGAGATGCAGTTCATGGCCTTGGACGATATCCGCGCCGCCCACGAATTGAGCGCCACCGGCCACGTGCGCGGCAAGATCGTCTTGCAGGTACGCTAGCCCTATTTCATGACAGTATACTTAATTATTGCAATATTATAAAAATAATTAAGTATACTGTCATGAAATAGGGCCGGGCTCCGCCAGCACGATCAAGGCGTCGACGGCGGTGCAGCCGCTTGGCTCAACCAGCAACGGGTTGATGTCGATGGCGGCGATCGCCCGATTGCCGGCCACCAACAGACTGAGCGCCCAGAGGGCGTCGATCACTGGCGATAGCGGGCCGATGGCGGCGATCAGGCGGCCGACCGGGGACTCCTGCAGCCGTTGTTCGATGGCCGATGGCTGCGCCGGGATCGGGATCAGGACCATCTCGTCCAGTTGCTCGGTATAGACGCCGCCGAGGCCGGCGACCAGGAAGTGGCCCAATCCGGGCTCAAAGGCGACGCTGAGAACGATATCGGCATCGCCTTTGGCCATCGGTTGCAGCACCAGCGGAACCTCCGCCGCCGTGAAGTCCAGGGCGGCGATGCGCCCCTCCAGATTGACCACCGCCTCGGCCAGTTCGATATCATCGGCGATATTGTTGATCACGAAGCCTAAGCGATTCTTGTGCGCCACGCCCGGCGCCAGCGCCTTCAGGACAACCGGATAGCCGAGCGCCTCGGCGGCCTCGGCGGCGCTCGCCATGCCGTCGACGATGCGGCTTTCGACCATCGGCAGGCCGAGGCCGCGCAACAGATCGGCGCTCTCGGCCTCGTTCAGGAAGTCGCGCCCGGCGAACGCGGCGAGGCTTTGCGTGGCTTGCTTGAGCCCGGCGGCCACATGCGCCTCGATCACCGGCTCGAGCGGCGCGGCAGATATCGGATAGGCCTGGTAGTAGGCATGCAGGCTATCGAAGGCGGTGGCCAGGTCGTTGAATACCGGAATGCCGGCGTCCCGGTAGCTGTCCCCGATCTCCGGCGTAAGGCCGCCGGGGGCGATGGCGATGGCCGGGGTGCCGGTGCGCCTCTTGCGGGCGATAATGCGCGCCGCAACGTCCAGCGATGCCTCCAAGGTGGGCAGCAGGTGGGTGAAAAAAGCCAGCGGCCCGGTGCAGCCGTCGCTTTCCTGGGCCTCGAACAATTCGGTCAATCGCGCGGTACCGCCGAGGGCGCCGGTATCGGTGGGATTGCGTATCGGCCCGGCGCCATCGAATGTGGCAATAACCGCGGCGACGCCCCCTTGCCATTGCCCGTTTTCATCACCGGCCAGGGGGATGCCGCGCGCCGCCGCCTGATCGGCCAACAGCGCGGCGCCGCCGCCGGTGGTCGATATCCCGATGAGCCCGTTGTTTTCCGGGAACGCCTGGCCGGCCCGGTTGATTAGCAATGCGGCGGCGCCGGCCATCGCCTCCACCGTCGGCACGGTGGCGATACCGCAATCCCTGAACAGGGCATCGTAGGCGCGGGCGCTGCCGGCCAGCCGCGTCGAATGGGCCTTGGCGGCGCCGGCGCCGGCGGCCGAGCGGCCCAGTTTCAATACCACGATCGGCTTGCCGGCGTTTTGGGCGCGGGCGGCCAGGCGGCGCAACCGGGCGCCATCGGATATGGCTTCCATGATCAGGCCGATGACACCGGTGTCCGGGTCTTCGATGAAATATTCCAGGAAATCCAGCATATCCAGGTCGGCCTCGTTGCCCACCGGCACGAATTTGGACAGCCCGGCGCGCAGGTCCCGGAGCCTGGGCGCGATGCAATTGAACAGGGCGCCGGAATGGGCGGCGATCGAAACCGGGCCCGGGCTCAGCGCATCGCCGTGCGAGGTGTTGTAGCCGAGCGACAGCTTGTCCGACGCGTTGAAGATGCCGTTGGTGTTGGGGCCGAGGATGCGGAGCCCATGCCGGCGGGCGATGGCGACCAACTCTGCCTGGCGGCGGCGGCCGTCGCCGGTGCCCATTTCCGCATAACCGGTGGCGCCGATGATCACCGCGCCGACGCCGGCCTCGGCGCATTCGCGAACCGCCTCGACCGCGGGTCCGGCGGGAATAACGATCAGCGCGCAATCGATTTTGGCGTCAATGGCGCCGATGCCGGAGTAGCATGGCAGCCCTTCGATTTCCGATTGGCCCGGATTGACCGGAAATATGCCGCCCTCATAGCCGCAGCGCGCCAAATAGCGGATGGCCGAATTGCCCGGCTTGCCGGTTGCGTTGGAAGCGCCGATCACCGCCACGTTGGCGGGCTGAAACAAGGGTTTTAGCGCGTGATACATGGTCGTGCCGTCGGCCACCAGAGCTAGCGCCCCTTCCAGACCGGATCGCGTTTTTCCAAATAAGCGCGGGCGCCTTCCACCTGGTCTTCGGATGCGTAGACATCGGGCCCCGCGTCGAGGCGCAGCGCGGCCAGCAGGGGCATGCCGAAGGTTTTGCGGTAGGTCAGCTTCATCCGTTGCAGGGACAAGGGCGCCGAGGAGAGAATGTCCGCGGCCAGGTCCAGGGCCGTATCCATCAAGCCCTCCAAGGGCGCCCGGCGGTTGATCAGGCCCCAGCGCTCGGCCTCGTCCAAGGGGATTGGGCGGCCCGTATAAAGCCATTCCATGGCGATGCCCGGCGGCACCATCTGCGGCAGCACCACGGACGCGAAATGGGCGCCGCGCGCAAGCTTCGCCTCGGGCAGGGCGAAAAAGGTGTTCTCGGCAGCGACCCGGATATCGCAAGCCAGCGCCAATTCGAAACCGCCGGCGATGGCCGGGCCGTTGATGATGGCCATGATCGGCTTTTTGGAATCGATCATGATCTCGAACAGGCCGCGCCTTGTGGTGTGCAAAGGCCCCCGGAACACCTCGCCGGCGTCCGCGGCCCGGCGCGCCTCGTTCAAATCAGCGCCCGAGCAA
>JAYGEH010000194.1:0-4869 GCA_046582475.1 Rhodospirillales bacterium
TTCCATTTTTTGTGCCAATATCCTTTAAGTACTGTAAGCATATTGGCACAAATAATCTGGATTTCAGGCTAACCTTGAGCCGTCCTGCTACTAAAACAGCTAACTGGTATACAGCCCCTTCCAAATAAATATTAGCGAGCCAATGCTATTATCAGGTGAAGACCCCCACTGGCCCCTCTACACCCCCCTTGGGTAGGCTGGTGGTTTACTTAAACCAGCGCCTTATGTTTGTGCGATGCAGAGACAAGGAAGTGAAGCTGGGCGTCAATTGGGCAAGCAATCGCATTGACTCGAGTTGCCCCGACGTCGGATTGCTTCGAACAATTTTGCCGAAATCCATTGTATTTAATGTTGGATTGAGTGGGGATACAGTGGGGTATAAAAATTTAGCAGGAACGAAAAATCCTCTAAACCATTGAAAAGATTGGAGCGGGCGATGGGATTTGAACCCACGACTTCAACCTTGGCAAGGTTGCGCTCTACCCCTGAGCTACGCCCGCATAATCGATACGCCCCGGATGGCTACGTCGAGCGGCATCGATTTACGCCCGGAAATATAAGCGGTAACTGGCTTTTTGCAAGTCTATCTTCTTGCGCCGCTTCTTGTGCCGAGGGGGTCGGGCCGGTAGGGTCCGGCCATGCCGGCATCCGAAAGCGAACTCTTTGCCCGCCTGGAAAGCCTTGGTATCGAAACCGGGACCAAGCGGCACGACGCCATGTTCACCGTCGAGGACGCCAAGCGCCTGCGCGATCACATGCCCGGTGGCCATTGCAAAAGCTTGTTCCTCAAAGACAAAAATGGGGCGCTGTGGCTGGTGGTCATGCTCGAAGACAAACCATTGGATATGAAGGCAATGCAAGCCAGGCTGGGCGCCGCGCGCTTGTCATTCGGAAAGCCGGAATTGATGGCCGACGTGCTCGGCGTGGAACCGGGCTCGGTGACGCCGTTCTGCGTTATCAACCGATCGGCGGCGGACGTGCAGGTGGTGCTGGACAGCGCCATGCTGGCCGAGGCAACCCTCAATTATCACCCGCTCACCAACCAGGCGACAACCGCCATCAGCGCCGATGACCTGCTGCGCTTTATAACCGATTGCGGGCATGAACCCTTGATTCTTGAGCTTTGATGGGCGCGCAAGTGGCCTATATCATCTATTTTGCGCCCTGCGGGGGCCGCGGGGGCGCCCCCCGCACAAATATGAAGGGGGGGGGGCACCCCCTTGTCCCCTCCGGGGGTGTCGAAAGGGCTTGCCAATGGGCCCGCATGGCCTGCGCCCTTTCTCCACCTTAGGAAACGGGAAAAGTGATCGTAGGGGTGCAAAATAGATGATATAGGCCACCGAGCCTTGAAAGGCGGGCGCAATCGACCAATTATGGTTTCACGTGGAAAACACTGAATAATGAGGATCGAAGCATGCCGGATATATTGAACGCCCAGGCAGCGGGCGGCGCCCAAAATGGTGAACTTGGCGGCGGCGAGTTTATCACCGACACCGATACCGCCGGCTTCGAAGCCGATGTGATCAAGGCGTCGGCCAGCCAGCCGGTGATTGTGGATTTTTGGGCGGAATGGTGCGGTCCTTGTAAAACCCTCGGGCCCATCTTGGAGAAGATCGTCAACGAATATGGCGGCGCTGTGCGGCTGGTAAAAATTAATGTGGACGAGAACCAGCAATTGGCGTCGCAAATGCGCGTTCAGTCGATTCCCATGGTGGTCGCGTTTCAAGACGGCAAGCCGGTCGACGGTTTCGCCGGCGCCGTGCCCGAGACCCAGGTGCGCCAGTTTATCGAGAAACTGACCGGGTCCGCCGGTTCGCCCCTGGATCAGGCGCTGGAACAGGCGGCGGCGCTGCTGGAAAGCGGCGACGCCGACACGGCGCATGCCAACTATCAACAGATATTGCAGCAGGATCTCGGCAATACCGCCGCCCATGCCGGGCTGGCGCGTAGCTTAATCGCCGGCGGCAAGCCGGACGAGGCTCGCGATTATCTAAACGAGCTGTCCGATGAAATGCGCACAAACGGCGACATCGCTTCGGTTGTTTCGGCTCTGGAACTGGCCAGCGACGTTGGTGCCGGCGGCGATACGGCCGCGTTTTTGGAGGCCTTGGAACGCAATCCCGATGATCATCAGGCGCGCTTCGATCTGGCCATGGCCCAATATGGCGACGGCGCCACCATCGAGGCCGTCGATACCCTGGTGGAGATCGTCAGCCGTAATCTGGAATGGAACGATGGCGCCGCGCGCGCCCAGCTTTTGAAAATATTCGAAGCCCTTGGCCATACCGATCCGATCACCGTCGAGGGCCGGCGCAAGCTTTCGGCGGTGCTGTTCTCCTGATGCCCGACCCGTTCGCCCCTGGCCCGTTCGGCATTAAATTCGACGCGTTGCCGGATGCGATCAGCATATTTCCCTTGCCGGGCGCCCTGTTGCTGCCCAAGGGCCGATTGCCCCTCAATATATTCGAGCCCCGCTACCTGGCGATGATTTTCGATGCCCTCGGCGAGGGCCGGCTGATCGGCATGGTGCAAACCGAAGCCGAGCATGGCGGCTTGGTGCCGGAAGATGCCGGCCTGTTCGGCATCGGTTGCGCCGGGCGCATCGTCGCCTTTAATGAGACCCCCGACGGGCGGCTGCTGATCACCCTCGAAGGCGTCTGCCGCTACCGCATCGACGAAGAACTGGCCGATAAAAACGGCTACCGGCGGGTGCGCCCGGATTTTTCCAGCTTTCGCGCGGACATGGACGGGGGGCCGCCGGATCTGGACCGGGAAAGTTTTCTGGCCCTTTTGCGCCGCTATTTCGACGCCAAACAATTGAAGGTGGATTGGGCGTCCCTGGAACAGACCGAGGACCGGTTGCTGATCGCCACTCTGGCCATGATGTGCCCGTTTGGATTGCCGGAAAAACAGGCTTTGCTGGAAGCGCCCGACTTCGCGGCAATCACCGATGTGATGCAATCTCTGATGACCATGGCCATCCAGGACACCGGACCCTCTACCTCTAGACATTGAATTGGAATAGAGTTCAGCCATGAGCAATCAAGATGTCGATCCCAAGCTTTTGGAAATCCTGGTCTGCCCGATGACCAAGGGGCCGCTCCGCTATGACCGGGAAGCAAGGGAATTGGTTTCCGAAAAGGCCAAGCTGGCCTATCCGATCCGCGACGGTATTCCCATCATGCTGGTCGACGAAGCGCGCAAGCTGGACGACTAGTCTGCTCGGCTTTCGGTGCCCGCCGGCTCGCTGCCATAGCGGCGCATCATCCAGATCAGGATCACCAACGCCGGAAGCGCAAGGATAGCGGTAATGACGAAGAATGTGATCCAGTCGACGCGCTCGGCGAGAACACCGGAAGAGGCGGCGAGTACGTCGCGGGAAAATGCCATAAAAGAGGTCAAGAGCGCATACTGGGTCGCCGTATAGGCGGTGTTGCAGAGCGATGAGAGATAGGCGACGAAAGCCGCCGTCGCCATGCCGCCGGTCACGTTTTCGGCGGCGATGGTAACGACCAGCATGGCGATATTGTGGCCGGCCGCCGCCTGGGCGGCGAACACCAGGTTCGACAGGGCCTGCAATATACCGCAATAGAGAAGGCTCCGGAAAATTCCGATACGGATCACCATGATACCGCCGAGGAGAGCGCCGATCAGGGTCGCGCCGAACCCGAAAACTTTGCTTACGCTGGCGATCTCGGCGACCGAGAAACCCATCTTTATGTAAAAGGGATTGGCCATGACGCCGAGATAGGCATCGCCGAGCTTATACAGCATGACGAACAGCAAAATCGCCAGCCAGCCCTCGCGCGTGGCAAAATCGCGAAACGGTTCAACCACCGCCAGGTATAACCAGGCAACCGTGCGCGCCGCCCCATGCGGCAACCTGCGCTCGAGTTCGCCGGTTTTCCGGACCGCCTCTGCATCGGCGGCCTGGCGCCCGCCATCGTCCTTGGGCTCCGGGCTTAAAAGGACCGTGATCATGCCGACGACGACCAGCACCCCCATGATCGAATAGACCTCGGACCAGGTGAAGGCCGATGCCAACCATAGGGCACCGGCGCCCGAGGTCAGAATTCCAATTCGGTACCCGAGTACCAGACTGCCGGCGCCGTGGCCCTGTTCGTGCTCTTCCAGAAGCTCGATACGGTAGGCGTCGATGACAATATCCTGGCTCGCCGAGGTGAAGGCGACGACGAACGCGAAGAAAGCCGTTGTCAGGGGCGCCCGGCCGGGATCGGTGGAGGCAAGCACGAAGATCGAAGCCATCAAGGCGATCTGGGCCGCCAGCGTCCATCCGCGGCGGCGCCCGAGCAGCCGCGACAGGATCGGCAGCGGCACCCGGTCGATCAGCGGCGCCCAAAGAAATTTGAAGTCGTAGGGCGTTCTGACCGCGGAAAAGAAACCGATCGCCGCCAGGGAAACGCCTTCCTGCGTAAGCCAGACCGAAAGCGTGGAAAACACCAGAAGAAAGGGGAGGCCGCTTGAAAATCCAAGCAGGAGAATGGTAATCATGCGGCGGTCCAGATAGAGTTTGGACGCTTGAACCCAACCGGTCATTGGCCGCCCCGCTTCAGGATTGCATCAATTTTCTCGAGGACTTGCACCGCGTCGATTGCGGCGACGCAGGGATACATGCCGGCGTCGGGCGGATACACGCAGGTCCCCAGGCAGCTTTGGCAGTCCATCGGTGTATAGATGAAATGGGCGTTGGCGGGGCTGATTTCCGGCGCGTAGGGAACGATTTCGCCCACATAGGCGGCGCTGGCCAGGCACAATGTGGGGGCGCCCATGGCCACCGCCAAATGCATGACGGCGGTGTCGGCAGCGATGACCAGGGACGCGGCGCGAAGGCGCGGCGCCAAGACTTCG
>JAYGEH010000221.1:0-11721 GCA_046582475.1 Rhodospirillales bacterium
TATTGCGCCAAGCGAAAGGCAGTGTCCGGGGTTACGCCCCGACGGCAATGGACGATTTCATTGATTCGCGGCGTATCGACGCCCAACCGCCGGGCGAATTCATTGACGCTCAAACCCAACGCGTCCAGTTCATCTTTCAATATCTCGCCGGGATGAGTGCGAATTCTCATTGGAATATTCTTGTTCATCCTGTGGCTCCTTTTGCTTTTCAGCCTTTGTGATAGTCGGTGATTTCAACATCGAGCCAACCATCCGTTACTTCCGATATGACGTTGCCGTTCTCGTCTTTGCCGGCCTCGATTACATCGGGCGTGAAACAAACGACCCAAGGCAGTTTGATTGTCATCGACCATTGTCCCTGGCGGTTGCCGGTTAATTTGTGAACCCGGTAGCTGGCCAAACCCGGTAATTGGCCGATGCTGTCTGCCGCGTCGAGAATATCCAGAACCCGAACCGCCCGTCTGCCATCCAGACCTTTAAAGCCTTTCGGATTTCCGGTTTCATGGGCCCGCCGGGTTTTGGCGCTTTTGTAGCTCTTGATCACATTTATAGCGTATAACGTTAAACATTAAACGTAAAGAATTATTCTGAAGATTTCTGCCGCCTTGCCGTTTGATCCGCCGGCCCATTAATATGCCGGCACCAATTTTGCTGGGACGGCTTGAGCGAGCAGCAGCATGGACGGCGACATCAAATGGCCCGAGAAAACCCGGGAAATGCAGATTTACTGCATGGATTCCACCTAATGGAACGATTTCAAATTCCGCGACGATGACATCATCATCGCCACCTGGGGCAAGTCGGGGACCACCTAGGTGCAGCAGATCGTCGCCCAGTTTATCTTCAAGGGCGAAACCGTGGGCTTGCCGGTGGGCGATATGTCCATGTGGGTGGATTTCCGCCTGCCGCCCCTGGAGGTCAAGCAGCCATTGCTCGACGCCCAGCAGCATCGCCGCTTTCTGAAGACCCATCTGCCGGTGGATGCCTTGGTATTCTCGCCCAAGGCGAAATATATCTATGTGGGCCGGGACGGGCGGGATTCGGTCTGGAGCACCTATAACCAACACGTCAATTTGCTCGATTGGGTCTACGAAGCGCTCGAAGAACTGCCCGACATGGGGCCGGTCATTCAAAGGCCGACGACCGACGATCTTCGCGAATATTTTTACGAATGGTATAAAAATGAAGGCTACCCATTCTGGCCGTTCTGGGAAAATATCCGCTCCTGGTGGGCGGTGCGCGATCTTCCCAACGTCATGATGCTGCACTTCCCGAACCTGAAAGACGACATGCAAGGCGAGATGCGCCGGGTGGGCAAATTTCTCGGCTGCGAGGTGGACGAAGCGAAGTGGGAAGAAATGGTGCTCCACTGCACATTCGATTACATGAAGGAAAACGCCCCGGAAAGCGCGCCCCTGCAAGGCTCGCTCTGGGCCGGCGGCGCCAAGACCTTCGTCAACAAGGGCACCAACGGCCGCTGGCGCGATACCCTGACCGACGAAGACGTGGCCATGTGCGAAAAGCGCTGCGACGATGAATTGGGCGCCGACTGCGCCAGGTGGCTGGCGACGGGGCAGATGTAGGGAAGCGGCCCGGCCATTCTGGGCCGGGCCAGGCCGTTTATTCCAGGTCCAATTTGAACAATTTGATCGCGTTGTCGCGCCCGATTTGTATTTTCTCGGCGTCCGAAATGGGCGTGTTGTCGAACCACACGGCGGCATCGGTCATGCTCTCGAACGGGTAATCGGCGGAGAACAGCAGCCGGTCCGGGCCGAGCACCTCGAGCGCGCATTTGAAGGTGGGATCGGAGAAATTGCCGCTGGTGGTCACGTGGAAATGGTCCAGGAAATATTCGCCGAGGGGGCGCTTGCCGGTATAGCCGCGCGGCGAGAACCGCATGCGCGCATCGATGCGCCACAGATCGTAGGGGATGTGCTCGCCCATGTGGCCGATGACGATTTTCAGCTTCGGGTGATCGTCGAACATGCCCGAGCCGCACATGCGGAGAGCGTGCAACGAGGTTTCCATCGCGAAGCCCCAGGGTGATGACAGCAGCCACGGATGGCCTTCGAAAGGCTGCGCGCGGGACGGGATTTGGGTGCGCGGATGCAAATAGAAGGGCACGTCCAGATCTTCGACCACCGACCAGAAATCCGAATATTCGGGAATGTCGAAATAGATGGCGCTGTCGGGCGCGTCTTTTTGCGTGAAGCCGTTGACCAGGGCGCCGACGAAGCCGAAATCCTTGACGCAGCGGGTCAATTCCTCGGCAGCGGCGTCCGGGTCCTGCATGGGCAGCGCCGCGAAACCGGCAAAGCGGTCCGGATTCTTGGCCACCTGCTCGGCCAGGTGATCGTTGGCTTTTTTGGAGATAAGGATGGCCTCGCCGGTATCCAAAATTGTCTGCACCGCCGGCGCGTTCAGCGAAAGGATGGTGAAACCGATGCCGTTCTTGTCCATGTGGTTGAGGCGAATTTCGCCGATGTCCAGGATATTCGCCTGGAAACTATTCCAATCGGCACTGGCGCCGGCAAAGACCTGGGCATCGTCCATGGTTTCGTCGATGGCCATATGTTCCTCGAAGGCGATTTTCCCGTCCATAGCGCGTCACTCCCTTAAATAGTCAAATGATCCGGTTCCCTTAACCGAGCGAACCCGGTTGGGCAAACCCAAAGCGGCAAGAGTGGGGCGGGCAGGGTGGCCAGGCCAGTTAGGCCAGGCCGTCGCCGACGATCGGATTACGGAGCACGCCGATGCCCGGCACCTCGATCTCGATCACGTCGCCGGGCTGCATGAAGACTTGCGGCTCGCGCTGGCCGCCGGAGCCCTCGGGCGAGCCGGTGGCGATGATGTCGCCGGGGCGAAGCTCCATGATCTTGGACAGATATTCGATCTGTTCGGCGATGCCGAAGAACATCCTATCGACGGTGTCGTTCTGCATCTCCTGGCCGTTGAGGCGGGAGATGACGCGGATCGCGCCGGGGTCCGGAAATTCGTCCTTGGTCACCATCCACGGGCCCACTGCGCCCGAGGCGGTGAAATTCTTGCCCGCCACGGTCGAGTGTTTTTGCCAGTCGCGCATGGAACCGTCATTGAGGCAGGTATAACCGGCAACGTGGTCGAGGGCGATTTCGGCCGCAATATTGCGCCCCGGCTTGCCGATGATCAGGGCCAGCTCGGCCTCGTAATCGAAGCAGTCCGAATGCACCGATTTGACCATGTTCTGATTGTGCCCGACCAGGGCGCCGGGGGCTTTCAAAAATATGGTTGGATATTCCATTTCGGTGACGTCGCCGCCGGCCGGATTGCGTTTGCGGTAATTGAGGCCGAAGCAGGCGATGCGGTCGGCGTCCGGTATCACGGGCAGGAACCGGATCGAAGTGAGCGCCAGCCCGCCCGGCTGATCCATGGCCCAGGCGCCGATATTGCCGAGCGCATCACCGGCGATCGCCGCCTTCAGGCTGGCATAGCGGTCCCCGAATTCAGCCCCGATATCGATGATTGTGTCGCCGCGGACCAAGCCATAGGAGGCGCGGTTTTGAATTTCAAAGGAAGCGAAGCGCATAATTGGCGGTCCTTGCCTTGGAGAAAGTAGCGGAATCAATGCGTTGATAGCGGCAATTTATGGGCGCTGCAAACCACCCGGTTTGGGACCGGCGGCGGCGCCGAAATGGGGTTCGCGTATTTTACACCTGCGATTCGTGAAGGGGACTTGCGGAGGCCTTTTCCGAGGCGTATACCGCCCGCGTAAACACCTTTATTTCCTTCGATTATTACGGTCCCCATTGGGGATTCGACGCGGCATTCCAAGCATGCTAGAGAACCCGATAATATCACCGGCCCCGCCTTCGGCAGCGTTGGCGGATTGTTGCCCAATTCAGACCGCCTCGGAGCGCGTATATGCCCCCTGATCAAGCCGTACTGGCCGACGCCATACCCGGCCCCGCCGCAACCCACGCCCAACTTGCCAACGCGATTCGCTTTCTTGCCGCCGATGCCGTTCAAAAAGCCAATTCCGGTCACCCGGGCATGCCCATGGGCATGGCCGACGTGGCGACCGTGCTGTTTACCCGCTTTCTGAAATTCGATGCCGCCAATCCCGATTGGCCGGACCGGGACCGTTTTATCCTGTCGGCGGGGCACGGCTCCATGCTGCTCTATTCCCTGCTCTATCTGACCGGGTATGCGGAAATGACCCTGAAGCAAATCCAGAATTTCCGACAATTGGGCTCGATCACCGCCGGCCATCCGGAATTCGGCCAGGCGCCCGGTATCGAGGTGACCACCGGTCCCCTCGGCCAGGGCTTGGCCATGGCCGCCGGCTTTGCTTTGGCTGAGCGCATCATGAATGCCCGCTTCGGCGATGATCTGGTCGATCACCACACTTATGTAATCGCCGGCGACGGCTGCCTGATGGAAGGCATCAGCCACGAGGCCATATCGCTGGCCGGCCATCTCCGCCTTGGAAAATTGATCGTATTTTTCGACGACAACGGGATCTCCATCGACGGCGCCACCGCCTTATCCGTGTCCGACGACCAGTTGCAGCGCTTCGCGGCGAGCGGCTGGCATGTGGCCGCCGTCGATGGCCATGACGCCGATGCCATCGAAGCGGCGATTCGAGCCGCCCAGGCCGATGGCCGGCCCAGCCTGATCGCCTGCAAAACGGTGATCGGCTACGGCGCGCCGACCAAGGCCGGCACCGCCGCCACCCACGGTGCGCCGCTGGGATCGGATGAAATCGACGCCGCCCGCGATGCGCTCGGCTGGCCCTATGCGCCGTTCGAAGTGCCGGACAGTGTCTTGGATGCCTGGCGCGCGGTTGGTTCCGCCGGCGCCGAAGCCCATAACGATTGGGCCGGTCGGCTGGCCGGCGCCAGCGATGGCGATGCTTTCACGCGCCAGGCGGCAGGCGAATTGGAAGACGGCTGGCAGGCGGCCCTGGCGGATTTCAAACGCCAGGTGAGCGAGGACGCGCCCAAATGGGCGACGCGCAAATCGTCGGCCGAAGTGTTGCAAGTGCTGAACCGGGCGATTCCCGAAATGATCGGCGGCTCGGCCGATCTGACCGGGTCCAACCTGACCAAGGCCAAAGGCTCCGGCGTCATTACCGCCGGTGACTACGGCGGCAAATATATCCATTACGGGGTGCGCGAGTTCGCCATGGCGGCGGTCATGAACGGCCTTGCCCTGCATGGCGGCGTGGTCCCTTACGGCGGCACCTTCCTGGTCTTCGCCGATTATCTGCGCCCGGCCCTGCGCCTGTCGGCGTTGATGGGGCAACGGGTGATCTATGTGCTGACCCACGATTCCATCGGACTTGGCGAGGACGGACCCACCCATCAGCCGGTGGAAACCCTGGCCAGCCTGCGCGCCATTCCCGGGCTCGCCGTGTTCCGGCCCGCCGATACGGTGGAAACCGCGGAATGCTGGCAGTTGGCCCTGGAGCGGAAAAACGCGCCCTCGGTGCTGGCCTTGACCCGCCAGGGGGTGGCGACGGTGCGCACCGGATTCACGGAAGAAAACCTATGCGCTCGGGGCGCCTACGTTTTGCGCGAAGCCGACGGCGCGCGCGCCGCCACCATTCTGGCCACCGGCTCCGAGGTGGAGATTGCGCTTGGCGCCCGGGACTTGCTGGCCGCCGATGGCATTCCGGCGGCGGTGGTATCGATGCCGTCCTTTGAATTGTTCGATGAACAGGATGCCGACTACCGCGCCGGCGTGCTCGGCGAGGATGGCGTCCGCGTCGGCGTCGAAGCGGCGGTCCGCCAGGGTTGGGAGCAATATATTTCCGATGCGGACGCCTTCGTCGGCATGCGGGGCTTCGGCGCGTCGGCGCCGGGCAAAGCCTTGCACGCGCATTTCGGAATTACCGCCGAAGCGGTGGCGGCCAAGGTCAAGGAACGGATCACATAAGGGCATCGGCGCCCATTTGCGAATTAGAGGAGATGGACATGGCATTAGTTTCCTTGCGGCAATTATTGGATCACGCGGCGGAAAACGATTACGGCGTTCCCGCCTTCAACATCAACAATATGGAACAGATGCTGGCCATCATGGTGGCCGCCGACAAAACCGACGCGCCGGTGATTTTACAGGCCAGCCGGGGGGCGCGCGCCTACGCCAACGACATCGTGCTGCGCCATCTGATCGAGGCGGCGGTGGAGATGTATCCCCATATTCCGGTCTGCATGCACCAGGACCACGGCAACAATCCGGAAACCTGCATGTCGGCGATCACCTACGGATTTACTTCGGTGATGATGGATGGATCGCTGCAAGAGGATGCCAAGACCCCGGCCGAGTATGATTACAATGTGGAAACCACCCAGGCCGTTGTGCAGATGGCGCACATGGTCGGTGTCTCGGTCGAGGGTGAGCTGGGATGCCTCGGCTCGCTGGAGACCGGCGAGGGCGAAAAGGAAGACGGCCACGGTTTCGAGGGCAAGCTGGACGCCGATATGCTGGTCACCGATCCGGACGAAGCCGTCGATTTCGTCGCCAGGACCAAGGTCGATGCGCTCGCCGTCGCCATCGGCACCTCCCACGGCGCCTACAAATTCACCCGCAAACCGACCGGCGATATCCTGGCCATGGACGTGGTCCGGAAAATCAACGAAAGGCTGCCGGGCACCCATCTGGTGATGCACGGCTCGTCCGCGGTGCCCCAGGAATTGCAGGATTTGATCAACGAGAATGGCGGCGACATGCCGCAGACCTATGGCGTGCCCGTCGAGGAGGTGGTCAGTGGCATCAAGCACGGCGTGCGCAAGGTGAATATCGATACCGACAACCGTATGGCGATGACCGGCATGTACCGGAAAGTGGCGGCCGAGAACAGGGCCGAATTCGATCCCCGGAAATTCAACAAGCCGGCGATGGAAGCCATGACCGAGGTTTGCGTCGACCGCTACGAGCGCTTCCATACCGCCGGCCAGGCCGGCAAAATCAAAGCCATTCCGCTTTCCGATATGGCCAAGCGTTACAAGGACGGCAGCCTCGACCCGAAAATCCACTGATCCGGCTGGCTCAGGAATAAATCAAAGACGCAAGATGAAAATAGCCCCATCCATATTGTCCGCCGATTTCGCGCGCCTCGGCGAGGAGGTTGCCGCCGTCGATGCGGCGGGCGCCGATTATATTCATATCGACGTGATGGATGGCCATTTCGTTCCCAACCTAAGCTTCGGCGCGGCCATCATCAAAGCCATAAGGCCGGCGAGCGGCAAACCCTTCGATGTGCATTTGATGATCGATCCGGCGGCGCCGTACTTGCAAGATTTCGCCGATGCCGGCGCCGACATCATCACCGTGCACGCCGAGGCCGACAAGCATATCCACCGCTCTCTCCAACTCATACGGGGGCTCGGCAAAAAGGCCGGCGTTTCGATCAATCCCGGGACCGATGAAAGCGTGCTGGCGCCGCTCCTGGACGATGTCGATCTGATCTTGGTGATGACCGTCAATCCCGGCTTTGGCGGGCAGAGCTTTATCGACTCGCAATTGGAAAAAATAGCGCGGGTGCGCGCCATGATCGGCGAGAGGGCCATCGAATTGGAAGTGGACGGCGGCATCAAACCGGACAACATCAAAGCGGTGGCGGATGCCGGCGCCGGTGTGGTGGTCGCCGGCAGCGCCGTCTTCGGCGGCGGCGAATACCAAAAGGCGATCGCCCAGCTCCGGGCGGCGGCGGAATGACGCCAAGCATGTATTTCGTTTAAGGACGATAACGATGACCAGCCCAACCCAGAAGGCCGACGATTTAGAGACAGAATCGGCGCCCGGCCTGGCCGTCCAGTTGGGTCAACTGGTCCAGGATTTCAGTGTTCACTATCTTTGGGAAAAGCGCTGGTTCTTTATCGCGCTTGCCGCCGGCGGCACTTTGATGAACCTGCCTTTGCCCGAAGGCCTCAGCCGCGACGGCATGATTGTTCTCTCCATGTCGGTGGCGGCGACCATCATGTTTATAACCGAACCGATTCCGCTTCCGGGCGTCGCCCTGCTAATTATCCTCGGCCAAATATTCCTCCTCGGCCACGATTCGTCGAGTGTCGCGAAATCCCTTTGGAACGATTCGGTCCTGTTCATCCTGGGCTCGCTGATGCTGGCCGTGGCGGTGATCAAACAAAAGCTCGACAAAAGAATCGCCTGGCTGATCGTGCGCATGACCGGCACCAAAACAACGCGGGTATGTTTCGGCATTTCCGTGGTTTCGGGCGTGTTGGCGTCATTCGTCGGCGAGCATACGGTGGCCGCCATGATGCTGCCGGTGGGTATCACCATCGTTACGCTGACTTCCGACGATCCGAAGAAAGTGCGCAACCTGGCGGCGGTTATCCTGTTCTCGATCGCCTATGGCTGCTCGGTGGCGGGGATCGGAACGCCATCCGGCGGCGCCCGCAATGCCATCATGATCGGATATTGGCGGGAGTTTTTTTACGATCCCGCAAATCCCGAGACCTACAAGTATTTGATCAGTTATCTGCGTTGGATGATGTTTGCGTACCCGATGTTCCTGATCCAGCTGCCGTTCGTGACTTTAATCCTGTTTGTCACCTTCAAACCCGAGTACCGGGACCTTTCCCGGGCGGTTGTGCGCCTTCGCAAAATCGTGGAAGACGAAGGATCCATGAAGCGGGCCGACTGGGTGGCGATCTTTCTATTTTTCCTGGTGCTCCTGGGCTGGATATTCTTTTCCGATTCGCTCGGCATGGGAACCATCGCAATTCTCGGAGCCACCACGTTCCTGGTGGCCGGGCTGGTCCGCTGGGAAGACATCAACTCGGGCGTGAACTGGGGCGTGGTGCTGCTTTACGGCGCCGCCATATCGCTCGGCATCGAAATGAAGGATACCGGCGGCGCGAAATGGGTTGCCGAAAGTTTCTTAGCATTCCTGGAGCCCATCGGCGCCAGCGACGGGCTCGGCCTATGGGCGGCGGTTTCGGCGCTGACCACAATCGTCACCAACACCATGTCCAATGGCGCCGCCGTGGCTGTGCTCGGCCCGGTGGTTCTTAACCTGGCCACGGTCGCCCAGGAAAGTCCCATCGTTCTCGGCTTCATTACCGCCGTTTCCTCGGCCTTCGCCTATTTGACCGTGGTCGGCACGCCGGCCTGTACCATCGTCTACGCATCCGGATATTTGAAAACCACCGATTTCCTCGTTGTTGGCTGGAAAATGGCGCTGGTCTCGACCATAATCATGTTGACGGCGGCGGCCATTTACTGGCCTCTTCTCGGAGCATGACAACGGCCTGGGAATGCAGGGAAGATAAAAAATGGCTCAGACCGAAATTGATCTCGAACAATTTTACCAGGACCGGAAGAACCGGTTTCGGGTGCTGGTCTGCATCGACGGCGGCGAGGATTCCTATCTTGGGCTGAACTATGCCGCCGATGTGGGGCGCGGACCCGATGCCGACATTATCCTCTTATATGTCCGGCCCGTGGACCAGGGTATGCGCACCGGCGGCCTGCAGGTCCGGGTGGCGCGGGAAAACATGATGAGTTGGGGGCTGGAGCTGCCCGGTATCCAATATTTGAAAAAAGGCCGCGACCGTTTGATGGAGAAAGTCGACGTAGAATCGGAATGGGGCGAAAAGACCACCCACACCGATGTGCAGGGCGATCCCCTCGGCGACAACAAGACCGAGTACCGCCATTCCAGTGGCAAATCCATCGTGCTCAAGCTTAAAGTGGCGCCGTCGGTGGCGGCCGGAATATTGGATCAGTACGAACTTGGTCCTTATAACCTTATCATCATCGGCGGATCGGGCCGGTGGGGCGGCAAAGCCATATCCCTTTGGGATCCCGCGGTTGCCGAAAAAATTGCCGTGCACGCCCGATGCTCGGTTATGGTGACGCGCGAATTACAGGGCGGCAAGGGGCACCTTTTGTGCACCGACGGCTCCGACCGGGCCATGGAAATGATTAGAAAATCGGCAGGCTTCGTCAAGCGCACCGGCGCCGGGCATCTTTCGATCCTTTCGGTTGCCCTCAGCGAGGAAGGCGCGGCGGAGGCGCGGGCCGCCGTCGATAAGGCCACCGAATTGGTTCGCTCGATGGATATGGAACCACGCGAGGTATTTACCCGGGTTGGCAATCCGGTCGAAGAAATCATCAAAGCGGGCGCCGAATATTCGATCATTGTCACCGGCGATACCGGCAAATCCGGAATTCAACGCTTTTTCATGGGCAGCGTTGCCTTCAAGGTGATGGAATACGCCGAAAACTCGGTCATGGTCGTACGCTGACAAAGGGCCCGCCCGAAACCATCCGGTCTTCACAACGCTGCCACATCTGGCGCCTATAATGCTTTGATATTGCAATGATTTACCCCATGTTCCTTAGGGGAAATCCGCAGCTTTGATTGAATCGCGAGCGTGCTAAGAATGTGCCACTTTGTACAGGATGAGATCGGTCTGCCGTGAAAACATCTCTGTCTCTTTTGGCTCTGGCGCTGGTTCCGGCGCTCGGCTTCACCTTCGCCGGCGTGGCCGACGTCCAGGCGGCCGGCGAAAAGGGTGCCGAAGAGACGATTGCTACCGAAAAAATTGACGGCGGGCATATCTGTGGTCCATTTCCCAACGTCTCCTGGTGGGTCAATGATCCGGCCAAAATCCTTCGCCTGGTGAAAAAGCGCTACAAAGGCGATTGGGACACCTACATCGCCAGTTGGAACCGCTATGGGGGCTCGCTGCAGCGGAACCTGGAAAACGGCGAGGCGCGAGTGATCAAATCCCAGGGTAAAACCCTGCGCGGGCCGACCCTCGCGGTGCATGTGGCCATGGTCAAAATTCGGGTCGCGGTACTGACCTGCCTGCGCGACACCGAAATTAGCGCCAATAACCTGGAATTGCTGGAAACGGCGGCGGGCGGTAACAATGAAAAACCGCAGCCGGGATCATCGGAGAATGCCGCGCTTCGCCGCTGCGATGAATTGCCCCAGGTCGATTGGTGGAGCAAAACACCGGCGGCCGTGAAAGGCGCCGTTGCCAAACGCTATAACGGCGATTGGAACAAATATATCAAGCGCTGGAAGGTACATTACGCCAGCATGAAGCGAAGCTTCGAAAACAATCAGCTCCGGATCGTCAAATCGCGCGGAATTACTTTGCGCGGGAAAACCTTGGAAGCCCACCTGGGTAAAATTGAAAAACGGATCGAAGTGCTGGAATGCATGCGCGGCCAGGCCGAGGCCGGCAATACTGGAGACGCCAGCATCGAAGCCGATTTAGAAACGGCTTCCGGCGCCCCGGCCAGGGCGGTGATCCGCGGCGAGCAGATGCAGTTAAGAATCGAGACCGAATGCAGCGGCGGCCAGACCAGCTTCAAGCTCACCAATGAGGGTGGCCGGTGGCCCCGGTTGGCCGAGATCAATATTCACCGCATGGATACCAAGGGGCTGCTGGTCAAGCGGCGCCTGCGCATGCGCGGCTCGCAGCAGATGACCTTCCGGATTTCGCGCAACAAGCAACAGGGCATCGCCGGCGTCGGCATCTTCGTGAACCCAAGCTGGTTCCCGCGCAAATTTCAATATGATGCGGTGGCGAACTGCGCCGGATAGGTGATCCGGCTTGTATATCAATTTTATATTCTAAAAGACCAGCTCGTCTTCTTCGCCGCCGCCGGAGATGACGATCTCGCCGGCGTCGGCGAGGGTTTTGGCGGTCTGCACCACGTTGCCTTGCGCCTCGTCGACCTCTTTCAAGCGCACCGGGC
>JAYGEH010000276.1:0-2314 GCA_046582475.1 Rhodospirillales bacterium
GACACCGAATGCAGCCTGCCTATCGATTGCGTCATCATGCATCACGGCGTCGGCTCGAACTTTTACAAATCCCATTTTCACGACCCGATGACCGAAAAATTCCTTGAGCGCGGCTGCGCCGTCATGCGGGTCAATAATCGGGGCCACGATCTCGCCTACAACCACCTGCCCCAGGGCCGCCTTGGGGCGGCTTTCGAGACCATCGACGATTGCCGGATCGACTGGAAATGCTGGATCGATTTCGCCGAGGCGCAGGGCTTCGAGCGCATCGGTCTTTGGGGCCACAGCCTGGGCGCGGTGAAAACCATCTATTTTATGGCGACCGAGAAAGACGCGCGCATCCAGCGGGTTATCGCATCCTCGCCGCCGCGCTTTTCGCACTCGGCGTACCTGGCCCGCAACGACGGCGATATATTCGGCAAGCAGGTGGAGCTGGCCCAAAAGCTCGCCGACGCGGGGGAAATGGAAGCCATATTCGCCATCACCGTTCCCACTGGGGCGCTGATGACCACGCGCACATTTTTCGACAAATATGGGCCCAAGGAACGCTACGACATCCTGAAACACCTGCCCGGCATCTCGCAGCCTTTGCTGGTGCTGTTCGGCGGACTGGAAGGCAATGTGCCGGAAAATGTCGACCGCTTCGGCTTCGGCGGCCTGGCCGACATGGTATCGGAATTCGCCGCCAGCACCGATAATGCAAGCTGCAATGTGATCAACGGGGGCGATCATTTTTATACCGGACGGACCGACCTGCTTTGGTCTGTGGTCGATGGCTGGCTGGCAGAGAACTGACGGAGAAAAGCCCATGCACATTGTCGATCTGAGCCTCAAAATAAACCGCCACATGATCGGCATACCGAAGCTGCACCACTATGATGAAAACCCGACCCGCTGCGTGGTGCTGTCGGCGGTGACCGAAAAGCAACTGGAAGGTATCCGCGCGCGCGGGCTTGAAGTCGCCGACGAACCCGATATCGGCCTTTCCATGCTGAGCCGGCTGGAAATCCTCGGCCATAGCGGCACCCATATCGATGCCCCCATGCACTTCCTCGAAAAAGGCTGGACCATCGACGAAGTGCCCTTGGAAAGCATCGTCAAAAAGGGCCGAGTCATCCCGCTCACCGATGCCGAGCCCAATTCGCTGATCACCGCCGATATGATATTGGCCAGCGGCGTTGATTTCGACGGTAGCGTGATCCCGGTCCTCCACACCGGCTGGACCGACCGGGCCTGGGGATCGCAAAGGTTTTGGAATGACATGATCGGCATGGATGAATCGGTGTCGCATCTGATGATCGAACGCGGGGTCAGCGCCGTCGCCATCGATTTTTTTCCCGAAATCGCCTTTTGGAACCTGGACGGCATGCCGGAAAAGCCGGGCATCAATCACCGCCTATTACTCGGAAACCAGATCATCATCATTCAGATGCTGAACAATATCGGCGCGCTAGGCGCCGACGACTACACCCTGGTCGCCGTGCCCCTGGCCCTCGAAGGCCTGGACGGATCTCCGGCCCGGGTGTTTGCGATGCTCGATTGAGGATTAGATGACCCAGGACACTAAGTCCCGACCCGCAAGGGTTCGGCCAGCCCGCGCAAGGTGGCGATAACGCTGAGCGGCGTGATGCGCCCGGTGCCGGGGTTTTCTTCGCTGGGCACATTTTCGATGGTCATGGAAAAATGCGCCGTGTCGGCATCCACATGGATGGTGTGGGTGTTACGCTCGATCGCCGGGTCCGCCCAGATCTCGATGCGCGTGTCGTCCGGCCCGGTGCCGGCCAGGGACAGCGCCGCCGCCACGTTCAGATTGGCCGGAAAGCCGCGCGCCGCTTCCCGCGCCGAGCCTTCGAATACCATCAGAGGCTCGGTCAGCGCCATCACATCGATGCCGTGCTCTGCAAGGTAAGGCGCGCCTTGCAGCGAACGCGGCGGCTTTCTGGTTACCATGCGCACCTCGCGGATTTCGCCCTCCGCGGCGGCGCGCACCGCATCCAACCCAAGCAATGCGCCGGTGGCGAGAATGATTTTGCCGCCGTTCTGATCGGCAATCTCGACCAGCTCCGGCGCGTCCAGAAGCGCCGCGCCGCTCACCGTGACCAGCAACCGCCCGGCCTCCAGCGCCGGTCTGGCAATATCCTGGAAAGCCGCCGCCGGCGCGCATTCGACGATGACCTCCGCCGCCGCCGCCAGTTCTCCGTTCTCCAGCACCGGCGCTTGGATACCGGCCTCGGCCAGCTTGGCTTCGGCCTTCTCACGCCCGCCCGAGGATACCGCCGCCAATTCGAGCCCCTTGATGCCCGCATGCAACGCC
>JAYGEH010000310.1:0-17781 GCA_046582475.1 Rhodospirillales bacterium
GCATTTGTCGAGGGCGGTCATATCGCCCCCGGCGGCGGACTTGCGGTCAACACCAACGGCGGCGGATTGTCCTGCGTGCATCCGGGCATGTATGGAATATTCCTGTTGGCCGAAGCGGTCGAACAATTGCGCGGCAGCGCCGGCGCGCGCCAGGTCGCGGGCGCCGAAACCGCCTTGGTGCACGGCAACGGCGGCAACCTTTCGACCCAGGTGACGGCGATCCTCGGCACCGAAAACGTGCTTTGATCCACGCCGGTAACGAAGAATTAAGAATGGCCACGCAACTATGGCATGGATTGGCCGCGTGGCTTATATTGGGCACGCGGATGCATTGGGCTGGGCGGAGATGAAAAGACGTGGACGGCGCGGAAACCATCGATCTTGGCGACATTCTATCGACCATCGGATCGGTCCCGCCGGATGCCGATAGGGATACGCTGATCACGGCCATCGATCAGACCGTGGACAGTGTCATCGCCGGCATGGACAGCCTGGACGGCGGGGCGCCGCCGCCGGAGCTTTTGAAGGCAGCCCAGGTGACCATCGGATTTTTGCAGGCTTGCGGCGAATTGGGGGACGATGATTTTCGCGCCCATATCAAGACCCGCGCCGGCGAGCTGCAGGAAGAGTTCGTGGCCGCCGTCGGCGGCGGCGCGGCGGAAGCGGAAAAACCCACCCACGATAATTTCGAGGACGCGTTCGCCGATTATTTTTGTGAGTTTATTCTGTCCCGGCTGGAACCGTTCTATCTGGAAGAGGACGAGGCGCCGTTCCCCTATGTACTCAACCCGGCCTTTGCGGAAGCCCTGGAGAAAGCCATCCGCGATCAGGTGTTGCCCGATATCCTGTCCCATAGGCGGGTGCGGGGCCTGGCCGACAGCGTCGCCCAAGAAAATTTCTATAAACGCTTTTTCTTCGAGGAATTTAGCAAACCGGAAGAAGAAAACGTGGTCCGGCTTTTGTGGACCAACGCCATGCGCGATTTCGCCGCGGTCATCGAGTCCGCCGACCAGGCCGCTAAGGGGGACGGTAAAAAAGCGAAAAAGAAAAAGGGCGGATTTTTCAAGAAGAAGGATGCGGAGCCGCCCAAAAAATCGGTCAGCAACCGCGTCGCCAAGGCCGAAGCGTTTTGGAAAACCTTGGCCGACGGCGCCAAGCAAAACGAATATGACGCGCCGAAGGCCGAGGATATAGATTTGTTCGAGGCGCTGATGGATTACAAGATCGCCGACATCGACGAAAACAAGACCGCCATCCGCCAGCTCCTGTTTCAAGAAAAATCGCCGGTCGATGACGATACCATCCGCGAGGGCGCCACCCGCGATCATCTCTACAAAATTGTCGACCGCATGGTGCCCCATTGCGGCGAGCTGATCACCCTTTGGGCCTATCATGCCTACCGGGACATTTTTACTCCCGATATCCTGCGCTCGTTCATCTCCGGCCAGGGAACCTCGGACGATGCGCGCCGGCGCCATATCCCCATGTTCTGGCGCTGGTGCGAAGACGATATCCGCGCCGCCCTGGCGCGCGAAGACGAAGACGGCTGAAGAAGAAGGCTAGGGCAAGGGCGCAGCTAGGCGTCGGCGGTTTCCTTGGATTTGCTGGCGCGCTCGGCGCCGGTTTCCGCGTCCTGGAATCCGTGCACCGACAGATCGAACAGATTGCCTTCCGGATCGGCGCCCCGGTGTTCCGCGTATGGACGGTTGGACGGGCGTTTTTTCGGGTCCTCCGCCTGATGATCCATCAGGGTTTGGGCGGTGGATTCCAAATCATCGATCTGAAATCCGAAATGGTTGATCCCCGGCGTCGCTTCGCCTTGCAGGGTGCAGGGCAGGATCGCCAGGTTCAGATAGCCGTCGGTCAAGTAGATGGCGGGCAGGCCGTGCAACCCATCGGAGCGGTTGAGCACCTCCATCTCAAAGACGTCTTCATAGAATTTGGCGAGCTTATCGGGGTTGCGCGACATGATCGCCAGATGCTTGATTTTGGGTCTGCTCATGGTGGCGGCCTCCTCTGAAATCGCGTGGTTGCTTCTCTTAGCATAGAACGCCGGACCCGGCCCAGAAAAGGGTGCATTGCATTTACCGGGAAATATCTTTTTATAGCCGCTGCCAGAACGATAAGGAAAATGCACATGGCTCAATACGGCATCGGCCAGCCGGTCCGGCGCGATGAAGACCCGCGCCATTTGAAGGGCGGCGGGCGGTTCATCGACGACACCAATCTGCCCGGTCAGCTGCACGCCTATCTGCTGCGTTCCACCCACGCCCACGCCGCTATCGGGGGCATGGATATCCGCGCCGCCACCGCCGCGCCCGGCATCGCCGCGGTCCTCACCGGCAAGGACGTGATCGCCGACGGCATCGGCACGCCGAAGATGCAGGCGCCGCACAAACGGCCGGGCGGCGCGCCGTTGTTCCACCGGGCGCACCGGGGCCTGTCAACCGATTTCGTTAAATATGTGGGCGATCCCATCGCCATGGTCGTCGCCGAAAGCCTTGATGCGGCCAAGGACGCGGCCGAATTGATCCGCATCGATTACCATCCCCTGCCCTCGGTCAACGCCACCGACGCGGCGTTGGCGCCCGGCGCGCCGGCGGTGTGGCCGGAGAACCCGGACAATATTGCCGGCATCTACGAGGTCGGCGACGAAGCCGCCACCGATGCGGCCATCGATGGCGCCCATCACGTGGTCAAAAGGCGGCTCGTCATCAACCGGGTCTATGCCCAATATATGGAGCCGCGCGGCGCCTTGGCGTCCTACGATCCGGCCGACGAGCACTATACGCTTTATGTGGACATCCAATATCCGCACCGGCTGCGCAACGTATTGGCCGAGGATATCCTGAAAGTCCCGGAACAAAACATTCATATCATCGCCCAGGACATCGGCGGCGGCTTTGGCACCAAGGGCTGGCAGTATCCGGAACATCGGCTGACCATGTGGGCGGCGCGGAAATTGGGCCGGCCGGTCAAATGGACCTGCGAGCGCTCGGAATCGGTGATGGCCGACGAGCATGGCCGCGACAATATCTCCGAGGCCGAGCTTGGCTTCGATGAAGACGGCCATATTGCCGGCCTTCGCGTCCGCACCATCGCCAATGTGGGCGCCTATGTGTCCTCGGTGCGGAATTTCCTGGCCACCTTCGGCTGCGTCGGCGGCCTAAACGGCGTCTACCGCATTCCCGCCGCCCACGACCGGGTTACCTGCGTCAACACCAATATGAACGCCACCGCGCCCTACCGGGGCGCCGGGCGGCCCGAAGCCATCTATGTGATCGAACGCATGATGGACGAAGCCGCCCTGGAGATCGGCGTCGACCCTGTGGAATTACGGCGCAAGAACATCATTCCGGCGGCCGCCATGCCCTACAAGACGGCGCTGACCTTCACCTATGATTGCGGTGAGTTCGAGAAAAACATGGATGATGTTTTGGCGCTGGCGGACACCGGCGGTCTGGCGGCGCGGCGCCGGGAGGCAGAAGCGCGCGGCAAGATTTTGGGGTTCGGTTTTGCCAATGCCATCGAGCCGGCGGCGGGACCCGGCGTCGAATATGCCGAGGTCCGCTTCAACGTGTCGGGAACGGCAACCGTGCTGATGGGGACCAAATCCCAGGGCCAGGGACATGTCACCATGTATAAGCAGCTCATGAATGAGCGCTTGGGCATGGATTTTGCCGATATCCGCATTCTCGATGGCGATACCGACAAGGTCGGCTTCGGCCAGGGCACCGCCGGTTCGCGCTCTGCCGTCATGGGCGGCTCGTCGCTGCATTTGGCCCTCGACAAGATCATCGAGAAAACCACCAAAATAGCCGCCCATATGCTGGAAGCGGCGATAAGCGACGTGGTGTTCGAGGACGGTCGCTTCGCCATCGCCGGCACCGATAGAAGCGTTGCCTTCATGGATGTCGCCAAATCCGCCTACCAGCCGGCGAAGCTGCCGCCGGACCTGGAGCCGGGGCTTTATGAAAGCGGCACCTTCCGCGCCACCCATCAAACTTTTCCCAACGGCGCCCACACCTGTGAGGTGGAGTTGGACCCGGAAACCGGCAATGTGGATCTCACCGCCTATTGCGTCGTCGATGACGTCGGCACGGTGATCAATCCGTTGACATTGAAGGGCCAGATCCATGGTGGCATCGCCCAAGGGGCGGGCCAGATCTTGATGGAGCAGGTGGTCTTCGATGCCGACACCGGCCAGCTATTGACCGGATCGTTGATGGACTATGCCATGCCCCGGGCTGATGATTTCGGCGATATCAAGATCCTCTCGAACCCGGTGCCGACGGCGACCAACCCGTTGGGCGTCAAGGGTGCCGGCGAGGCTGGTACCGTCGGCGCCCTGCCCGCCGTCATGAACGCCATCATGGACGCCCTGCGCCAAGTGGGCGTGACCGAATTCGATATGCCGGCGACGCCGGAGCGGGTCTGGAGCGCTATTCAAAATGCGAATAGCTAGGCGATGAATACCGATCTGTTCTCGTTGCAGTCACTGCTGCTCGTCGGTTTCGCCTTTCTGTTCGCCGGAACCGTCAAGGGTGTGGTCGGCGCCGGCCTGCCCACATTTTCGTTGCCGATTTTGGCCATCGGTCTGGGCATCCAGGATGGCATCGCCTTGATCGTCATTCCGGCGATTATCACCAACATGTGGCAAGGAATGGTTGGCGGCCGGCTCCTCCAGATTACCAGGCGGCTGGCCACGTTTCTGATCGCCGCGGTCCTTTGCTCGTGGGTGGGCGCCGCCATTTTGGCCGTTGCCGATGCGCTTCTGCTGTCCGGCGTGCTCGGCATATTCCTGTTTCTCTATTCCCTGTTCGCCCTGTCGACGCCGCAAATCCCATCGCCGGGGCGGGCGGAAAAATACCTGTCACCGTTCATGGGCGCCGCCACCGGCGTGATTCTGGGCATGATCGGCTCGTTTTTCGTGCCCGGCCTGATTTATCTGCAAGCGCTGCGCATGCCGCGCGACGAGCTGGTACAGGCGTTGGGTATTGCCTTCACCATCACCTCCCTGGCGCTTTGGGCGAGCTTGGCCGGCAACGGTTTGTATACAGGCGCCCATGCCGGGCTGTCCCTGCTGGGCGTGGTGCCGGCGCTTATCGGCATGGCCGCCGGGCAGAGACTGCGCGCGCGTTTGAGCGAGAACCGCTTCCGCCAGGCCATGTTCAGCGTGCTGCTGATCGCGGGCCTGTTTATGGCGCTGCGCGCGTTTGCGTTTTAGAGCACCGCGGTCACGTCGATCTGGTAGCGGGCGCCCGCCGCCGTGATCATCGGTAATTGGGAGAACATGCTGGCCGGCGGCTGCGTCAGCAGGCCGGGTGCGTGGGCCTGGTAAAATTCGAACTCGGCGTCGCGGACGGCTCCATTGTCTTCGCCGAACTTCATCATCCTTTCCAGTTTGACGATCTTGTCCATGGCGCTGCCGGCGCCTGCCAGCGCGGCGCGGACTTTTTCGAGGGCCGCCGTCACCTCGTCTTCGAGGGCACCGGCGCTCAATTCGCCGGCCTCGCAGCCCGACAGGAATACCAAATTGCCCACCGTGACGCTCATCGCGGCGGTCTCGGTGCCGGCCTGATGGGAATAGGCGAAACCGGGCGCGCCCTTGTCGATGACGCCGAACGCCTCCACCTCGATCAGGAATTCCGGGCGCGGCAGCTCGGCGACGATGAAGGCGGTGCTGGCCGGCGGCCGGGCGAAGGCCTCGGGCGAATGCTTTTTGAAATAGGCGCGCTCCACCCGGCGGTAAATTTCGAGCGCATCGGCCCCCTTCACGAACACATTGGTCTTGGCCAGGCTGGAGAGATCGCCGCCGGTTTCCTGCATGCCGATGCGGATTTTTTCGAGGACGATTTCGGACTGTTCGGCAACGTCGCTGGTTTCGGTTTTGACGCTGCCGTGGTCCAACGCCTGGCAGCCCGATACGATCACCAGATTGCCGGCCACCTGGGTGCGCGCGAATTTGGCATGCTCCCGGGGCACGTGCGGAAAGGCCAGCTCCGTGCCGCCCCAATATTCCGGATGATAGGTGACTTCCCAATCGGCGGCGGCCCGGTCGATGACGGCGATAACCTCGTATTCTAGCTTGAACTCGGGGCGCGCCAGGGCCGGCACCACCATCAGCGTCGCCGCCGGCGGCTTTTCGACAAGCAGCGGCGCGTGGCTTTCGTAATATTCGGTCTCGGCCTTCCTGATCTCCCCATAGTCATCGAGGCTGGTGATCAGGAAATAGGTCTTGATGATATTGCCCATCGATGCGCCCGCCGTCTCGAGCGCGGTGCGGGCGAGATCGAAGGCAATATTGACTTGGGCCGCGGCGCTGGCCGGCGCCGGGCCTTCGGACGCTGGGTCGCGCCCGGTGCAGCCCGACACGAACACCAGATTGCCGACCACCATGCATTTGGCGAAGCGCGGATGCTGCTTGGGCACATCCGGGTAAGCCAGCTTGGTCGCGCCCCAATAATTCGGATGGTGTGTTACCTGCCAGTCCATGTGCCCCTCCGTTTTACGCGCCGCCGTCCGCATCTCGGATTGCCGCCCAGACTTTTTCCGGCGTTGCCGGCATATCCATATGCCCGACGCCGAGCGGCGCCAAGGCGTCCAGAACCGCATTCATGATCGCCGCCAGCCCGCCCACATTGCCGGCCTCACCGGCGCCCTTTATCCCCAAGGGGTTGACCGGTGTCGGCACCGGGTTGTTGGCGCAAGTGAAGGAACACATATCGTCGGCCCGCGGCATGGCGTAATCCAGGAACGATCCGGTAATCAGTTGCCCGCTTTCGTCATAGACAATGCGTTCGGTGAGCGTCTGGCCGACGGCCTGGCCGATGCCGCCATGGATTTGCCCCTCGAGGGTGAGCTTGTTGATCACCGTGCCGACATCATCGACCACCGAATATTTGATCATCTCGGTCTTGCCGGTGTCCGGGTCGATCTCCACCTCGACCACATGGGCGCCGTTGGGAAAGGTGGGAACGCCGGGATCGAAGGTGGCGGTTTCCATCAGGCCGGGCTCCATGCCTTCCGGTATCTTGCCCGGCTGATACGCGGCCCGCGCCACCTCGGTGAAGGAAACCGACTTATCGGTGCCGGCCACCTTATATTCGCCGCCGGTAAATTCCATATCGGCGCGGGCGGCTTCCAGCAAATGCGCGGCGATGGAAGTGCCCTTGTCGATCACTTTGTCGGCGGCCAGCGCGATGGCGGTGCCGCCGAGAACCGCCGTCCTTGAGGAATAGGTGCCGCCGCCCCAGGGCGATTGGTTGGTATCGCCGAAGGCGACGCGGATGCTATCGGTGTCGATGCCGAGGCGGTCCGACAGGATGACCTTGTACATGGTGTCGTGGCCCTGGCCGTGGCAGATGGAGCCGGCGATCACCGTGACGGTGCCCGACGGGTCGAACTGAATGCGTATGGTTTCGCCGTCAATTTGCGCCGTTTGTTCGATAAAGTTGGCGATGCCGATACCGCGCAGGCGCCCCCGCGCCTTGGCCTCGGCGCGGCGCGCCTCGAAGCCGGCGTAATCGCCCATCTCCAACACCTGATCCAGATTGCGCGGAAAATCACCCGAATCCAGGGTGTAGAGCAAGCCGGTCTTGAACGGCATGGCGTCGGGCGGCACGCAATTGATGCGCCTTATTTCGGCCCGGTCCAGGCCCATTTCCCGGGCCGCCTGATCGATGACGCTTTCCAGGATATAGGTGGCTTCCGGCCGCCCGGCGCCCCGGTAGGGGCCGATCGGCGCGGTGTTGGTGAAAACCGCCGAGGATTCGGTGTAGATATGCGGCGTTAAATAGGTGCCGGCCAGCCCGCCCACATGGTTGGCCGGTGAAATCATTCCGCCTGGATCCAGATAGGCGCCGACGGCGCAGGTCGAGAGCACCTTCAGCGTCAGGAACTTGCCGTCTTCGTTCAGGCCGAGCCAGGCGTCGGCGGCCTGATCGCGGTCGTGGTAATCGCTCAAATGGCCCTCGGAGCGGTCGGCGACCCAGCGCACCGGGCGGCCCAGCTTGGAGGCCGCCCAGAGGCAGGCATTATATTCCGGGTATTGCCCGCTTTTCATGCCGAACGAGCCGCCTACGTCGCCGGCGACCACGCGGACCGACGTTTCGGGCACGCCGAATATGGCCCCGGCGATCTGGCTGCGGACGCTGTAGGGGCGCTGCGCCGCGCCATAGAGAACATGCTGGCCGGCGGACTTGTCGTAATCGCCGATCACCGCGCGCGGCTCCATGGTGTTGGCGGTTACGCGGTTGATGACCACCCTCAGATGGGTCACATGATGGGCCGATTGCAGCGCCGCCTCGACGGCATCGGCATCGCCGGCCTGGTAAAAGAAGGCTTCGTTGTCCGGGCATTCGGGATAGAGGACCGGCGCCCCGTCTTGGCGGGCCTTGGTGCCGACGGTGAGCGCTGCCAAGGGCTCCACGTCCAATGCTAAGCGCTCGGCGGCGTCTTTCGCCTGATCGAGGGTCTCGGCGACGATGATGGCGATTGCATCGCCGGCGAACAGCACCTTGCCCCGGACCAAAGCCGGGCGCGGCGGACAAAAGCCCGGCTCACCATTACGCCTTGTGCGCGGCTGGCCGAGGCCGAAATGGCCCATGCCGTCGGCCGCCCAATCGTCGCCGGTAAAGACGCCGAGGACGCCGGGCATCTGCCGCGCCGCCCGGCAATCGAGGGATTTGATGGCGCCGTGGCCATGGCTTGAGCGGACAAAAAATGCGTGGGCTTCGCGGGGCAGGCGCATATCGTCGATGAAGCGCCCCTGGCCCTTTAGGAAACGCGGATCTTCGGTGCGCGGCACCGATTGGCCAAGCGCGAATTGCCCCATGCAATTATTCCCCTAATCTTATTATTTCGTGATGGTCCAGTTTGTCTGGAATCACCGCACGCCGCAAGGCAGACTGGAGATTGGCGCCGGCCAAAGACCAAAGGGAGGAGTTGGGAAATGAGCGCAAGGAAACCAGGGGAAAGGATCGAATATTCAGCGATCGCCGACCGGGCGAAATTGGAATTGCCCGACGGTGGCCGCATGATCATATGGCCGATCCTGGCCCTCGAAGTTTGGGATATCGAACGTCCCATGCCGCGTATCGTCCTGACGCCGCCGCAAGGGCAGCCGCTGACACCGGATATCCCAAATTGGAGCTGGCACGAATACGGCATGCGCGTTGGCGTCTGGCGGCTGATGAACATATTCAATGATTTGGGGGTGCGGCCCTGCGTGACCCTGAATGCCCGGGTGTGCGAAGATTATCCTGTCGTCGCCCAGGCCTGCCTCGATCATGGCTGGGAGCTGAACGCCCACTCTTACGACCAGATCGCCATGCACAAGCTCGACGATCAAAGCGCGACCATCGAAAAAACCATGGACATCATCGAAAAATTCGCCGGCAAGCGGCCGCGCGGCTGGTTCGGGCCGGGCCTCACGCAAACCTTTGAGACCCTCGATTTGCTGGCCCGGGCGGGCGTCGAATATATCGGCGACATGGTTCTTGATGACCAGCCGGTATCTCTCAAAACGGATCACGGTCCGATCGTGGCGCTGCCCTATAATTATGAAATCCACGACATCGCCCAACAAATGATCCAGTATCATGAATCGGAAATATATTTTAAGCGCGCCCGCGATTACTTCGATTGCATCTACGCCGAATGCGCCGACACGGTACGCGTCATGTCGCTGGTGGTGCATCCCTATATCTCGGGCTCGCCGCACCGGGCCAAATATGTTCGCCAGACCTTCGAATATATCCTCGCCAAACCCGGCGTGACCGTTTGGGACGGGGAACAGATCCTGGATTGGTTCCTGGCAACGCAAAATTGAACGATAGGAGTAATTTAAGTGCCCGATGATCCCGTAAATGCCTTCGTTCCGCACACGCCGCCGCCCATCGATGGCAACCCATCGGGCCCGCTGGCGGGGCTGACATTCGCGGTCAAGGATTTGTATGACACGGTCGGCGACATCACCGGCGGCGGCAATCCTGAATGGCTGGCCAGCCACGCACCGGCCCGCCATACATCGCCCCTGGTGGCGCGGCTACTGGACGCCGGCGCCGATATGGTCGGCAAAACAATCTGCGACGAGCTGTTCTACAGCTTTACCGGCGCCAACGCCCATTACGGCACGCCCGTAAACAGCCGCGCGCCCGGGCGCATGCCGGGCGGCTCGTCTTCGGGCTCTGCCGCCGCCGTGGCTGCCGGCCTCTGCGACTTCGCCCTCGGCAGCGACACCGGCGGCTCGGTGCGGGCGCCCGCCAGTTTTTGCGGTATTTTCGGCCTCCGCCCGACCCATGGCCGGCTTGATCTCGCCCACGCCATGGCCATGGCGCCAAGCTTCGACACCGCCGGATGGTTCACCGACGAGGCATCCATATTGCAGCGCGTCGGCGAAGTTCTGCTTGGGCCGGGCGGGGATTCGCATGGCGTGGAGCGGGTACTGGTGGCCGAATTCGCCTTTCGCCGCGCCGATCCGGGCGTCACCGATGCCTTGATGGAATTCGTCGGACGGGCGGCGGATAACCTGCCAGAGGCCGAAACACTGGTTTCGGCGCCGGACGGTCTGGACCTGGACGCGGCGCGCGAATGTTTCCGCATTATCCAGGCGTTCGAGACCTGGAATACATTCGGCGAATGGGCCGAGGCCGCGGCGCCCAATTTCGGGCCGGGCATCACGCAGCGTTTCGAAGCGGCGAAGACGGTCACCGCAGCGGATCGGGATCAAGCCATCCCCTACCGGAACAAGGTGCGGAGCGCCTTGCATGATATTCTCCACCCGGGAACGGTGATGGTGCTGCCCACGGCCGCGTCGCCGCCGCCGCTTTTGGACGCACCCGAGGACGCACTGGATCGTTTTCGCGGCCAATCCATTGCCTTGCTCTGCCTCGCTCCGCTCGCAGGCCTGCCGCAGATTTCCATTCCAGCCGCCGCTCTGGATGGCATTCCGGTGGGCCTTTCGATCATGGCATGGGACGGCGGCGATGAGGCCTTGCTCGGCTTGGCGTCGGCGTTGGAGCCATTTTGCCAGACCTACGAGAGCAGTTCCGGATAAATATAAATCAAATTTTTGCTCGGATACTCGCACTTCGTAGCCACTACTTCACGAGGTTGCGGAATTTGGCTTCGATCACGTTGATGGTCTGCAAATCCTGTTCGGCGGTTTGCCTGGGGACGACTTTGATGATCGTATCGATGCCCCCTTTGTCGTCGGAATGGATGGTGATACGCAAAAACGTCACATCGCCGGGCCGTAACTGTACATTTAACTCACGTTTTCGCTTGGCGAGGGAAAATATATGATGTCCGGAAGTGACGTCGCGATAACTTGTTGTACCGGTTAGGATATCGCCGAAAATTTTGCCATCGATCAAAACCACCCTCGGATGAACAAGTTCTGGAACATTGAAGGACCTGTAGACGAATACGCGGCTTTTTCCTGCGGCGAGCGCGGGCAGGTTCGGCTTGGCTTTGTGATAGGGCAGACCAACGGAGCATCCCGAAAGAACGATACCCAAAAACAAAATCGCCGTAGCCTTTAATAAGCGGTCCATTGCTATCTCCATTTTCCGCCAGACAGTATACCGTGATCGAACGGAATGTTGGAAGAAGTAGAGGCCACTAGACGGGCAATAATCAAGGCCGCGCGCCTATTCGGCGGCGTGTTTTTTGAAATCGGTTTCCTCGGCGGCGCAGCGCTCGAGAAAGGACAGCACCTTGTCCATCAACGGCTGCTTGTCATAGCCGGCCACGTGGCGGTGGGCGTTGCGCACCGGATCGCCGCCGAAATACCGCTCGTACAGCAGTTGCCGGCCGGAAAAACCGGACAGGGTCGCATCGAAGGCCAGGCGCATCAGGCGCACCCGGGTCTCGGCATCGGCGCCCGCCGACTGCATATAAAGGCGCACATCGTCGCCGATCGGGCTGTCCAGATCGGCGGTCGACGGCGCCGTCACCAGACCGCCGGCCGCCATTTGCGCCACTTTTTCGGCCATATCGGCGATCATGTCCGGGAACAGGCGGCGGATCGCGGTGAACGGCGCCGTATCGGCCTGCCAGACCCCGTGTTTGTTGGGACCGGCGCCGGCCAGGGCGGCTTTGTGGGCGGCTTTCAGAAGCTCGAGCTGGCTCATCATATCGGCCAGCCAATTGGCGATATGGCTGAAGCCTTCGATCTTCATGGAGTCGCAAATGGTCAGGGCCAGCCCGACCATGAATTCGGCCTTGGCGATATAGCGCTGCGACACCTGGTCATAAAGATGGGCGCCATGGCCGACGCGCGCCGACAGGCTGTTGCAGGCCTCGGTATCGCGGTAGGCGAAGACCCGCTCCCAGGGCACGAAGACTTTATCGAGCACCAGCATGGCGTCGGTCTCGTCGAAGCGCGAGGCCAGCGGATGGTCTTCGGGCGAGGCGCCGCCGGCGGGTACCACCGGCGGGCGGAATAGGAATTTGGCGCCGGGCGTGGTCACCGGGATCACCACCGCAAAAGAATAATCAACCGCCTCGCCCGATACCGGTTTGTGCGGCGATGGGAACACCGACACTTCTTCGATGAAGGCGGCCAGGGTGGTCACCGTGCGGGCGCCGGTGATATGGATTCCGGCGTCGGTTTCCTTGACGATCTTGCAGGCCAGGTCCTGATCCTGATCCTCCACGGGGCGCGAGCGGTCGGTCTGCGGGTGGTTCAGGGAATGGGCCATGGCGTAATCATTGGCGCGCATATGGTGATACAAGGCGCGCATGTTTTCGGCGAAATCGTGGTTCTGGTAGCCGCCAAATTCCTCGGCCGATCCGGCCGACGCGGCCAGGTAGATGTTCATGTAATCGGGGGTCCGGGTGAACATGCCGAGGGTGGCGTCGGCCCAATGTTTGACCATCGCTGAGCGGGCCTCTAAATCCGCCATGCATCTCGGTATCTGGTAGGAGCGGGGATGGCGCTCGCCGGTATCGGCGTCCACGTAGGTCATAAACTCGGTGAGGTCCGGATCGTGCTGCATATGGTAAAGATCGGCGAGGGTGCGCGCCGCACCGGCGAAGCGGGGATCCTTGGTGACGTCGCCGATCTTCTCGCCGTCCATCCAAAATTCGCGCGCCCCGGTCATGGCGCGGAGCGATTCCAGAAACTGCGAGCCGGTGCGGATTGCCATGAGAATGCTGGTCCCTAACTATTATATTGGGGGCTGTTACCTTATTAGGCTGCCGGCAGCTCTTTGTAAAAGCGCGCCCCCCGATACCAGTCGTCGGGCGGGTTTTCTTCCTCTTGGCCGGTTTCGAAGTTGGTCAGGAAGGCCATTTCCACGGTCACGCCGTTGGGATCGATGATGAAAAACCGCGTCAAATGATCCTCGGCGCCCACCGCTTCGCGGTATGTGCATCCCAATTCATCGAGGGTAGCCCGGGTTTCATCCATGCCCTTCGCCATCACCGCGAAATGATCGAGCTTGTTGACCGGGCCTTCGCCCATGCCGTCATTTTCGTCGATGGCGATCACATGCAGGATCGGATCGTCGCGCAGATAGAGCCAAAAGCCGGGCCGCGGGATCGACGGCCGCGGCCCCACATGCAGGCCCAGCACGCGCTCATAGAATTCCTGTGTTTCGTCCAGTTTGCAGGTCTGGATATTTACATGGTGAAGATTATGGACATAGGTCATGCCAGGCCCCTCGCCGCTACGAAATATTGCCGACTGGCCCCATCTTATTGGCGTGGGTGGCATTGTCGAGAAAAATTGGCCGCAGCCGGTAGTTCCGCCTTTACCGGCCACCTAATTTTATAGCAGGGTGTGCGATCATCCTATTGCCGTAATCGGAAGGCGATAGAGTCCAACCTCAGGGTTAAATTCGTTTTGCCCTGATGAAAACCCTAAACACTAAATGCCGTGTAATGTGAATGCGATAGCGCTCAGCCGGAGCGTCGAACTCGTTTCGACCTGATGAAAACCCTAAAAGCCCAATGAAGTTCAGTTTGCTAGTATTGGTCGAACAATTGGCGGCAGTCCCGGTATTGGCCCATCGGTTTCAATTGCATTTGGCGGCATGGGCGCCCGGGTTTGGCGCGAAGTTGCGCCCCCGGGACGTTTCATCAAGGATTTGGCGACGTGGTAAAAGTGGTATCGGTTTTGGTTGGCTTGCTGGTGATAGCCGGCGGCGTATTCGCATGGCTTTTGGTGAAAGACAAAGCCCCGTCCGGCAAGAAAATCATAACCGCGTCGTCCTCGGTCTCGTCCAGCGGCTCCGGCGCCCGATCCAAATCATCTTCGCGCCAAAAATCGCCGGCCGGATTTTCCGATTTCGATGCCTTCGATCCCGATAAAGCGTTCGAGGAAGGCGAGCTGGTGGTTGTCAATGCGCCCCCCGGGTTCGCCGAGGGCGCCCGCTCGCTCGGCTTCGTGGTTCTTGAGCGCATCGAATTGGGCTCCATCGGAATGACCGCCTTTCGGGTGCGCATCCCGCCGCGCACCAAATTGGATGCGGCGCGCCGCAACCTCGCGGCCGCTTCCCGGGCGCCATTATCGATGCCAACCATCAGTTCGATATGTCGGCGGAGCGGCGCCGTTCGCGCCGCCGCGCGGCCACCGCCAAGGGCAAGAAAAGACGATTCAATCCCGGGTGCGCGCCGCCATCGGCTGGCAGAAAGTCTCCGCCAATTGCGGGCGAAACGTGATGCTCGGCATGATCGATTCCGGCGTTGATCTGTCGCACCCGGCGCTGAAAGGGCAAAAGATCGAGTTTAAGTCGTTCCACAACCGCAAGCGGCGCCAGGGCAATTCCAACCACGGCACCGCCGTCGCCGCCATTCTTGTCGGCAGGCCTTCGGACAAGGGTTTCGGCGGCCTGTTTCCGCGCGCCAAGCTGAAGGCCGCAAACATGTTCGAGTTCAATAAAACCGGCAAAATGGTGGGCAATTCCATCGGCCTCCTCAAAAGCCTGAATTGGCTGATATCCAAGCGCGTGCATGTGATCAATTTCTCCATTGCCGGTTCCGACAACAAGGTTGTGCGCCGCGCCATGAGCCTGGCGCGGAAATCGGGCATTCCCATGGTCGCCGCTGTCGGCAATTGGGGGCGCGCCGACAAGCCGGCGTTCCCGGCCGCCTATCCGGACGTGGTCGCGGTCACGGCGGTGGGGCCATACCGCTCGATCTATAAGAAAGCCAACACCGGCAACTATGTGGATTTTGCCGCTCCCGGCGTCAAATTGTGGACCGCGGTTCCCGGCGGCGGCGGTAAATATCAAAGCGGGACGTCGATTTTGGCGCCGTTTCTGACCGCGATTGTCGGCTTGGAAGCGGCCGCGGGCCGCAAAACCGATGCCCGCGGCCTGCGCAGTATGTTGGCGCGGGGATCAAAGGATTTGGGCAAAAAGGGCAAGGACAACACGTTCGGATTTGGCTTCATCGAGCGCAAGCCCAATTGCCGCGCCTAGACGGGTAATCGGGGTGGCGAACCGCATATTAGGCCACCAGACCAGGAGGCTTGATCACCATGCTTCAACCGGAACCCCTGGTCAGCGATGTGCTTGCCGGCAAGGATCCCCGCATTATCAGCACCAAAACGAATATACTGGCGACGCAAGCGGCGAATTTGATGACCACCGAACGGATCGGCATCATCATCGTCGTCGATGATGATGGCAAATTTTGCGGCATCCTGTCGGAGCGCGATATCGTCTGCGCCTTCGGCCGGTTCGGCGCCAAGGCGGCGCAGGTGACGGTCGGCGATATCGCCACCCGCAAGGTGACCGCCTGCGTCTCCGAAACGCCCCTCGCCAAGGTCCAGAGCCTGATGAAGCAAGGCGGCTTCCGGCACATGCCGGTGGTCGAAGACGGCCGCGTCAAGGGCATCATCAGCATCGGCGATATTCTCGGCTTCCTGGCCGGTCGCGACCAACCGGCTTGAGCCCGTCCCGGGTAACTCTGGCACGTGGCCGTGACCTAATCCGACGCCAGAAACCTGGTTACCGGAGTCAAGGCAAGGGCGGTTGGGATATTGGCCGATTTTTCGAACCCGGCCTACAAAAATTCCTGATCTCGGCGGCCACCTCGCCAGCACCGGTGCGCATGGCGCCGTGGTCCAGGCCCCCAATCACTACACGGTCGCTCCCCGCCATGGCCGCCATGGCGGTTTCCGTATAACGCACCATCACCGCCGCCGACGTGCCGCCGAGCAGGAACCGGGTCGGCAGGCGGCGGGAGCCGAGGCGCGCCGCATCATATTGGTAATGCAGCGCACCATGCAATTCGCGGGCGACGCTGGCGGCCAGCCCGTCATAACGGGGCCAGCGGCTATGGTCGGCGCGCAGCCGCTGGAAAACCTCCGGCGGATTTTTTTGCAGCCCGCAGATGAGGGCGCGGATGATACCATCGGCGTCGCCGGCCCTGGTCTTGGCAAACAAATCATCCACCAGCGCGTCGGACGTGGGCGGCGCCGGCTCGAACAGCATCAGGCGTCCGATGGCTTCGGTAACCATGGCCGCCTCGCCGGCAACGAGGGCGCCAAAGGAATGGGCGAAAACGCCGGCGGGTTGCTGGGCGTGCTCGGCAACCGCCCCGGCCAGGGCCACCATATCCTCCACCTCGCGCTGGAAATCGTAATTCTCCGCATCACCGCTCATGCCCCGCCCGCGGCGGTCAACGGCGTAAACGGTAAAGCGGTCCACCAGATGCGGCGCCACCCGGCGAAAACCCTGGTGATCGTCGCAAACCCCATGCACCAGGATCAGCGGCGCACCGCTGCCATGGCGGTTGGCCGCGATGCGGGTTCCGTCCGGGGAGTAAACCTCGAGGCGATGGTCCATTCTTATATCTCGGATGCCGGTAAAATCTCGGAATTGAAGCGGCTATGTTTACCCGCTAAACAAGGCCCGGACAATGCCGGGGCAATCGCCCGCCCCCGTGACCCAAGAAAGGCCCCCACATGGACGATCTCCCCACCTTCGTCAGCCATCTGGAATGCGGCGAGACCGGAAAGCACTACCCCGCCGATCAACTGCACGGCCTTTCCGATGCCGGCAAGCCGCTGCTGGTGCGCTACCATCTGGAAGCCCTGGCCGCCGCCGTGACCAAGCAAGCCATTGCCGCACGGGTGCCGGAATTCTGGCGTTACCGGGAATTCCTGCCGGTGCGCCGGGCCGAGAACATCGTCCGCCTGGGCGAAGTGATGACGCCGATCATCCCCTTAGGAAAACTTACGGCGCGCCTGGGCGCATCGGAGATTCTGGTCAAGGACGAAGGCCGCCTGCCCACCGGTTCCTTCAAGGCCCGCGGCCTGGCGCTCGCCGTCTCCATGGCCAAGGAGCTCGGCGTCACGCGCATGGCGTTGCCCACCAACGGCAATGCCGGCGCGGCGCTGGCCGCCTATTGCTCCCGCGCCGGCATTGAAACCTATGTCTTCTGCCCCGATGACACCCCCGATGTGAATGTGCGCGAGATCGCCCTGCAGGGCGCCAACACCTATCTGGTCAACGGCCTCATCGATCAATGCGGCGCCATCGTCGGCGGCGGCATCGAGGCCATGGACTGGTTCGATACATCCACCTTGAAAGAGCCCTACCGGATCGAGGGCAAGAAGACCATGGGCCTGGAACTGGCCGAGCAATTGGGCTGGGAGCTGCCCGATATCATCTTCTATCCCACCGGCGGCGGCACCGGCCTGATCGGCATGTGCAAGGCCTTCGATGAATTGGGCCGGATCGGCTGGATCGGCGACAAAAGGCCGCGCATGGTGGCGGTGCAGGCATCGGGCTGCGCGCCCATCGTGCGCGCTTACGAGGCCGG
>JAYGEH010000374.1:0-14595 GCA_046582475.1 Rhodospirillales bacterium
CTATTCAAACCAAACAATCCTCGGAAACCGTTGATAGAGTTGGTGTTTTGAAAAGAGTCGGGTACTGTGGCATGGGCCGGATTTGATTCCTCAATTATTAAATAACCAACACAAATTATCACCAGAATTTGTAATGCCATAATTTTTGAAATTTATACCACGAATTTTTTAACCAGTGATTGGGTAATGTGTGCAAACCTGCACCGTACCATTTTGCAATACTGCGTTCACCATATTTCCCTGATTTCGGCGTCGTTTACATATTTCCAGAATTCGGCCCTTGCTATACGTCACAGTCCTGATTTCCCCCGTACCCCTTGGCTACCTTTCCCAGCACCTCAGCCACCAACGCCCGCCCGGCGATGAGCAATCCGGGCCTATTCAGGCGCCGATCGCGGGTCCGCCCCGAATACCTCCACCCGCATCGGGGTGCCGCGGTAAAACGGGCAGTTGGAAAGGGCCACCAGGCAATCCATCATGGCCTCGAACTCGATATAGTCGCCCGCTTTGGAAACGCCGTCCCCCAGCACCCACCAGCGGTTTTCGCAGTCGTGGCGGTAGTTCATGAACAAATCCATGGTATCGGGAATGTCCTCAGGCTTTAGCTCATAAGGCTCCACCGCCGCAGCGATGATTTCATGGCAGCCGTCTTTGCCGGGCTGTCCCAGGGCCTCATAAAGTTTGCGGTTGCACATCCTGCCATGGACGTCATGCATGCCCTTTACCTCGGGCGTATCGGCGGTTATGCGCATCATTTCGCGGTTGATGGTCGAAATCAGCACGTCGCCTTCGCTGAGATGATCGCGGGGATGAAAGTCGCCGCCTGCGGCCACGCCTGCCCGTGTTCTGGAATAGGAACAGGAAAGCTTTTCCCTTACGTTGGCGGCATTGAACACCGCCATATCGACCACCTGCAGGCCTTGCAAATCCGTCACCCGGAGGCGCTGGCCAATCTCCACGGTCACCGCAATGCCGGTTGCCGGCGTCAGTTCCTGATCAAGGATGGTACCAATCGATGCGTCGCTATTCATGGGTTACAGCGTGACAGAACGCAAAGCAGCGCGCAATTCTCCTCGATCATTGGCAAATTGGAACCGCGGGCGATTTTAAGGCCGCATCGCGCACCGCCGGCCATCGGCCTGAAATAATCGCCCCGTTGGCACGGTTCGGCAGAATTTCCGCCTATAGGTTCTGATCGCTGATGCCGGCGATGAAGTTGTTGATGCGCATGCGGACACGCTCGCCCTCATCGGTATTATCGTCGGCCAGCAGATAGTATCTGGCCAGGGTGGCGCTCAGCAGGCTGGTATTGCGCGTCGATTTGAATTTGGAGACCGGAACCGTGGTCAGCGCTTTTACCGCGCGGTTTTTGTTTTTGATTTTGCCGGCCTTGAGATCGCGGAGGCTTGCAACAATTGCATCCTGGGTTTCGCCGCCAATGGTGTGGAATCCCACGGCGTTGGAGGTATTCGTAATGACCTCAATAAGCTGTTTTGCTTCGCGGTCGAGGCGCGCCGGATTTTCGGCGCCCTGCATGCTCTCCTTGACCGCCCGATTGCCGACAAACCAAATGGGTGCAAACAGGACAACCGCCACGGCGGTGCCGATCATCGGCAGCATCGGTTGTGCGGGAAAGAGCAAAATAGCGCCGGCCAACGTCAAGATCAGAACCAGCGTTAAGGTGATGCGCATCAACATGTTCTTGGACCCCCAACCATGTTACTAGACTGCCCAATTGTTGGTTTCACCATCCGGCACCGGAGCAGCCCCGCGCCGATTGCCGCCATCAAACTTTTTGACTCTGCGGCGGCGGTCGGGGCCAAAAAACTCCGAAGCGCGGACAAAATTTCGATTGGATTTCACGATCGACGAAATGCGCTGATACAACCGCTTGCCGGATATGGGTTTGGTCAAATATTCGGTCATGCCCGCGTCCCGGGCCTCGTACACCTTTTCCGGCTCGCCATGGGCGGTCACCATGATGACCGGTGCAAAAGGACTTTTGCTCTCCGCATCGGAGCGAATTTTTTTGAGCAAACCCAAGCCGTCAAATCCCGGTGCCCAGTCGACCAGCACGACATCCGGTAGGTGATGGTTAAACTCCTCAAACCCGGCTTCAGGGGAAAAGGCGTCGTAAACGTTTGACACGCCCAATTCGCGGAGCATGCCTCTGAGCATGGAGCTCATGGGCAGGTGTTTTTCAACGATCAAAAATGACAGCTGGGTTAAATCATAATTTTCCATTAGCACGATAAGCTAGGCGGCTTACTCCATAGTTTGCGGGCGAATTTGAAATTTGAATATTTGAAAACATGCGGCCCAACGGGTAGGCTGGTTGCGCCAGGCCTTAGCTGTCGCTTTGGTCAATGATGATGTCGGGGAAGGTTTCTTGAAGTTTGTGCAATGCGGCTTCAAGTTGGGTCCCATTTGGCACCGCCACCCGGTGTACCGAAGTGCCCAATTCCGAGAAATTCATCGTCTGGATATCGGTAAAGCCCAATATTCGGGCCTTCACAACAAAGCCGTCCGGAGCATCTAGAACCACCAAATAGGCGCTGGCCCCCTCAGAAATTGCCGGTGGCGATACCCACGCCGAAATTCCGGCGCCAAAGGTGGCGGCGGCCACCAAGATAGCCAACAATAATATCGAAAGTCGCAAATACCGCTTCATGGTCCATCTCCCATTAAACCTTGGGCAGGGTGGCATGGCGGTATGAATCGGTAATGACGCGCTTGTATCGGCATTGTTAACGTGTGTAACAATCAAATTTGGCGCCCCGATGCAGTCCCAAATGAGGCAGGACCGCTCCCCCCCCCCAGCTACCCTTCGCCGCAACTCCGGCCATCGGCGCGTAGCGCGGCGGCGATCAGATCGTCGCCGACCAGGGTTTTGAGGGCCGCCCGGTAGCCGCCGATGCGGGTCCGGCGCGAGCGGTCCGAGGTGATGACGATGGTCAGCCCGAGGGAAGGCACCACATAGAGAAACTGGCCGCCGAAGCCGCGGGCGTAGTAGGCGCTTTGGCGGCAAAACTGCGTGATGAACCAGCCATGGCCATAGGCATCGCCCGAAAACGGCGATCGGGTGCGCGCCGTCCAGGACGCGCGCACCCAACTCTCGGGTAAAATCCGCCGGCCCTTGTGGACGCCGCCGTTGCGGTACAGCTCGCCGAAACGAAGCAGCGCGCGCGGCGACAGGGCCATATTGTTGCCGCCGAAATACACCCCTTGCGGATCCCGCTGCCAAGGCGGAATGGAGATGCCCAGCGGTTTGCCCAGCCAGTCCCGCGCCAATGCATGGGTCGAGCGCCCGGCGGCCTTGGTGAGGATCGCCGACAACAGGTGGCTGTTGCCGGTGGAATAGAGCATGCGGCCGCCCGGCGCATCGGCAAAGGGGCGCGACAAGACATGGCCGACCCAGTCACGGCTGTTCACCCAACGGCCGTAATTGCGGCCCGACGTGCGCTCCAGACCCGAACGCATCGAGAGCAGATGATCGATGGTGATGCGGTGCAATTGGTCGAGACGGCCGGGCCGGGCATCCTTGCCGGCTTGTATGTGCCGTTTCAGGAGCGGTAGGATGGGCTGCTGCGTGCCTTTGAGCGCGCCGCGCCCGATGGCGATACCGACCAGCGCCGCGATCACGGTCTTGGACACCGATTTGATATTGACCGGCACCGAAATTCCGGGCCCCCGGAACGCCCGCTCGGCCCGCACGGTGCCGTCCCGGGCGACGATCAGCGCGTGCGGCCGGGGCAGGGCTTCGGCCCGCTGCAAGGCGCGGGCCAGCAGCGCTTGGTCCAGACCGCCGGATGCCGCGCCGCTTACCGAAGCCGCCAGTCCGCCGGCAACCGCCAGCGCGCGCAATGCCATTGTCAAACGGCTCATTGACACGGTCTTTCCCAACCAAAACGTATTCCTTGGGTCAGCATACTTAATTTGAGGGGCTAAACGTTGAAAACGCGTATAATATCTCAAGGTTACTCCGGTTATCACCGGCGGCGTAACCTAACTATCACCGAGGGACAAAAATTATGGACACGGTTTCAAGTTCAGCCATTGCCCTGGCCCATTTGCGATTGTCGGTAACCGATCTTGCCGGGGCCATCGATTTTTTCGAGGCCATGGGCGCGGTTACGGATGTGCGCCAGGACAAATTCGCGGTCGTCGAATTGGGTGACCGCACGCGCCTTCAGCTCACCCAATCGGCGACCGAAGTCCGCGCCGGCGCAAATCTCCAGTTCGATTTCCGGGTCGAGGATATCGACGCGGCCTGGCGGGCGTACGAGGCCAAGGGATTGAACCCCGGAGAAATCGAGCGCCACAATCCCGGACATGATTGCTTTATCCTCCTCGGGCCCGATGCCACCGCGGTTAAGATAAACGGGGCCTATAAACCGAACTAGATTTGCCGCGCCACCGGCAGGGCCCTTGCCCTTTGCGGACCTGCCCGATGGCGTCATGATCCTTGGCGGAATTTGACCCATACCGGCGGGGATCGACGGTTTGGCCGTAGATATTGCCTGGTTATAAAATTTCAAATAGAGAAATAGGATTTGGATTGCTGGTTTGGGACCCACTGTATTACCGGTCCGCCAGCACGTCTTTAATTTGCCGGCTCAGATCGCTGGTTCGGAAAGGCTTCTGGATAAGCGGGTGAATCGGTGCATCGTCGGTGGTGCGCAGGAAATCGTTCTCGGCATAGCCGGTCATCATCAGCACTTTCATCTGTTGCCATTTTCGCGACAGGGCCTCGGCCAGGTCCGGCCCCGAGTTGCCATGGGGGAGAACCACATCGGTGAGCAACAGATCAATGCTGGCGTCCAGATCATATCCGATCTTAACCGAATCCGCGCCATCACCGCCGTCGATAACCTCATATCCCAGTTGCACCAACGCAACCGTCGTCACGTCTCTGACATCGCAATCATCCTCGATGACCATGATCCTTTCGCCGGCGCCATTTACCGATATCGGCTCTGCCGCGATGTCGTCATCGCCGGTCTCTTGCGCCTCTGCCCGGGGCAGATAGAGCGCAGCACCCAAAATTGCTTGCAATTGTTCCATTTTTGTTCTATATAATCGTCTATTCAAAATCGGGAATTTAGCAGCGAACGGGCGGTTGCCGGCCCGGCCCGATGCCTGCCCAATGGCCAATGAAATAGGATATTTACCCCCATTTACCCCCATAAAACCCCACAAAACCCCACAAACCCCCATGGTCGATTTTGCAAAAAATATCGCACGAAGAAAAAATTTCACCACAACCAAGATCTCGCCATCGGGAACCCGGCCGCGGGCAGCGGCGGCGCGCCGGCAAGATACCGGTCAGCGCCTGCCGGCGGGCATCCAATTCGGGTCATCGCGTGCCTCACCGGATGGTTATTTGGTGAATGGGCTTGGAAGACCGCCAGACGCGCGCCTTGCGGACCATGGCAAATTCCCTATCGCCCTCGAACCGATCCCAGCAACCCGTCAAGGCTCAGAAATTGTTTGGCGATATTCCTATTCGGTGGTTTTATTCGCGAAAGAAGTTGCTACACTGACCATGAAATTCTCAATAAACAGGGAGACGGTATTATGAAACATCTTAGAATAATGGCGGTTGCCGTATCGGGCATCGCCCTTTTGGCCGCCACCGGCGTGCAAGCGCGCGAACTGGTTTACGGCTCGTGGGTCAGCCCCAAGCATCCCATTAACTCGAAGGCCCTGCCGATCCTTTTTAGCGGCGTTAAAAAGGAAACCAAGGGCGCCATCACCTGGAAATTGGTCCCCGGCGGCGCCCTGGTCAAGGGGCGCACCACGCTGGCCGGCATCCGCGACGGACTGATCGACGCCGGTCTCGGCATTTCGGTGTTTAATGCGAAAAAGACGCCCTCGACGGCGATGATCCATTCGACCCTGGTTGGCGGCTCAGACAATGTGGCGGCAACCGGCGCGCAAAACGAAACCGTTATGCTGCACTGCCCGTCCTGCCTTGCGGAATGGAAAAAGAATAATACCGTCTATCTGACCGGCTATGCGCCGACGCCGTTCCGCTTCATTTGCCGCAAGAATATTTCGGTCTTGGCCGATTTCAAGGGCCAGAAGGTGCGCGCCTCGGGCGGCGGTGTGAACCTGGTGAAAATCGGCGGCGGCGTTCCCGTCAATATGACCCCCGCCGAAGCCACCACGGCGCTGCAGCGCGGCACCCTGGATTGTGTTCTGGGCGCGGTTTCATGGCTCAAATCCTACTCCTATCAGGACGTCGCCAAATTCATCGTCAAGACCCCCATGGGCATGGTCGGCCCGGCCCTCTCCATGGCCATGAACCGCAAGACATGGCGGTCCTTGACCAAATCCCAGCGTGAAGCCCATTGGAAGTTTCTGCCCCTGGTGAATGCCCATTCGGCGCTGACGGCTTACCTATTTGCTGACGATGTCATCCTCAAGGATGCCCAGGCGGTCGGCGTGAAGGTTACTTCGGGTGAAGGATTTCAGAGCGTGATCGACAAGCGGGTCGCAACCCAGCGGGCTACCAATATCGCACGCTACGGCAAATTCGGCGTCAAGAACCCAGGCAAGATTCTCGACGCCTATGACAAAGCGCTGGCCAAGTGGAGCAAAATCTCGAAAGAGGTGGGAACCGACATCGACAAGTTCGCCGCCGCGATGAAGCGGGAGATATATGACAAAGTCGATCCACACAGCCTGTAATAATATGGAAGCTTGCGGGCGGCGGTCCTCGCCGCCCGCGCTCTTCGTTCCCGCAATCTTCTTTTAAGTGCCCTCTATTTATTTGTCATGAATAGAATGAAATCGAAAATCGACGGCCCGGTGAAGTTTGTCATGTGGGTGGCCGGCGCCATCACCGTGTTGATGATGCTGCACATCACCCTCGACGTGTTTTTGCGCCAGGTCTTCAACGCGCCGATCACCGGCACTTTCGAGATCGCCGCCAACTACTACATGGTCTCGGTGATGTATCTGCCGCTGGCCTACGTATCGCTGACCGAGGGCCAGATCGTCGTCGAATTGTTTACCCGCGGCCTCGGCAGGAAAACGCTGATCCACTGGGACAACGTGACCAACGGGATCACCGTCGTTTATGTGATGGTCTTCGCCTTTTACACTGGAGACATGGCCATCGAGCAGACCGTAACCGGCGAGGTGATGGAGATGGGCGACGGCTTCATGGACGTTTGGCCGGCGCGCTGGATGCTGCCAATCGCCTTCGGCCTGATGGGGCTGTATCTCATTGTGCGCATCCGCCAGGACGCCGGGCGCGCGCGCGAATTAAAGGTGCCGATCAGCGCATGACCCCGCTCGCCCTCGGATTTTGGAGCCTCGGAGCGATCCTCCTGTTTATCGGCTTGCGCCTGCCCATCGGCGTGGTGCTGGGCGGCGTCGGCGTGCTCGGCATCGTCGGCTTGCGCGGCTGGGGGGTCGGCTTCGGCATCATCAAGGATACGCCGTTCGAGTTCGGCGCAAGCTGGACCCTGACCGCCATCCCGATGTTTCTCCTGATGGGCTCGGTGGCACACAATTCCGGCATTTCGTCGGCCTTGTTCAAGGCGGCCCGGCTCTGGTTCGGCGGCCTCCCGGGCGGGCTGGCGGTGGCCACCAACCTGGCCTGCGCCGGATTTGCCGCGGCATCGGGCTCGTCGGTCGCGACGGCGGCGGCCATGGGCCGCATCGCCCTTCCGGAAATGCTGAAGCAGGGCTACGAGAAGGGTCTCGCCACCGGCGTCGTGGCCAGCGCCGGCACCCTCGGCTCGCTAATCCCGCCCTCGATCCTGTTTGTGCTCTATGGCATCTTCGCCGAGGTCTCGATCGTCAAATTGCTGATTGCCGGCATCTTACCGGGCCTCCTGACGGCGGCGGTCTATACGGTGATGATCGTCGCGCGCTGCAAGATGTATCCCGAGATCGCGCCGAGATTGACAGCCGAAGAGATTGAAGAGTTAAAGCCGGAACGCTGGCGCTCGCTGATGGAGGTCTGGCCGATCCTGCTGTTGGTGGTGGGCATTATCGGCGGGTTGTTTACCGGCGTCATGACGCCCACCGAGGCCGGCGCCGCCGGCGCCTCGCTGGCCTTTGTCATCGCCTTCGTTCAGCGCCGCCTTACCTGGGTCGTTTTCCGGGACAGCGTGCTCGAATCCACGTCGGCCACGGCGCGCATATTCTTCGTTGCCATCGGCGCGGTGATCTATTCCAAATTCCTGACCCTCTCGGGCATGCCCGTATTCATGGGCGATCAGCTGGGCGCCCTGGCGCTCAATCCGATCCTGTTGGTGATCGCCGCTTCGGTCATCTACATCATCCTCGGCATGTTCCTGGATCCCTTGGGGCTGCTGCTGTTGACCCTGCCGGTGTTGCTGCCCATGTTCGAGGCGCTCAATCTCGATTTGGTCTGGATCGGTGTGCTGGTGGTCAAGTATCTGGAGATCGGGCTGCTGACCCCGCCCGTGGGCTTCAACGTTTATGTGATCAAGAGCGTGGTCGGCGATGAGATTTCCCTGGAAACCATTTTCCGGGGCGTCACCTGGTTCCTGGGCTGCGAGGTCATCATCGTCGCGCTGTTGATCGGTTTCCCGGAAATTTCGCTGTTCCTGCCAGAGGCTATGAATTGATTTAAAGGTCCAGCTTGAACAGCTTGATGGCGTTGTCGCGGCCGATCTTAAGGCGGTCGGCGTCCGACAGGTCCGCGTTATCGAACCAGACGGCGCCTTCTTCGGTGGTCTCGAACGGATAGTCGACCGAAAACAAGACCCGGCCGATGCCGATCTCGCCGATGGTGTAATGGAGGGTCCGGTCGTGGAAGTTGCCGGCAGTGGTCAGGTGGAAGTTCTCGGTGAAGTAGTCGCGCATTTGCCGCTTGGCGGGGATGCCTTGCGGTGATTTCGAGATGCGGTGATCGACGCGCCATAGATCGAACGGGATGCGTTCGCCAAGATGGCCAAGGATGATTTGCAGCTTCGGGCAATCGTCGAACAGACCCGACGCCATCAGCCGAAGCGCGTGGATGGCGGTCTCGACGGCGAACGCCCAGCCCGAGTTTTCGAACCAGGGGTGGCCTTCATAGCAGCGCGCCTGGCTGGGCAGCGTGTTGCGGGGATGCAAGTACGTGGGCACGTCGAGCGCTTCGATCACCTGCCAGAGGGGGCGGAATTCGGGCAGATCGTAAAACACCTGGGTGTCGGCGCCGCCCTTCTGGCTGAAACCGTTGAGGTTGACGCCCTTGAAGCCCAGATCCTTGATGCAGCGGGCCACTTCGGCACAGGCCGCGTCTACGTCCTGCATCGGCAGCGCCGCGAAGCCGGCGAACCGGTCGGGGCGCTTGGCCACTTCCTCGGCCAGGACATCGTTGGCGCGGATGGCAAGCTCGACCGCCATGGCGGGCTCCAGGACCGCCTGAACGCCCGGCGAGTTCAGGGACTGGATAGCGAATTCGATCCCGTAGGCGTCCATTTCGCCGAGGCGGGTCTCCTGGATATCAAGGAGGCGGCGGCGGAGATCATCGGCCTGACCGGCAAACGAAAAGCGGCCGGAGTTGGAAAAGGTTTCTGCCAGGGCGAAATGTTCTTCGAGGGCGATTTTGCCTTGCATGGTTCGGGTCCTTGGGCTGGTTTTGGGGCGCCGCCGAAGGTTACAAATTGCATGCGCCAGGGCAAGCCGCCGGCAATTGGAAAAACCGGCCAGATGTGTTCTAGTGTGGGCAAATTATATGCCATCTGACATTCGGGAGTAAGAATTATGAGCCAAGCCGTGCAGGCAGATAAACCGGTGGGCGCGGTCGATGCGACGGTCATGTATTCCATCGACACCGGCGCCAAGCCGGTCAACGAAACCTTCGGCCCTGGCGATATGCGGCGCCGGCAACGGGGCGGCCAGCGCCAAGGCCAGACCGTTACCATCGCCGACGGCCGCGCCGCCAGAAGCGATTGGGCGCTGGACGTCCATGGCTTTGAATTCGTCGATCACGCCACGAAAATGAATGATTTTTTCGACGCGGATGAACTGACGCGGGTCTATTATCCGGAAGTCGAGAAACTGATCAAAGAGGTTTCCGGCGCGGCCCGGGTGCATATTTTCGATCATACCTTGCGATCCGGCGATCAGGCGGAGGCGGAGGAACGGCTGATCCGGGAACCGGTCCACGCGGCGCACAACGATTACACCGAATGGTCCGGTCCGCAGCGGGTGCGGGACCTTCTCCCGGACGAAGCCGAGGAATTGCTGAAGTCTCGCTTTGCCGTGATCCAGGTGTGGCGCGCGATCAACCAGCCGATTCTCAAAAACCCGCTCGCCATCGCCGATGCGCGCAGTTTGGACGCGGATGATTTGATCGCCTCCGAGCGGCGTTATCCCGACCGCCGCGGCGAGACCTATCAGATCAAGTACAATCCGGCGCACCAATGGTATTATTTCCCGAACATGTCCCGTGACGAGGCACTGGTTTTCAAGGTTTATGAATCGGAAACCGATGGCCGGGCGCGCTTTACCGCGCACACGTCGTTCGATGATCCAAACTCGCCGCCGGACGCCTATGCGCGCCAGTCCATCGAAATGCGCGCCCTCGCCTTCTTCTAAGGGGCCGGCCCGAGATGTGCGCCGGATGAGCGCCACATGAGCGATTGTCCCTGCGGCTCCCGGCGGCACTATGCGGACTGTTGCGGTCCGATCGTCGATGGCGCGCCGGCGGCCACGGCGGAAGCGCTGATGCGGTCCCGCTATAGCGCTTATGTGAACGCGGAATTTGATCATATCGAGGCCACCCACGCGCCCGAGGTGAAGGGCGATTTCAACCGTTCCTCGGCGGAGAGCATGGCGCTGGACGCCAAATGGATGGGGCTGGAGATCCGGGACGTCACCGGCGGCGGGCCTGATGATCAGGCCGGCACGGTCGAGTTCGTCACGCGCTTCAAAAGGGGCGGCGAGAATTATGTGCATCACGAGCTGGGCAGATTTCGCCGCGACGGCGGGCGCTGGGTTTATGTGGACGGCGATATCAATCCGAAACCGGAAACCCGCCACGTTGAAAAAGTCGGGCGCAACGATCCCTGTCCCTGCGGGTCGGGCAGGAAATATAAAAAATGCTGTGCCGCTTAGCCCGGCCATGAGCGGCTGATGGAGCGCCACTTTCATTGCACCGAATGCGGCCAATGCTGCAAGGGGTGGCTGCCTCTGACCCTCGATGATGCGCTTGCCCATGCCGGCCGGTTTCCGCTGGCGGTGATCTGGTCGCCGGTACGCCAAGGCGCTTCCCTGTTCGATCATACCGCCCGACTGGGCGCCCGCGTCACCTTGCCGAACGCTAAGCAACTGGCCGTCCGGATCGCGCCGACCGCCTATATACCGCCGGCCATCGACTGCCCGGAACTGGCCGCCGATGGCCGCTGCAAAATCTATGACCAACGGCCGTCGCGCTGCCGGACCATGCCATTCTCGCCCTACCGGGGCGAAGACGCCCAAGCGGACTTGCTGGTGCCGAGGGATGGCTGGGAGTGCGATGTCTCGGAGGCGGCGGAAACCGTCTATCGGGACGGCAGGATTTTGGACCGGCGGGATTTCGATTTCGAGGGCGAAGCGCTGCGGCGCCAGACGGCGATCATCCAGCCCTACGCCGATTGGCTTTTGCAAAGCGTCCCAACCTTGTTGAATGAACTGGCCAAAGTCTCGAAGAGACGGCCCGGCGGGCATGTGGTGGTCAGCTTTGTCTCGCTGATACCGCGCCTGCCGGATGTGGATGCGGTGGAATTCGCCGGCCGGCAACTGCCGGTTTTGCGGAGATTTCTGGAACTGACCGCCGGCAAGCCGGCGCACCGCGAATATCACCGCCGCTACCAAGAATACGCCGACGAATTGGCGCGCCTATCAAACGCCGGCTCCAGGTAACGCCAGGCGGCTAACGCCAGGTGGCGAAGGCCATGCCGCTGCCAGTGCCGGCTTCGGACCGGTAGCAGGGCACATAGGCATGCAGCTCCATCGACCGCTCGGTCTCCGACATTATGCCGGCCACCGTGATCCAGTTTTTGGTTTCCGAAGAGCCCGACCGGAACATGATATTGGGCTCATCGACCAGCGTGTCCTTATCGCCATCCCGTAACGCGTCCAGCATTTTGTGGTCCCACTCCTCGTCGACAACGAAATGGCTGATGCCGCCGGACGCCACCACGGCGACGCGTTTGTCCGACTTCCATGCGCGGATCGCCTGGCCAATGACACGGCCCAATTCGAAGCAGCGCTTGGGGGCCGGCTGGTTGGGCGGGTAGAACGTGTTCTGCAGCACCGGCACCATCGGGATCGGCTTGTCCTGGAGCAAGCGGCGGTAAATAAAGCCGTAGGCGTGGCCGATATTGCGGAGGCCGTCCGGCCCCTTGGGCTGTTGCATGGAGGCGGCCACATCGATCTCGGCGTCCATGGCCGCACCCAAAATCCGTTCCGCCAATTCCCGTTCCACCGGGTAGGTCTGATCCGTTTCGGGCCGGTAGGAATAGAGATCGCCGCCGCGCCCGGACTTGATCCGCGCTTCCCGTTCGGCGTCGGTCCAGGTCAGGTTCCGGACCTCGTCGCCGCAATAAACGGCGAAGGCGGGCTGGGTGTCTTCGAAAAACCATTCGCGTTGATCATCGCCGACGATCAGCACCACGTCGGGATCGGCGGCGCGCAACCGGGCGCCCAAGTCGTCCAATTGCGTTTGGCATTGGGCGTGGCGTTCGCGCTTTACCTCGATAACGCATTGATCGACGAATTCATCGCAGGCGCGCAGCTCGGCCAGTTCGGGAAACGTATAGGTGCCGTCGCGGTAGGCAAGCTCGGACTGCGCCCGGTCGAACTTGGCGCGTACTTCCCATTGCTCGGGCGGCAAATTCAACAGCGGCCCGTGCGAGGATCCGACGCCCAGTATTATCTCAGCCATATGTCATCTGCCTACTTGATTGCCAAATAGATCATTGATTCGTGCAATGGAAACGCAATTTATAAGGCCAGTCAACCACGGCTCGATCCGCCTCCGCCTCGCGCCTCGGCGCGCAGCAGCAAGGCCGCGCCGAAGATGATCAGGGCGGCGCCGATCCAGGACCAGAGACCGGGAAATTCGCCGAAGCCAAAATAGCCGATGGCCGCCGCCCAGATCAGGCGTGTGAATACCACCGGCTCCAGCGCCCGGAACCAAAGGGCCATGGAAACCGCCTGCAGGACGTTGCGCACCACATGCAGTCCCGGGCGCCGGGTCAGGAGCCGGCGCACGCCCAGCTTGGCGTAAAGGGGCATCAACGAAATCAAGGCAAACAGGTTGCGGAAAAACACCACCTCGAAGGCGTGCATGCCGTCCAATTGCGGCGCCTTGATGAAGGCATCGTTGACGCTCAACAAGCCGCCTGAAAGGATCATGATCAGGACCGCGCGGGTATTGTCGGGGGCGCCGGCGGGGCCACCGGCGTTCAGCGTTTTCGGTCCTCGTCCAGTTTAAAAGTTTGGTTCAGCCTTCGTCTTCGTTGAAGGACAGCGATGCCGAATTGATGCAATAGCGGAGCCCGGTTGGGGCCGGACCATCGGGGAAAATATGGCCCAGATGCGCATCACAGCGGGCGCACACGGCCTCGGTGCGGATGACGCCAAAACTGGCATCTTGTTCGGTTATGACGGCAGTATCGGCGATCGGCTTGGTATAGCTGGGCCAGCCGGTGCCGGAATCGAACTTATCGGCCGATTGAAACAAATCCGCGCCGCAACAGATGCAGGCATAAGTGCCCGCTGCCTTGTTATCGTTGTAACCCTTGGAAAAGGCGCGCTCGGTGCCTTTCTCGCGGGTGACGTGGAATTGCTCGGGCGTCAATTGATGGCGCCATTCAAGATCGGTCTTGGTGAATTTTTCAGCCATTCTGTGATGCTCCCGCCAGCGAGCCGGTATTTCTCAATCCTATCAACAGTGCGGTCTTTGACAAGGCCCGCCGAGTTGGTCCTTGAGCAGCCGGACCATTAATTTCATAATGTTTGTAGAACGTAGCGAATTACACTAAGGAGACCCATCGATGATCGAGTTGCACACCGCGCCGACGCCCAATGGCCAAAAAGCCATGCTGATGCTGGAAGAAACCGGCCTGGAGTACAAGCTGGTCCTGGTCAATTTCGGCAAAGGCGAACAGCGCTCGGAAGAACATACGCGGCTCAGCCTGAACCAGAAGGTGCCTGCGATTGTTGACACCGATGGCCCGGGCGGCGGCGAATACACGATGATGGAATCCAACGCCATCATCATCTATCTCGCCGAGAAATCGGGCAAGTTTTACCCGGACGACACCCGCATCCGCTACGACATCCAGCAATGGCTGAATTTCCAGGGCGGCCATATCGGACCCATGTTCGGCCAGGCCAACCACTATATCCGCTTCGCCAAGGAAGACGTTCCATACGCCAAGGAACGCTATCACACCGAGGTTTTGCGCCTGTACTCGGTGCTAGAAAACCGGCTGGGGCAAAGCGAATATATTGGCTGCGATGATTATTCCATCGCCGATATCGCCAGCTATAGCTGGACCAAGGGCTGGGAAACCTATGATTTCGATCTGGACGAGCATCCCAATTTCAAACGCTGGCTGACGGCGCTGGAAGCCC
>JAYGEH010000423.1:0-1650 GCA_046582475.1 Rhodospirillales bacterium
GACACCCTGCTCGGCGTTCTTTGCCGGCCTTTTTAAGCCGGACCCGAAATGGGGGCATGTCCAGATTGGCGCCGGACTCTCGGCAGTTGCCGAACGGCCGTCCTCTCTTAAACGATTGCGCCTTGGCAGCGTCTCGGGCACACAGCGTGGCCCATCCCAGGCTGGCAATTCGGGTTGAGTGGGCACGCTTTCGCTCAATATTTGGTGGTTCTTTCGCCTTCGATGAGCGAGATGAGCAATCTGGAAATCCCTGCTAACATTCGCGGATGGAAACGTAATCAGACAACCACAATGACAAATAGCGTGATTTCGGGATGGAAGGAGGCCAGGAATGACCGACGACCAACAACCCGCTCAAGCCCGCGTTTCAGTTCGTCGAATGATCGAGGGCAACCTGCCGGCGGCAAAGAAAATCTTCCAGCTGGCTTTCGGCACGTTCGTTGGTGTACCCGAGCCAGAGAGTTTTTTGGAAGATCGGGACTACGTCAACGCGCGTTGGCGCATCGACCCCTTGGCCGCCTTCACGGCTGAAGCGGGCGGAGAGATTGTCGGATCGAATTTTGCCGTGAATTGGGGCACCGTCGGCTACTTTGGCCCGCTGATCATCCATCCCGATTTTCGGGATCAAGGCATCGCCCAAAAGCTGATGGGACCGATCATGGAGACTTTCGACGAATGGAAGACGGAGCATGTCGGCCTTTTTACCTTTTCGCACAGCCCCAAGCATTTGGAACTCTATCGCAGATTTGGATTTTGGCCGCCCTTTCTTACCGCATTCATGTCCAAGCCGGTGGCGAGAGGTGCCGATGCCGAAATGTCATCGTCCTATACCCGGTTGCCGGAGACAGAAAAGGAAGCGTGCCTGGTGGCTTGCCGCGAACTCACCGACCAAGTGTATTCGGGTCTTGATCTTACGACTGAAATTCAAGCGCTTCACGATCACGGCCTGGGTGACACGGTATTGCTGTAGGGCGATGCAGGTCTGGACGGGGTCGCTGTTTGCCACTGTGGGCTGGGCAGTGAAGCGGGTGAGACAAGCTGCCTCGTGAAATTCGGCGTCGTGCGTGGCGGGTCGAACGCGGAGCGCGATTTCGATCGGCTCCTGGATGCCTGCGAGGCGCATGCCGCCGCCAAGGGGTTGGCGCGGCTCGAGGCAGGAGTAAATCTGGCGCACCAGGAAGTATATCCCATCATGATTGCGCGAGGCTTTCGAACGGATCTTCAGGGAGTGGCAATGCAAAGCGGCAATGAAGCCGGCTACCACCGGCCCGGGGTCTACCTCATCGATGATTGGCGCTGAGCAGATTTAGCCAAGCCCCTCGCCGGTACGGCGAAAAGTTGCTAGGGAAAATACCAAAGGGCATTGGCCATGACTCGTCGCCGGCCCGTACATCGGGAATGTGGCGGGGCCGGTGAGATAATTCGAGGCCGGGCGCAAAATGCGGCGCCTCCGCGCATTTCCTGTTGCACTCAATTTACCAAAGGGCGGTATGTTTCACACGCGGGAGGGGGAAGCGCCCGGATACCGCCAGCGGACCCCATAGGCCTCGATTTCGGAAATATTAACATGACCGAGAAGTTGAACCACATCCGCAGGATAGCGGAGGAAAAGGGCATGGGCCTCCCCCGCCGGGCGGGATGCGGTTTATG
>JAYGEH010000258.1:0-5326 GCA_046582475.1 Rhodospirillales bacterium
CACCGGCGACCAGCCGGGACCGCCCAGCTCGTCCGGCCAGGCCGGCACCGACCAGCCTTTTTTATAGAGCATTTTGTGCCATTCATAGCCGGCTTCCGGCTCGTTCAGGAACGCGGTGGTCAAATCCATGACGCGGCGCGAAGCGTCCGGCAAGTTGGCGTCGATAAAGGCGCGCACCTCTTCGGCGAAGGCGACATCCTCGGGGGCAAGGTTCAAATCCACGAAGTCATTCTCCCTAAATTCAAGCCGCTGGCGATAGCAACAAGCCGGCGCCGGCGGTGTCGGGATCGGCGATGATATCCGCATAAAGTTCGGCATGATGTGCGGTGCTGCCGTACGTCGCCTCGTAAACCATCAGCCGCTTGACGTAGTTGCCGACGGCCAATTCCTTTGTGGTGCCGATGGCGCCGTGGGTCTGGATGGCGCTCTGGCCGGTGAAGCGGGCGCAGCGCCCGACCTTGGATTTGGCGCTGGAGACGGCGCGCCGGCGCATATTCCGGGGTGCGTCCACCGACAACACCGCCAGCATGGTGACGGCGCGGGCTTCTTCTTCGGCCACTTTCATATCCACAAGCCGGTGCGCCAGGACCTGAAACTTGGAGATCGGCCGGCCGAACTGCTCGCGGGTCTTGGTATATTCGACGGTCGCTTCCACCAATTTTGCAATGGCGCCGACGGCATCGGCGGAAAGGGCGGCGATGACGTGATCGACGGCGGCTTCGATGGCCTCCGCTGCGTCCTCCAAGCCGCCCAGCAGCGCCGCGCGCGGGGCCTCGGCGCCGGTCAGTTCCACATCGGCGGCGTGGCCGCCAGCGATGGTGCGGTGCCGACGGATGGTGACGCCGGGGGCATCGCAATCGAGCACAAAGACGCTGGTGGTCCCGCCGAGGCGCGCCGGAACCAGCAAGCGCCCGGCCATGGGCGCGTCGATCACCGATTTGCGGGCGCCGCTCAAAATATATCCGTCGCCATTTTTCGTGGCTTCGAGGGATGGTTCACCAGATGCGCCGCCCATGAAGGCAAGCCTGAGAGTGCCTTCGCCGATTGCCGGCAGAATCTCGGCACGCTGATCCGGGGTGCCGATGGCGGCCACCAGGCTGCCGCACAGCACCACCGTGGTCATGTACGGCTCGGTCACCAAGTTGCGTCCGAACGCTTCGGCCAGGATCGAGATTTCCACCATGCCGGCGCCGAGGCCGCCATCTTCTTCGGCGAACGGCAGCGCCAGCCAGCCGAGCTCGGCGAAGCGGCCCCACATGTCGTCTTGCCACGCGCCGCCATCCCCGGTGTCCCCATGGCGGGCGCTGTGATCGTAGTTTTCCGACAAAAATCGCTCGGCGCTGTCGGCCAAAATTGTGTGCTCGGTATCGAGTTGCAGGTCCAAATCAGCCCTCCCTTAACGGTCGCGGAATTTTGTTTTGCGGTGCGCACCGTTCCGCCATTGCGCCTTTGAAATATTACTTTAAGCTCCCGGCTCGATCAAAGCCAACCTGGAGCGGTTCCGGATAAATATGAATCAATTTGATCGCAACAAATCGGTTTTCCGGGCAAGCGCCGGGGCGCCGCCTTAGGAGCCGATTTGACCCACCAGAGGCCGGGTGCTTTTGATGCGTGGACGTCGTCGCACATCTTTGCCGATGCCAATGCATCGCCATGCGGCGTGCTCCTCGCCACGGGGCAAAATCATCCCGGTCAAATGGTTCATATTAATCCGGAGCCGCTCTAAATGCGCATTACCGATATCCGGGAGAAGTCCATAAAACTGGACGTGAACATCCGCAACGCGGTGTTTTCGTTCGACGATATGACCACCTCGATCGTGGCGGTGACGACCGATGTGGTCCGGGACGGCGCGCCGGTGACAGGCTTCGCGTTCAACTCCACCGGCCGGTACGCCTGCGGCGCCCAGATGCGGGACCGCCTCATCCCCCGAATCTTGCGCCAGGAACCGGACAGTTTGCTGGATGCGGAGCTGGGTACCTTCGATCCCCAGGCAATTGTTGACGCCATGATGTTCGGCGAAAAGCCCGGCGGCGATATGGAACGCTCGGTCGGCATCGGCACCATCGAAGTCGCCGTTTGGGACGCCATGGCCAAGATCGAGGAAAAACCGCTGCACATATTGATCGCCGAACGCTATGGCGGCGGCGCGCCGGCGGAGCGGATCTTTTGTTACGTGGGCGGCGGCTGGTACTCGCCCGATGAAACACCGGCAAGCCTCCAGGACGAGATGCGGGGCTATCTCGATCAGGGCTATACCCTGGTCAAGGCCAAGGTCGGCGGGCTGCCCATCGACGACGATGTCCGGCGCATCGAAACCATCCTCTCGGTCCTGGACAGCGGCCATCAACTGGCCGTCGACGCCAATTGCGGGTTGAGCCCGGAGCGGGCGCTGGCATACGCGGAACGGCTGCAGCCCCATGGCCTCCGCTGGTTCGAGGAACCGGTCCACCCCATTGATTTCGAGGCGACGTCGGCGTTCGTGGAGGCTTACGGAAACCCGACGGCGGCCGGCGAAAATTTGTTTTCGGTGGAAGATTTTCAGAACCTTCTCCGCTACGGCGGTTTCCGGCCGGGAACCGACATCCTCAACATCGACGTTCCGCAGAGCTACGGCATCGGCATGTGCGCGCGGATTCTAGGCATGGCGCGATCCTTCGGATGGGCGCCGTCGTCCTTTATTCCCCACGGCGGCAATCAGATGTCCTTGGCCTGCGCCTTGGGCTTCGGCATGGGCATGTGCGAATCCTATCCGCAAGTCTTCGGTCCGTTCTCCGGCTACGCGGACGGCGCCAGCATCGAAGACGGCTACCTGCGCGCGCCGGAATTGCCGGGCATCGGTTTCGAGGGCCAGAATGCGCTCTATGGGCTGTTCAAAGAATTGACCAGGTAGGCTCCAGCTCGGCCTGGGATGGCCCCGGGTGCAGCCTGCGCAGCCGCTTCGGCAGAGCGGGCTCGGCGGGCCGGGCGCCCCAGCGATTCGCGATAGGGCATTTGAGGCGGAGTTCATTCGTTGCCGGTGTCCAGCGGATCGATGGGGCGTTGCGGATCTTGGTAAGCCCCGATTACTTCAGCCAACGCCTAAGTACCTATTTCATATATATTTCATGACAGTATACTTAATTAATGTTATGATATTGCAATAATTAAGTATACTGTCATGAAATAATAGCCGTGAAATAATAGCCACTGTCCAAACCATCCGAATACAAAGATTTTCCACGGAAATGACCCTGAAAAACAGGGTCAAACCCCATGCCGCAGGATCCAAACCCGACAAACCCAAAACATCGGCCGGGATCTGGTGGGTTTCTCAGCAGCCTGCTGGAGTGGTTCCGTTAATTCCCTATTATCGGGTATTCGGAAATGGTTCTTTTCCGTGCCACCCATTGCTAACGGCCCCACTTCCTCTATGATACGTTCGAAATCGTCTATGGAGGGTGGCATGGATCAAGTCGATAATCTGGACGCCGATCAAGCTAAGGTTTCAGGCTCCCCAAAGTTCAATCATCTCGATCACGTCAGCGTACCGTGCCGCGACCTCGAGGAAGGCATTCGGTTCTATCGCGATGTTCTTGGCGGTGAACAAATCGTATCATCGGTCGTGGCATTCGCTTTTTTCGAGATCGCCGGCGCAAGAATTGGCATCGGTTCGGTGGGATGCACATTTTTAAATGAAAGCACGGAATATCCCCATATGGCCTTCAACGTTGGGCCTGAAGAATTGGTTCAAATGAAGGACTGGCTTACCGCTTGCGGCATCCCCACTTCAAATTTTTGGACCCGTCAAGGTGTCGAGGCTTTGATGTTTTTTCGTGATCCCTCGGATAATGTGATCGAACTATTTTGTAGCGAAGGATACGAAGGCGCTGCCGATCTGCCACGCGGGCCAGCCCGGGGCCATGGAACCACCGTCGATATAGACGCACTGAGCTATGACGATTGGAGCTTGCCGCAATAACGACATCACCAGGCGTACGGAAATCGCTGGTTTTCGGAACGCCGCCCAAGGTCTCCTTCGGGTCAACGGGAGACGTTCAGCGTATCTGGCTGTTTCGTCCGCTTTCGGGGGCAGAGTCGACATTGATTTCCTGCGCCTGAATGACCGGGTTTAGCTGCCGCCTCAATCGGTCAACGCAACACAGGCGTTAAATCTTTCTGCCGGCGTTTCAAACTCCAACGTCTTGCGGGGCCGTTCGTTTAGCTGCCTCGCCACCTTGTTCAGATCAGCCTGCGAGTATACCGACAAGTCGGTTCCCTTGGGGAAGTACTGTCTCAAGAGGCCATTGGTGTTCTCATTGGATCCCCGCTGCCACGGGCTTTGCGGATCGCAGAAGTAGACATCAATGTCGGTCGCCAGACTAAACCGTCGATGATCTGCGAGTTCCTTGCCACCACCCCAGGTCAGCGATTTGTAGAGCTCGGTTGGTAGCTTTTTCGCCTGCTTGATAAGCGCGGAAACAACGGTATTGGTTTCCTTATTGGCAACCTTCGCCAGCATCACGTATCGCGTATGGCGTTCGACCAGTGTCGCGATGTGGCTGTTCTTCGATCCCGACAGCAGATCACCTTCCCAATGACCCGGCACCGCCCGATCCTCAACCGAAGCCGGACGCTCGCGGATCGAGATCATATCCTTGATCTGTCCATGGTCACTGCCTTTCTGGGTTGCCTGTTTGGACCGGCGTATCGTGCGCTTCGATCGAAGGTGCTGAAGCAGCTCTTTCTTAAGCACACCGCGGGCTTGAACGAATAAACTGCGATAGATGGTCTCGTGTGACACCTGGTAAGACCCGTCTTCTGGATGCGTGCGCTTAAGCCATCCGGCAATCTGCTCCGGGGACCAGTTCAAGCCGAGCTTCCGCGATACCGCCTGGCGTAGCCATGGACTGTTCGCTAACTTGCAACGCTTCGGGCGGCGGGTGCGGATCCAGGCCTGTTCATCGGCTACAGCTGCTCGGTATCGATCATAGCCGCCATTACGACAAACTTCACGGCTCACCGTCGATGGCGAGCGGCCCAGTAACGATGCCATAGAGCGGATCGACCGCCGAGCCACAATCCCTCGGGATATCTCCTCGCGCTCCGACAACGTCAAGGCAAGCCTCGAGCGCCGGCGGAGTGCGGGCCTGATCCCGCCGTACGGCGCCAGCTGGAAATAAATTGACGATCGCACGACCACCGACCTGATTTTGTTGATGCAACATTGAAATGGGCGTGAACCCTGCCAGTCGACGGTGTAACAAAAGCCAGTAGGCTCGCCCCAAATTTATTCAGCAGCGACTCTTTCGCTCGCATTTGGAGAAGAGGCCGGATGGCTGGATTG
>JAYGEH010000446.1:0-2859 GCA_046582475.1 Rhodospirillales bacterium
GGGAGGATTAAGGCGGATCGGAACGCCGAGGGAGGATCGAAATGACCGAAGCCGCGAACACGCTGTTGCCAACATCTCTCGTCGGGTCCTACGCGCAACCCGATTGGCTGATCGACCGAGAAAAGTTGGCCGGGCGGTTCCCGCCGCGGGTTCGGGCGCTAGAGCTTTGGCGCATCGATTCAGAATGGCTTGAGGAAGCCCAGAACGATGCCACCCTTCTCGCCATACGCGAGCAGGAGTTGGCCGGTCTGGACATCATCACTGACGGCGAGATGCGCCGCGAAAGTTACTCTAACCGGTTCGCCACGGCCCTGGACGGCGTCGATATCGAAAACCCGGGCACGGCCCTCGACCGCAGCGGCCACCCCAACAAGGTGCCAAGAATCACCGGCCCCATCCGCCGCAAGCACCCGGTGGAAGTCGCCGACGTCAAGTTCCTGCGCACCCATACGGACCGGCGCATCAAAATGACCGTGCCGGGCCCCTTCACCATGTCGCAGCAGGCGCAAAACGATTTCTACGACAGCGAAACCGCGCTTGCGCTCGATTACGCCGCCGCCGTCAATGAGGAGGCAAAGGATCTGTTCGCGGCCGGCGCCGACATCGTGCAGTTTGACGAGCCCTACATGCAGGCGCGACCCGACAAGGCTAGGGAGTATGGGCTAGAGGCCCTCAACCGGGCGTTGGACGGCCTGGCCGGTGAGACCGCTGTCCACATTTGCTTCGGCTACGCAGCGATCATCCACGAGAGACCTGAAGGATATTCCTTTCTGCCCGAGTTCTCGGGGTGTTCGGCCGATTGCATCTCCATCGAGACGGCGCAGTCGGAGCTCGATTGCGCGGTTCTGGAAACCCTACCTGACAAGAAGATCATCCTGGGCGTGATCGATCTCCTGGATCTGGAGGTGGAGACGCCGGAGATCGTGGCGGAGCGCATCCGCCGTGCGTTGCCCCATTGCCCGGCCGAGCAGATCATCGTCGCGCCCGATTGTGGACTCAAATATCTGCCCCGCGACGTCGCTTTCGGCAAAATCAAAGCGATGGCTTTGGGCGCCGCCATGGTCCGCCACGAACTGAGCTGACGCAGATCGATCTGTGTGAACTAGGTATGGTGGAATATATTTGGCGTTAGGGAAAATATTTTACGATAAATCACGAGCGACCGACGTTGCCGCTGCGAAGCGGAACGCCGAATTCTCGGTGGCAAATTTGGGCGAGCTTGGCGATGCCGCCGCGAATTTCCTCGGCGGATGCATGACCAAAACAAAGGCGCATTTTGTGGCTACCGGAATGAGGGGTGACAGTCCAATCGGCACCGGGGTTTATCGCAACGCCCTCGGCGCCGGCGACTTCTGATAACTTCATTGTATCAACTTCATCTGGCAACGTGACCCAAACAAAGATGCCACCTTCGGGCGGGCGTAGTTCAGCGATTGTACCAAACTCTGCGGCGACGGCCTCCACCATGACATCACATTTTTCTTTAAGGATCGCGGCCATATCGCCGATATGATCTTCGAAATGTGTGTTGCAATATTCGCCGAGCAGCATTTGTTCTAAGGCGCCTGAACCGGCATCAAATTTTAGCGAGATCAGCCGGGATAATATGTTCCAATCGGCGGCGATAAAACCGACGCGAAGGGCAGGGGCTATCGTTTTGGAAAACGAGCCGCAATAAATCACGCGGCCACTGTCATCCAGCGAGCGTATCGAATTTGGCCGAATGCCGTTAAAGGTTAAGTCGGCATAACAGTCGTCTTCAAAAACCGGCACGCCGAAGTCTTCCGAAATCCGCAACAATTGCAGGCGTCGTTCCTCTGGCATCACGGTGCCGGTAGGATTTTGAACGGTTGGAATTGTGTAAATAAATTTCGGCGTAACGTCTTTTGCGCGTAGGTCTGAGAGTATATTGATCAGCGCATCCATCTTGATGCCGCGATCATCTAAAGGCGCCCCAAGGATTTGGACGCCGCAGCGATTATACCTTTGCAATGTTCCCTGATAACTCGCTTCTTCGGCAATCACCGTATCGCCAGGTTCAAGAAACACATCGTTCACTAGGTCGAGCGCTTGCAAGGATCCGGATACCAGCAAAATATTCTGGGCCTCTTCCTGCATGCCAGCGCGTTGATTTAAAGTCTTTGCGATAAACTCACGGAGCGGTAAATACCCTTGAGCGCCGCTTGCCAAGCCATATGTGGCGAGGGTTTGTCCTTCGCGGGATAAAACTTCGCGGGCGCATTTAATAAAGTCGTCAACCGGCACGGCACCTTCATCATTGTGGCCCCCGATAAAATTATATTCGGGGAAATCAGTCCATTGGGCCGCCGCTGGTGGGAGGCCCCGGCGCAGTAATGAAGAATAATCGAAAGTCATAAGGCTTATCTATCCTGTTAAATCAGGGGCTACGGTATGTTTACGCGGACAAAAATTTCGATCGGTGTGCGTCCGGTTGTAGTGTCTATGGCCTCGCCGTTGATGTGCCGGTGCAGCATTCTCACAGCGGTTCGTACCTGATTGGTTGGGTTTTGATTGATCACCGCATCCATCGTGCCGCCGATGAGGTATTGGCGGCTTTAACTGGTCAATTCGTGGCCAATGAATATTGAAACAACAATAAAACAGAATTGGATACGAAAGTACTTCACTGAAAAGTAACCTTACCTTGTTGGTCTAATAACCTAAGTGCCTAAAATATATCATAAGTCTTTAGGTTAAAATTAAAAGTGGTGAAAAAGAGCGGCCAACCACAAGGTGGATGTCCGCTTATGGGCTAAAAGCAGACCTCCCGTGACTTCAAAATGATGTCTGCTTACCCCCCTATTCTGTTGCAAAACTCCGTCCACGGAAATTTCGCGT
>JAYGEH010000481.1:0-5772 GCA_046582475.1 Rhodospirillales bacterium
TTGTAAAACTAATTTCGGACCAATTTTCAGCAACAATGATTCGCCCGGAAGCCATTCCAAGCAAGAATAATTTACCGGTATAACGATCGCGATTCATAAGTTGCGCCACCATGGGGGTGGTCATAGTTTTGCAACAGCATAGGGGGCAAAGCGGACATCATTTTTAGGCACCGTGAGGTCTGCTTTTAGCCATAAGCAGTCATTAAACGCGCGCGACTCGCTTTTTGGGCATGTATCATTGTTCCAATGGCTCTGGCAATTTGATCCGAGAAATTCACCAATTTCGTACTGCGAGATAATTCCATCCTGTGTTGTTCATGACCGCCGAGATCGGAAAATTGACCGGTTAACCAATCGCCACTAAAGTTTCCATTTATGTTACGCTTTCTCCAAATTTCAATAACCAATCGAAGAACCTCAAGCCGAAGCAAAAGCCGATAGAGCATGATCACCGCTGAAAACGTTGCCTTATATTTTGGCGGACTGAAAGCGGTCGATGGTATCAATATTAAATTCGAAAAAGGTAAGATTACCGGATTGATCGGCCCAAACGGCGCCGGCAAAACCACGCTCTTTAATGTCATCGCCGGGGTATTTGCTCCGACCCGCGGGCGTATCTTGCTCGACGGCGAGGACGTAACCGGCTTGGAACCCTACGAGCTATTTGCAAAAGGGCTGTTGCGAACATTTCAAATCGCTCAAGAATTTTCCTCGCTGACAGTTCGCGAGAATTTAATGATGGTACCCGACGGACAGTCGGGCGAGACTCTTCTCAACGCTTGGTTCCGGCGCCGACAGGTCGCGGGCGAAGAGGAAGCTGTCCGCAGAAAAGCCGATGAAGTCATCGAGTTTCTCAATCTCACTCACCTGGCCGACGAGGCGGCGGGAAATTTGTCCGGCGGGCAAAAAAAGCTGTTGGAGCTGGGCCGCACGATGATGGTTGACGCCAAAGTCGTGCTGCTCGACGAGGTTGGTGCGGGGGTCAACCGGACGCTGCTCAACGAAATTGGCGAGGCCATTCAGCGCCTCAACCGCGAACGCGGATACACGTTCTGCATGATCGAGCACAATATGGAATTCATCTCGAAGTTATGTGAACCGGTGATCGTGATGGCCGAGGGAAATGTGCTGACCCAGGGCACGGCGGACGAGGTAATGGCGAATGACCGAGTCATCGAAGCCTATCTCGGCAGCACCCACAAACATGTTGGGGAGGTGGCCACCAGGTGAGTTATCTGAGCGGACAAAACATGTACGGCGGCTATGGCGGCGCGGATATCTTGCGCGGCTGCACCATCTCCGTGGACAAAGGCGAGGTCGCCGTGGTCGTCGGGCCCAACGGCGCGGGAAAATCCACCGTCATGAAAGCCTTGTCCGGCATGCTTTCCCTACGAGAAGGCAAGGTTACCCTGGCGGACACCGACATCGGCGCGCTCGCCCCCCAGGACCGGGTAAAAAAAGGCATGGCCTTCGTTCCCCAGATCAACAATGTCTTCGCCGGCCTGACGGTGGAGGAAAATCTCGAGATGGGTGCCTATCTGCGCTTCGCGGGCATTGAGGAATCCAAGGACAGGGTGTTCGAGCTGTTTCCCGCGCTCAAGGATAAACGCCGTCAATTGACGGCTGAGCTCTCGGGGGGCCAGCGCCAACAGGTCGCCATTGGCCGGGCCTTGATGACCGACCCGACTGTCCTCATGCTGGATGAGCCGACCGCCGGCGTGTCGCCGATCGTCATGGATGAGCTGTTCGAGCGCATTCTTGAGATCCGGGATACCGGCATGGCCGTACTAATTGTTGAACAGAACGCCCGCCAGGCGCTGGCTATCGCGGACAAGGGATTTGTAATGGTTAACGGCGAGAACCGCTTTGTCGATACGGGCCCGGCATTGCTGGAAAATCCCGAAGTCCGGCGCTCATTTTTAGGCGGATGAGACGCCATGATCGATCTCCTCAACGCTCTTGTCCTGATATCCAACTTTGTCATTGTGCCGGCGCTCGCCTACGGCTCCCAGCTCGCCCTCGGGGCGCTTGGCATAACCCTAGTCTACGCCACCCTGCGCTTCGCCAATTTTGCCCATGGCGACATGATGGCGTTTGGCACCATGGCCACGGTTCTGCTGACCTGGTGGTTGCAGTCCCTGGGCATCGGTTTGGGGCCGCTGCCGACGGCGTTGCTGGCACTGCCATTGGCCATTGCGATTGCGGTTGCGGCGACATTGTTCACCGATCGCCTGGTATATCGGTTCTACCGGGCCAAGCGCAGCTCTCCGGCTATTTTTGTCATCGCCTCGATTGGGGTGATGTTCATGATGAATGGGATCGTCCGCTTCATCATCGGTCCCGACGACCAATCCTTCGCCGACGGTGAGCGTTTTATCATCAAGGCCCGCACGTTCAAGCAGATGACCGGTCTGAACGAAGGGCTCACCATCAAGGTAAGCCAGGCATTGAGCGTCGTGGTGGCGGTCATCCTGGGGGCCGCTTTGTTCTGGTTTCTGCAGAAAACGCGGACCGGCAAGGCGATGCGCGCCTATTCGGACAACGAGGATCTGGCGCTGCTGTCGGGCATTGATCCGGAACGCGTCGTGGTGATTGCCTGGGTTTTAACGGCGGCGCTGGCGACCATTGCCGGCACCCTTTACGGCCTCGACAAAAGCTTTAAACCCTTCACCTATTTCCAGCTCCTATTACCATTCTTCGCCGCCGCCATTGTCGGCGGGATCGGCAATCCGATGGGCGCCATTCTGGGCGGCTTCTTGATCGCCTTTTCGGAAATCACCGTCACCTACGCCTACCGGAAATTTTTCGGCTATCTTCTGCCCGGCGACCATACGCCCGAGGGATTGATTCAGCTTCTGTCCACCGATTACAAGTTCGCCGTTTCCTTCTTCATTCTTGTGCTTGTGCTGCTCATCCGGCCGACCGGCATATTGAGGGGGCGGAATTTATGAGCAACGCCCGCCGCGCAACCCTTGCCTTCACTATCATGGGCCTCTTGCTGGTCACCGTCGGCGTGACCCAGTCCCCGTCGGTCGCCCTCGCCATCTTCAATCTTTGCCTCATTTCGGCGGTCATGTCCTTGGGCGTCAACATCCAGTGGGGGTATGCCGGGCTGTTCAACGTGGGCACCATGGGATTTGCCGCGCTGGGCGGCGTGGCGGGGGTTTTGGTGTCGGCGCCGCCGGTCGCCGAAGCCTGGTCGGCGGGCGGGACGAACCTGTTCCTGGCCGCCCTGGTTCTGCTCATCACCATCGCCGCCGCGGTCCTGGTCCATAAAAATCTTCCCAAGAGCCCGGTCCGCGCCGCGCTCATGGCCATCGTCATATTGTTGGGCATTTGGGCGATGCGCGCCTTTTCCGATACGGCGATCGCCGACATCGAGGCGGTCAATCCGGCGGTCACCGGTTACCTCGGCGGATTGGGCCTGCCCATTCTGGTCTCCTGGATTGCTGGCGGCCTTTTCGCGGCGGGCGCCGCCTGGCTGGTCGGCAAGATATCACTGGGCCTCAGGTCGGATTACCTGGCCATCGCCACCCTCGGCATCTCGGAGATCATTATCGCGCTGTTGAAAAATGAGGACTGGCTCACTCGCGGGGTCAAGAATGTGACCGGCCTGCCCCGCCCGGCGCCTTACGAGCTCGACCTGCAGCAAACGGATTGGTTTATCCAGGCGGCCACCTGGCTCAACTCGGCCTCGCTTGACGCGGTATCGGCAGGCGAACGGCCGGCGATGCTTAGGCAACTTGTCATTGATTATTCCAGTCTGTTCGTCAAGATTACCTATGCGGGTCTGTTCACGGCCGTCCTTCTCATTATTCTCGGCCTCAGTGTCAGGGCCCTTAATTCACCCTGGGGCCGGATGATGCGCGCCATCCGCGACAATGAATCCACCGCCAATGCGATGGGCAAAAACGTCACCGGAAGGCACCTGCAGGTGTTCGTCCTCGGCTCCGCCGTGGTCGGTATCGCCGGCGCCATGCTGGTTTCACTCGACGGACAATTTACGCCCGGCAGTTATCAGCCGCTGCGCTTTACTTTTCTCATATGGGTTATGGTGATCGTCGGCGGATCGGGCAATAATTTGGGCGCCGTGCTCGGCGGATTTGTTATTTGGTTTGCCTGGATCGAGGCGGAACCCGTTGGCGTCTGGATGATCGACAACGCCACAAGCTGGCTCGGCGAGGACAATACGGTCCGCCAGCATCTCATGGAAACGGCGCAGCATATGCGAGCCTTTGTGATGGGTCTGGTGCTGCTCATCATGTTGCGGTTCAACCCTGGCGGCATTTTGCCCGAAGTCCATAAAAACAGTGGGAGAGGTAAATGAGAGGTCGCGACCACCGCGGAGATCGCCTAATATGAGTCAAATGGTGAAAGCGATACTGACGTCATAAAAAATTCCAGGACACTATGTTCAATATGAACGGTTCGCAACGAACCGATGACCAAGGAGGAAGTCATGAAAATATTGCTGTTAGTATCGGCGATGATTCTCGCCGCGACGGGTTATTCTCTGGCCGCCGGCCATGCCATCAAGATCGGCGTGATTTTCGGCTTTACGGGTCCCATCGAATCGATGACGCCGGACATGGCCAAGGCCAGCGAGCTGGCCTTCAAGGAGGCGTCCGATTCCGGCTTGCTGCTTGGCGGTAGGAAGATCGTGCCGGTTCGCGCCGATTCTACCTGCATCGATTCCGCCGCCGCCACCGCCGCCGCCGAGCGTTTGATCACGTCTGATAAAGTAGCGGCCATCGTCGGCGCGGACTGCTCGGGCGTGACAACCGCCGTCGCCAACAATGTAGCGGTCCCCAACGGCGTGGTAATGGTTTCGCCGTCGGCGACCTCGCCCGGCTTGTCGACCATCAAGGACAAGGGCTATTTCTTCCGCACCGCGCCGAGTGACGCCCGTCAGGGCAAAGTCCTGGCTAGCGTGCTGAAGAGCAGGGGAATCAGGGAAGTTGCCATCACCTATACCAACAACGACTACGGCAAAGGTCTCGCCCAGTCTTTCGGTGATGCATTCAAAATGTCCGGCGGCAAGGTCACAATCTCGGCCGCCCATGAAGACGGCAAATCCGATTATTCGGCCGAGGTCGGCGCGCTTTCGGCGACCGGTTCCAAGCATCTGGTGGTGTTCGGCTACGTGGATCAGGGCGGCAAGGGAATTATCCAGGCGTCCCTGGACTCCGGCGCCTTCGATAAATTCGTGCTGGCCGACGGGATGATCGGCGACACACTGCTCAAGGCGATGGGCAAGGATCTGACCGGCACCGTCGGCACCGTGCCCGGCGGCGCGTCCAAAGGCGCCTTAAGTTTTAGAGAAATGGCGGGCAAAGCCGGAATCAAGATAGGCGGACCGTTTACCGGCGAAGCCTATGATGCCGCGTCCTTGCTCATCCTGGCCATTCAGGCGGCCGGCTCGGCAGATCGTTCCGCTCTGCAGAAGCAAATGATGTCGGTGGCCAATGCGCCGGGAGTCAAGATCATGCCTGGCGAGCTGGCGAAAGGGCTGAAAGTTCTGAAGGATGGCGGCGACATCGACTATGTGGGCGCCACCAACGTGGAGTTCAACGATGTCGGCGAAGTGTTCGGCTCGTTCAAAGAATTGGAGATCAAAGGCGGCAAATTCGTGACGGTTAAAATCCATTAGGCCTCTTTGAGCCTATTCAACAACAGCCGGGTCGCTGGAGTCAGTCACCCGGCTGTTGTTATGCCGCAGGCCAGAAGGCCCGCTTTGATGGGTATTCCGGAGGATCAAATGTTGATCAACCT
>JAYGEH010000279.1:0-6929 GCA_046582475.1 Rhodospirillales bacterium
GGCTCGCCGATGACGCCGGTTTGGGCGATATAGACGTGATCAACGGTGCAGCCGCACGCCGCCGCCGCCGCTTCGGCCATTTCGCGCACCGCGTCGCCGCCGCGGGCCCCGGTGAAGGCGTTGGCGTTGCCCGAATTGACCACCAGCGCGCCGGCGGTCCCCAGCGGCAAAATCCCCCGGCACCAATCGATGGGCGCCGCCGCCGTTTTCGATTTGGTGAAGACGCCGGCGACGGTGGTGCCTGGAGCCAGCTTGGCCAGCAGCACATCGGTGCGCCCCGCATAGCGGACGCCCGCCGCGCAGGCGGCCAGGCCGACACCATCGATGGCCGGCATGTTGGGGAATGCGTCCGGCGCAAGGGGCGAGACCGGAAGCTGATCCTCGTTGGAATCCTGGGGCATTGGAGCGGTTCCGATTATCGTAAAGAAATCGGCGCCACTTTTATCGGTTACGGCGGCTCGCGTCCAGGAAAAGCCGCCAACCTCCGAGAACCGCTATTTCTTTTGCCGTCCCTGCGGCCCGAAAATCTCGATCTTGGCGTTTTTCTTCAGATCCGCGATGATATTGTCGCTCAACGATTTGCGCACTTCTTCGGCCAATTTGGCCTTGGTGGCGGCGAAGCTGGGCGCCTTGGTGGGGCGCTTGCCTTCGGATTTGATAATGTGCCAGCCGAAGCGGGTCTTCACCGGGCGCTCGGTAAAGCGGCCGGGCCTGAGCTGGAAGGCGGCTTCGGAAAACGGCGGCACCATGCGCTCGGCGGTGAAATACCCAAGATCGCCGCCGTTCCGGCCCGACGGCCCGGTGGATTTTTCCGCGCCAGCTTGGCGAAATCTTCGCCGCCCTGGAGCCGCTTGATGATGGCCAGCGCCGCGTCCCTGGTCTTGACCAGGATATGGCGGGCGTGGACCTCTTCGCTTGGCGGGTTTTTTTCAGGAACGCAAGGTAGCGGGCTTGCAGCGCCGCGTCGGTGACCGCGTTTTGCAGTTTGCGGCTGAGGAATTCCTGCTCCAGAATCTGGGCTTCGATGGCGGCCAGCCGGCGCTTGACGGCGGCATCGTCCATGAGCCCGGTGCGCCTGGCCTCGGCGGCGATCAGGCGGGTATTGACCATGTTGCCGATGATCAGATCAGACAGGGTCTCGATGGTATAGTTTTGCGCCTGGGCCGGCAACTGGCGGCGCACGTTCTCCACGTCCGACAGCAAGATTTCCTGGCCATCGACCAGGGCGACTACCGGGTTTTTGGCGGCGTCCTGGGCAAACGCGGCGAGGCCGAAGGCCAGGGCGAACCCTACGGACAAAAGACCGGACCGGGGAAGCATATTCATGAAGGAGACCTCTCGTTGGCGCCCAGGCGGATGGCGCACATTACGGTAACATTTATGGCCGCGCATCACACAAGCCCGCGAGCAACCAGCCTGGTATTGTGGGTATCGTTGACAGCGGCGCTGGTGCGTTCTATCTCTTTGCCAAGCTTGATGAAAGCGCTCCCAATTCCATCGAAATTGACTTAGAGGGATATGAATGTTTGACGCCATCGCCCGGCGCCTGTTCGGTTCGGCCAACGACCGCTATATCCGCGGGCTCGACCAGATCATCGACGCGATCAATGCCCTCGAGGCCGAAGTGGAACCCTTGAGCGATGCCGATCTGGCGGCGCGCACGCCCTGGCTGAAGGGGCGCCTGGAGGCCGGCGAAAGCCTCGACGATATCCTGCCCGACGCCTTCGCCACTGTGCGCGAAGCCGCCCGGCGCGGCCTCGGCGAGCGCCACTATGACGTCCAGCTGGTGGGCGGCGTGGTGCTGCACCGGGGCATGATTGCCGAAATGAAGACCGGCGAGGGCAAGACCCTGTGCTCGACCCTGGCGGTCTATTTGAACGGGCTGACCGGCGGCGGCGTCCATATCGTCACGGTCAATGACTACCTGGCCAAGCGCGACGCCGAATGGATGGGCAAGATTTACAGCCGCGTCGGGCTCAGCGTCGGCTGCATCGTGCCCGGCCTCTCGGATCCGGAACGCAGGGAAAGCTACCGCGCCGACATCACCTACGGCACCAACTCCGAATTCGGCTTCGACTATTTGCGCGACAACATGAAATTCACCCTCGAAGAAATGGTGCAGCGCCCGTTCCGGTTCGCCATCGTCGACGAGGTCGACTCGATCCTCATCGACGAAGCCCGGACGCCGCTGATCATCTCCGGCGCGTCCGAGGATTCGTCCGAGCTCTATAACGAGGTCGACAAGGTGATCCCCGGCCTGATCGAAGAGGATTACGAAAAGGACGAAAAGGCCCGCACCATCACCCTCACCGACGAGGGTAACGAGCATGTGGAGAAATTGCTGGAAGACGCCGGCTTGCTGAACGAAGGCGGCCTTTACGATTACTCCAACATCAACCTGGTGCATCACGTCAACCAGGCCTTGCGCGCCCACAAAATGTTCGAGCGCGACACCGACTATATTGTCCACGAGGGCCAGGTGGTGATCATCGACGAGTTCACCGGGCGCATGATGGAGGGGCGGCGCTATTCGGAGGGGCTGCACCAGGCGCTGGAGGCCAAGGAAGGCGTCGAGGTGGAGAACGAGAATCAGACCCTGGCCTCGATCACCTACCAGAACTATTTCCGCATGTATCCCAAATTGGCCGGCATGACCGGCACGGCGATGACCGAAGCCGGCGAGTTCGCCGAGATCTACAAGCTCGAAGTGGTCGATATCCCCACCAACGTGCCCTGCATCCGCGACGACCAGGACGACGAGGTGTACCGGACGGCGCCGGAAAAACACACCGCCATCCTGGCGCTCATCGCCGAATGCCAGGAGCGCGACCAGCCGGTCCTGGTGGGCACCGTTTCGATCGAAAAATCGGAAGCCATTGCGGATTTGCTGAAGGCCAGGAAGATCAAGCACCAGGTGCTCAACGCCCGCTACCACGAACAGGAAGCCTTCATCATCGCCCAGGCCGGGGCGCCGGGCTCGGTCACCATCGCCACCAACATGGCCGGGCGCGGCACCGATATCCAGATGGGCGGCAATATCGACATGCTGGTGCGCCAGCAAACCGACGCCGAGGCGGACGAGGCCAAGCACGCCGCCATCGAGACGCGCCTCAAAAATGAGGTCGCCGAGGGGCGCATCAAAGCCGTCGGCGCCGGCGGGCTGATGGTGATCGGCACCGAGCGCCACGAAAGCCGGCGCGTCGACAACCAGCTGCGGGGGCGCTCCGGGCGGCAAGGCGACCCCGGCGATTCCAAATTTTTCCTGTCCCTGGAAGACGATCTGATGCGCATCTTCGGCTCCGAGCGCATGGACGGCATGCTGACCCGCTTAGGGCTTGAGGACGGCGAGGCGATCATCCATCCCTGGGTCAACAAGGCCCTCGAAAAGGCCCAGCAAAAAGTCGAGGCGCGCAACTTCGACATCCGCAAGAACCTGCTCAAGTTCGACGATGTGATGAACGACCAGCGCAAGGTGATCTACGAGCAGCGCCGCGACCTGATGGACGCCGACGACGTTTCGGAAACCGTCCAGGACATGCGCGAGAACGTCATCGACAAGATGGTCGGCAAATGCATGCCGGAAAAAGCCTATACGGAACAATGGGATACCGACCTGTTGCACGAAGAGCTGCTGCGTATTTTCGGCCTCGACCTGCCCGTCGCCGACTGGGCGAGGGAAGAAGGCGTCGCCGATATCGAGGTGCACGAACGCATCTCGGACGCCGCCAAGCGCAAGATGGCCGAGAAAGCCGCCACCTGGACCCCCGACGTCATGCGCGACGTGGAAAAGAGCCTGCTTTTGCAGGTGCTCGACCAGATCTGGAAAGACCATCTCTTAGGCCTCGACCATCTGCGCCAGGGCATCGGCCTCCGCGCCTATGCCCAGCGGGACCCCCTAAATGAATACAAGGGCGAGGCGTTCGAGATGTTCAACGCCATGCTGGAAGAGCTCGACGAGCGCATCACCCTCATTCTCGCCCATATCCAGTTGCAGATCGACGGCCTCGACGACATGGATTTGTTCGCCCGCTCCGAGCAGCCGACCATGGAGGTCTATGAGGACCCCGCCTTCGCCGGCGTCCTCGAAGACACCGGCGCTTACGGCAACGCGGTGGCGCCGGTGGTCACCCGGCAAAGCGCCGAGCATGTGGACCCCGATGACCCCACCACCTGGGGCAAGGTCGGCCGCAACTCGGCCTGCCCCTGCGGCTCGGGCAAAAAATATAAACATTGCCACGGGGCGCACTAGCGCGAAGCCTCCAAAATTCCGCGCTTGGAATGCGCAGAATTTTGCAGTCTTCCCACTAGATTCTTGGTTTGAGTGGCCTGATTCACGCAAAATTCACTAGCGCGAATTTCACGATCAGGACACTATCCCGTCCACACCGCTTGGGTGCGCGTAATGCAGGGCCAATTTAACCATCACCGAACTAACCAGGGAGCAATTTTATGGATGAAACCATCGGCGTGATCGGCCTCGGCCCCATGGGCGGCAACATCGCCGGGCTTTTGCTGAAAAATCAGATGCGCGTGGCCGGCTACGACATCAAGCCCGAATGCATGGCGGCCCTGGATGATCTCGGCCTGGGCGCGGCCGCCGATTCCCAAGGCGTCGCCGCCGAAGCCGCCATCATCATTACCTCGCTGCCCAGCGTGGACGCCCTGGACGACGTGCTGACCCGTATCCTCTCGGTGGACAAGCCCGGCCAGATCGTCATCGAATGCTCGACCCTTGCCCCCGAAGACAAGGAAGCCGCCGCCGCCCGGCTGGCCGACGCCGGCAAGATCCTCCTGGATTCGCCGATCAGCGCCACCCCGGCGATGCTGGCCAAGGGCATGGCCTCGATCCACATCTCCGGCGACCGGGCGGCCTACGAGAAATGCCTGGCCGTCTTCGAGGCTTTCACCGCCAGCAACTTCTTCATCGGCGAGACCGCGGGGCTCGGCTCGAAGATGAAAATATTGGCCAACTACCTGGTGCATGTGCACATCACGGCGGCCGCCGAATGCATGACCCTGGGGCAAAAGGCGGGCCTCGATCCGGAACTGATCCACGAAGTGCTGACCAACAGCGCCGGCACTTCGCGCATGCTCGAGATCCGCGGCGCCATGATGGCCAAGTCCGATTACCGGGAAGGCGGCGGCACCATGTTCAAGGTGTTCGAAAAAGACGCCGGGATTATCACGGAGTTCGCGGCGAGTGTTCATGCGCCGATCGATTTGTATGTGTCATCGCGGCAAAAAATGAACTCGGCGATCGCCCAGGGGCTGGGGGATCTGGATACATCGGCGGTTTGTAAGGCGATAGAGAGCGCCGCCGGAATTGATAGGGAAATTGTTGAGGACTAGCTCAAAAGCGGGCGGGGGATGGCATGGTTGGCCCGCCCGCGTCGGTGATGGGACGCACCTCTTAGATGGGCCTGTCCGGCGAAGCCGAAGGCGAAGACGAATCGGCCAGCCGGGCGTCGAACTTGGCAACTCAGTACGTTGTGTGCGCCCGTCAACGTTGGAGGGGGAGTATAGACTTTAAGTAAGAATGAGTCGCAGGAAAATTGGGCATGGGCCTGCCCGGCAAAGCCGAAGGCGAAGTCGAGGTTGGCTCCCGCGCGTCGGTAATGGGGGCACCACAAATCTCATCCTCTTAACCGTAGGGGTGGCGCAAGCAACCAACGGGTGCGATACTGCCATACTTATCATCTAAAGCATGATACATTTGGATTGAACGTTGAGCACTCCGATCAATATTCTAAAAAATATTCAAGATATTGAACCGCATATTGACCGTGCGCAACAAGGTGCTGACTCTGAAAAAGAAGCCCTGGGATTTCTTAGGTCAACCGCATTTAAATCAATTGCGGAACAAGGAAAACTATTCGTTGCGATCGGTGCAGCAGGAGAATATCTCGGACATATTCTATTTGGCGGCGTGTTTCCCGTATTCAAAGTCATGCAAGTTTATTGCATTCCGGCAAAACGCAGAATAGGAATCGGTAAACGGCTTGTTCAAGAGCTGGTCGACTACGCGGAGGATCGTGAATATTTGAGCCTCACAGCCAGGGTCGCCTCTGATTTAGATGAGGCAAACGCATTCTATGAACGAATGGGATTTAATATCGTTAAAACTATTCCCGGGGGACAAACCCGCAATAGATTAATTTATTATCGAGTTCGAGACCTCGACACGCCAAGCCTTTTTGATTTTATGACACCGACCGCGCAGGCTCCAATGCACGGATTTGGTATTTCCGGTCAATACAGTAATAGGACGCCCATTTATGCTATCGACCTGAACGTATTATTTGACGATAGCAAACAACGGATAAATTCCAAGGAAGCTGGCATAGTATTTAGAGCCGGATTTCGAAATGAAATTCGGCCAGTAATTGCGGAAGAGTTTGTAATCGAGCTTCAAAGAAACTCAGACAAATTTCATGACGACCCGCACCTTCGTCTCGCCCTTCAAATGGACATTCTGCCAACACCGAAGCCAGAAAAAATAAAATCGATAGAAGAAATTTTAGCTGCTGCTATTTTTCCCGAGCGCAATTCTCAAGGTATTTTGACGCCGCAAGACAAGTCTGATTTACGACATTTGGCAACTGCAGCTCATTACAATATTTCAGGTTTTGTGACGAGCGAGAAAGCAATACTTCGTGCCCGCGACCAATTGTATTCCAACTATAGGGCACCTCTAAAAATACCCACACGGAACTTTGATCGGGTAGAATGTCGTTACCAGGATATCTGGATCAGGGGAATGTAATATGGGCCAACTGGGCTTTTTCGACATCGCTAATCGGTACGCTTCACTGGACGCGAAGAACGACCCCCTGGTTAAGATCGACGAGGTTGTTCCATGGGAAAACTTCCGGGTCCGCCTTGAGGCTACCTGGCGCAACCCCCCTGAGGAGCGGAAGTCGAATGCGGGG
>JAYGEH010000038.1:0-1693 GCA_046582475.1 Rhodospirillales bacterium
TTACCAGCATCGCCACCCGGGGCATGGGGCGGGCCTTCCGGCACCGGGATTTCACCCTGTTTGCGCTGTCGGGATGGATCGCAAATTCCGGCATGTGGCTGCAACGCATCGGCGTGCAATGGCTGACCTGGGAAATCACCGGCTCCTATGGCTGGCTTGGCGCCATGGCTTTCGCCGACGCCGCCGCGATCATGATTTTCCTGCCCATCTTCGGCACCCTCGCCGACCGCGGCGATCGATTGGTGCTGTCGCGCATTGCCCAGGCGCTGTTGATGGCATTGTCGCTGGCGCTGGCGGCGCTGACCTTGGCCGGTCTCATAAACATATGGGGCCTCCTCGCCTTCATGGCCCTGCACGGCGTCTTCGAAGGCTTCTGGACGCCGCTCCGCATGTCGATCACGCCGAACCTGGTGCCGCGCGAAGACATGCCGTCGGCGATCGGCATCGGATCGCTGTTTTTCAATCTGGCCCAGTTCATCGGTCCCGCCGCCGCCGGCATTCTGATCGCCGTCTTCGCCGACCGCCAGATCGGCATCGGCGTCTTGTTCGTGATCACCACCGTCAGTTTTTTCGGCTATCTGGTGGTGCTTTTCCTTATCCGCCTGCGCCAGGACGAAACCAAAGCTGGGCCGCGCGGCAGTTTCCTCGCCGATTTCCGCGACGGCGTCGTCTACGTGGCGCGCATGCGCGGCCTCGCCTGGTTCATGGCACTGATGCTGGTCACCACGGTGATCATGCGCGCCTTTCGGGAATTGCTGGCCGGTTACGCCGACGGCCAGTTTCAGGCCGGGCCGGAAGGCCTCGCCATGCTGACCTCGGCGATCGGCGTCGGCGCCGTCGCCGGTTCGCTGTTCGTCGCCAACTATAAATCGACCGCCGGGCTGACGCGGTTGGTGTTCGGGTCCTTCGCCCTGGCCATCGTCATGCAGACCGGTTTCGCGTTGGCCTCCACCTTCTGGTTCGCGCTGATCTGCACCGCCGGTCTTGGCGTCACCGTTGCGGTCGGCGGCATCGGCTCGCAAATATTGGTGCAAAGCGCCATCCGCGGCGACATGCGCGGCCGCGTCATGAGCCTTTGGAGCATCATCGTCCGCGGCGGACCGGCGATCGGCGCCTGGGCCATCGGCACCTTCACCGATATCTGGGATTTTCAATTGGTGATGATCATCGCCACGGCGATTTATCTATTGTTTTACCTGGCCATGCTGCCGAAAGCGCCGATCATCGCGGCCACCTTGGAATTGGCGCCGGAAGGCCGGCCCCGGAATTAGAGCGCCAGTTCTTTCCTGAGCAAGGCCGCGCCGGCGCCGAGCGCCTTCAGCTTTTCCTCGGCGACAACCCTCGGCAAGGGCGCGAAGCCGCAATTGGTGCAGGCCACCAGCCTTTCGGGCGCCACATGGTCCAAGGCGGCGCGGAGCGCGGCGGCCACCGCTTCCGGGGTTTCGATATTGTTGGTGGCCACATCGATGGCGCCGACCAGAACGTCCTTGTCCGGCAAAAGTCCAAGCAGCGACAACGGCACCTTGGAATTTATGCATTCCAGGGATACCTGATCGATGCGGCTGGCGTTGAGCGCCGGGAAGATCTCCTCGTACTGGCGCCATTCGGTCCCGAGGGCGTTTTTTCCAATCGATGTTGGCCTGGATTCCGTAGCCATAACAGATGTGCACCACGGTCTTGCAGGTGAGGCCGT
>JAYGEH010000109.1:0-1624 GCA_046582475.1 Rhodospirillales bacterium
TAGCTCTCCCGAAATCATCCGCTTGGCGGTCATGATGTATATCCACTCCCCCCTGCCCTGGCCGAGTGGTGCCAGCTCGCGGCCTGAGGGCGGGTGCATCACGACCTTCGGATACCGGTTCGCTTTACTCTGACAATGCCCCCCATATCCTTAAAACTCACAGAGAGAGTTTGACTACGCCACCGTTGCGGACTGACCTAGCATTGGCAAAACCTCCTCGGTAATGCGCTGTATGGTGTTTGTGCAGTGCTCGTGGGTTAGGCCTGCGTAGCGGGGAACTATAGAGATTTCCGTAAATCCTAGATTGAGGCAGTGTTGTATCCGTTCAGCCGCCTGCTCGGGAGTGCCGATCAATGTACGGCGACGGAATACATCGCGCCAATCGTCACCTTCGCACATTCGCAAGAGTATTGAGAGGTCTCCAGCATAATCCGTGTCCCATTGCCGGCCTTGCATTACTTTTTCAAAGGCCCCTGCGTGTTCCTGCAACGCACCTTTAACTTCCTGAATAGCCTGCTCTTCCGTATCACCAATGTAACACATGAAATTGACCATCGCCTTTCGGTCTGATGTATTTCGGCCTGCCTGCTCCCAAGCCTCGCAATACCAACCAAACTTTTCCGCCAGAGCATTTGCATTCATTGGATAGTGATTCATCATCAGATGATAGCCACGGTTCGCGGCGTTCACAAAACTCTCCTTTGAATTAGAAGCAGCATTCCAGATTGGCAGTGCACCATTCACTGTTGGTGGCCAAGGTTGCAGCCTGTCGAACGAAAAATATTCCCCGGTATAGGAGAACGGTTCTCCAGCCCAAAAACGGGAGCAGATTTCCAGCCCCTCGGTGATGCGACCTGCTACGTCGACTCGGTCCACATTAAAGGCGCCGAATTCATGAGGTGCGAAGCCCCTTCCGACACCCATGTCAACGCGCCCGCCAGATAATTGATCGACCAGAGCGTAATCCTCCGCGACCTTCAGCGGATCTCGGAGTTGTATCAAAGAGACTGCTGCAGCAAGTCTAATGTTTTCAGTCTCTCTTGCCCAAGCCGCGAATATCACGGCCGGATTAGGAATCGCCCCACCATAATAATGGAAATGATGTTCTGTAGTTAGTGCTCGCGCCCAGCCGAGCGCATCAGCGAGTTTTACGCTCTCAGTTATTTCCTCGTAATAGCGCCCTAACGAAATATCGAAGCCATCTCGCCAAGTAGGTAGATAGAATAATGAAAGGTCCATGAAACCGACTTATCCAAAGGCCGTTACTAAAAACATAAGAGATAATCCACTTCGCTATGAGGATTTTTGTGTTGCCTTCGCGGATTATTTAACCTCTTGGTGAGCGCTCCCATCATGCATCCATCGTGCGTGGCTCGGCGCTTTCCGGGTGATAGCCCACTCGTTCAACATATCCCATTTAACCGCATCAAGTTTGCGCTCCATCTCCGGAGTGCTGGTATTTACAGTTAATTCTATCCTGTGCCCGCTCGGGTCATGAAAGTAGATCGATTGGATAATTGTGTGATCGACCGGACCTAATACATCATGTCCAGCATCCTGTAACCGTTTCTTAGCCGCGAGTAGGACATTTATACTGTCGACTTTTAACGCCAGATGCTGGACC
>JAYGEH010000092.1:0-2256 GCA_046582475.1 Rhodospirillales bacterium
TCAGCCCCGGCATGGTTTCCTTGTCGGCCAGGGTTTCCATCTGGACAAATTTTGCCTTGCTTAGGGGCCGGGCGAAATCGACCAGGGCCTTCATGGCGAATCCAGCCCACGGCACCGCCATCGACCAGGCTTCGACGCAGCGATGCCGGTACACGCGCTCCTCGACCGGCATGCGGCGGATCAACGCATCGAAGTCGACGGTCATCGGTTTTTCGACCAATCCATCAATACGGACCTGCCACGGATGGGTTTTGAGCGCCTGGGCGGCATCGGAAATCAGTTTATGGGAGCCGAATTCATAGAAATTATTGTAGGTGACCGCGTATTTCTCCGCCGTCAGCGGCCGATCCAGCTTGTAGCGGCCGTTCCGTTTGGCTGGATAGAGGTCTGCTGTGTCCGCCGCGGCAACCAAGGCCGGCGTGCCTGCTGCGATCAGCGCCGGCCCCAGGCCAAGCGCCTTGACCAGCGTGCGGCGCTGAAGAAAAACCACTTCATCGGTCGCCGCCGATTCCGCCAGCGCCCAACCCTTTCTACGAATGCCCAACATCGCTGGTTCCTTTTATGCATAACAGTGCCGCTAAGACATCTAGTGCACTGACACAAACGATTGATTCACAAAAGGGCTCAACCGTGCGAATCTAGGGTTATGGCCCATGATGTTTGTGTGATTGTAAGAGCCGAGGACCGCGCGCGATTGGCTGCTGTCGTCGGCGATCGGAGCCGGCCGTTGAAGCATGTTCAGCGGGCGTGGATTGTTCTTCATTCTGCCGACCGACTGCCGGTTGCCGAAGTGGCGCGGCGCGCCGGCATCAGCCGGCCGGCGGTGTGGCGCTGGCAACGCCGCTTCGCCGGGGCGGGGGTGGAGGGTCTGCTCAGGGACAAGACCCGCCTGCCGGGCAAGCCGCCGCTGGCGGTGGAAACGGTGGCCAAGATACTTGCGCTGCCGTGCTCGGAACCGCCCGGCGAGGCGACCCACTGGACTGGACGGGCGGTGGCCAAGGCGACCGGCGTTTCGCTTCGCGCGGTGCAGCGCATCTGGCAAGCCCATTGCCTCCAGCCCCACCGTATCCGCACCTTCAAGAGGTCCAACGACCCCGCTTTCGCCGAGAAGGTCGAGGACATCGTCGGCCTCTACATGAACCCGCCGGCCCATGCCGTGGTGCTGTCGATCGACGAGAAGAGCCAGATCCAGGCGCTCGATCGCACCCAGCCCGGCCTGCCCATGAAGCCCGGGAAATGCGGCACCATGACCCACGACTACAAGCGCCACGGCACGACCACGCTGTTTGCCGCCCTCAACGTCCTCGACGGCACCGTGCTCGGCCGCTGCATGCACAAGCACCGCCATCAGGAATTCATCCGCTTCCTCAATGCGATCGAGCGGGCCGTGCCGGCGGACAAACCGATCCACGCCATCGCCGACAACTACGCCACCCACAAGCATCCCAAGGTGCTGGCCTGGCTCGCCCGCCATCCGCGCTGGACCTTTCATTTCACCCCGACATCGGCCTCCTGGATCAACGCCGTCGAGGGCTTCTTCTCCACGCTCACCCGCAGGCGCCTCAAACGCGGCGTCTTCCACTCTATCGTTGACCTCCAGGCCGCCATCAACCGCTACATCAAAGAGCACAACGATGATCCCAAACCCTTCCAATGGACCAAATCCGCAGATACCATCCTCGCTAAAATCGAACGCATACCTGTACCCTCTGAATGAGTCACTGCACTAGGTATCGTTGGCGAGGATGTCGAGAGCGCCGCCGCAACGCTCGCCGAAGCGGCGGCACCACCCCGTTCCGCCGACTCGCAAGACCGCTCGACACCGGTCGAACAACGCGAACTCTTGCGCAGTTTTGGCAACATCCTATCCGGCATGTTCGAACCCCTGCTTCCCTACGCCCGTAAACTAGGCTCGGCGTTGCAGGAAGGTTTGCTCCAAGCGGCAAAGACAATCGCGAAGAAGGCGGTACTGGCAATCGCTTATGCCGGATCGGATTACATCAAGATTTTAGCGGCGGGACTTCCCGAATATTTTGGCTGGGTTAATTTCGCCCTATCGTTGCTGAAGTCCTGGTTAAACAAAGACGAATCGAATACAGAAGAATGAAAGTTTCGGAAATCCGTCGGCGCGATCTTGCCGGCATTCTGCGATGGCGGCGGGTCGCGCGAGGGGCGGAGGAATCATGCGGGTGTGGATCGTGGTTGTGGTGCTGGCCGCCTTGGCCGCGCCGGCGCAAGGCGGCGCCTATGACGACG
>JAYGEH010000138.1:0-1869 GCA_046582475.1 Rhodospirillales bacterium
CTGTTGAGCGAGGCGGAGTGGGAATACGCGGCCCGGGCCGGGACGGCGACGCCGTTTCATACGGGAAACAGGATCACCACCGGCCAGGCGAATTTCGATGGCGATTATACCTACAACGGCAGTTCGAAAGGGCAAGACCGGCAATCAACGGTGGCGGTTGGATCGTTCCCGTCCAACGCCTTCGGCCTGCATGACATGCATGGCAATGTATGGGAATGGGTGGCGGATTGCTGGAACAAGACCTATCGCGGCGCGCCGGCGGACGGCATCTTGCCCTTGTTCCATTGGCGGCGCGCGGACGGCAGGGTATGGAACACCGGCGATTGCGCGCGCCGTGTTCTTCGCGGCGGCTCCTGGTTCTACGAACCCGGGTTCATGCGCGCCGCCTACCGCTACAGGATCACCACCGGCATTCGGCTCAGCTACGACGGCTTCCGTATCGCCAGGACCCCTTTTTAAATCCTTCCTCTTATCTTCCTTACCTCTTTTAATGGGGGTTCAGGGGGCGAAGCCCCCGGGCAAAATTATTTTTGACAGGGAGGATTCTTATGACGAAACGCGGAACACCCGATGGTGCGCGGCAAAACGGGCCGGCGCTGGAAAAAGCCTATCAGTTCGCACTCTGGTTGGTACCGACGGTCGAAAAATTTCCCCGCAGCCAAAAGTTTCTGCTCGGAGACCGGCTGTAATCGCTGGCCTACGATGTGATCGAAGGACTGGTGGAAGCGGTCTATAACCGAGACCGGGAGAAAGTTCTAAAACTGGTGAATCTCCGCCTTCAAAAATTGCGCTTGATGGTTCGTTTGGCCAGTGACCTACACCATTTGGATAAGCGCCGATATGAGTTTGCGGCGCGTGGCATCGACGAAATCGGCCAATTGGTCGGTGGCTGGTTGAGGACTGATCGTGCCCAAAAAGCATAACGGCCTGTTCGGCGGCATCGCCAACTTCCGCGCGCTGATCGAAGCCGCCCGTAGCGCAGTCAAGGGCAAACGGAAATCGCCGGGCGCGGCTGCATTCATGGCGAATTTGGAAACGGAGGTTCTTTGCCTGGAACGTGCGTTGCAGGCGGGCACCTACCGGCCCGGGCGTTACCGGCGAAGTATCGCGCTGGGCCGGTGCTTTAGTCGGCGTCACCGGCGAGTTTAGTGATTTCTTTGATTGAGGCATCTTTCCATTCTCCATAAGAATTAATCGGTTAGCTTGGGGTCAATTACCCGGCGGTTCAAAACCTCGCATATTACGGTTCAGTGTTATGTGACAACCAAGTTCATCCCGAGCCGTTCAAAGCCTCTGGTCAATTCTGCCGGATCGCCATGAAATTCAATGCCAACGAAATCGCTGCCAGGATGGCAGCCTTCAACAAGCATGAGGCCAAGCTCTTCCGCGTCGTCCCGACTTAACTGCTCATATATCTCGAGTGCCGGGCCGTACTGGGTATATTTCATGGCCTGCCATGCGCCGAGATCATCCAATTCGACCTCGGTATCCAGCCATTCCTTGACCTCATCGACAGACCAATTTTCGGGATCAGCAACAACATGCTCAAATGCCCAAGAAATTTTCTCCAACTCCACGTTGAGAGCGTCTGCTCCAAGTCCCTCAAGTGAGTGAATCTCCCGAAACGTTGGCAAATACACATCACATAGTCGAAGTACGGATCAACAATGTACCGATCTTGGGCTGATAGATAGACAGGCTCGAATACGGGCCGTGATAAGGCGTTGGATGGCCATAGTGTGGATGCACCCGACACGGCAACGGCAGATGCCGTAGCAAAAACAATTTTCAGAAAATCGCGACGCGTAAGTTCGATAGACATAATAAAACCCTCCTACAGATGCCTGTGGAGGGCTGACGCGATGAAAG
>JAYGEH010000139.1:0-2658 GCA_046582475.1 Rhodospirillales bacterium
AGGAAGAAATTCACATGGGCGGCGGCCTGTTCGACCATGACGGCATCGATGAGTTCCCAATACCGATCGGCACGCCCGGCTATGATGTCGGCCCCTACACCACCGCCTCCAATTTCGTAACCCGCGACCCGGACAGCGGCGCGATGAATGTCGGCAACTATCGCGGCCAGATCAAGGGAAGGGATCGCATGGGGGTCTATATCAACCCCCAGAACAATGGCGGCAATAACTGGCGCAAATACCGGGAAGACAACGGGCGCGATATGGAAGTTGCGCTGGTCATCGGCGGCCCGCCGGCGCTGACCTTCACCGCCGGCGCCAAGCTGCCATACGGGGTCGAGGAATATGCCGTCGCCGGAAGCCTGATCGGCGAGGCAATGGAACTTGTAGCCTGCCAGACAGTTGATCTCGCCGTCCCGGCATATGCGGAACTCGTCATCGAGGGCAGGATTTCGTCATCTTACCTGGAGCCCGAGGCCCCCTACGGCGAATATACCGGCTATATGGGCAAGCGCAACATGGCGGCGGTGTTCGAGGTGACCGCGATCACCCACCGCAAGGACCCGATATTCTGTTCGCTGCTGAGCCAGATGCCGCCGAGCGAAAGCAGCAAGATGAAGAAAATCGCCCAGGACTTTAATTTCCTGCATCACCTGCGTCGCGACTGCGGCATTCCCGAAGTTCTCGATGTATGGTTCGACGAGATCGCGGTCGATTCCTGGTGCGTCTTGCGTTTCCGGCACGGCACGCGGCAAGAGGTCATCTGGCAGGCCCTGCACGCGGTCCTGGGACGGCAATACAAGGTCGGCAAGATGTGCATCGCGGTTGACGAGGACATCGACCCCTCGGAGTTCGAATCGGTGCAATGGGCGCTCGCCTACCGCATGCAGCCCCATAAAGACATGTTGATTGTGCCCAATCGCGGGGTCTCGCTCGATCCGTCCGGCATGCCGCCGAGCGATGCGCCGTCCAATGTCATCGCCCAGAATTTTTCCGGCTCCGCCGTTCTGATCAACGCGACCCGGAAATGGGACTACCCGCCGGTATCGCTGCCGGCAAAGGAGCACATGGAAAAGGCGCGGGATATCTGGCAGGAGCTCGGCCTGCCGGAATTGCAGCCGCGCGCGCCCTGGCATGGCTACGAGCTCGGCGACTGGAGCGAGCGCGACCGGCAGGAAGCTGCCTGGGCGGAAAAAGGCGAATATGCGCGCAGCGGCGAGACCGCCAAGCGCGACCGCGTCCCGATCCGACCCGGCCAGGTCATCGGCTCGGAAATCGACGGATAGAACGGGGCAATTCCAATGGCGGTTACAATTTACAACTCATTGTGTTTATATTAACCAGCCAACGGAAATCTTACAGAGACAAAAACATGGCGAAAACGTCCAACACCATGCTGAACAAGCTCCAAAAGCAGCTTTACAGGGAAGCGAACGCGCTGTTCAAAACCGACGAATATACAAAGTTTTTCGGCACCAAGCTGACCCGGGAACGGGCACGGTTTTACATGATAAACAGGGTGACTTTCATGCTCGGCCGACGGGCAAGCTGGGCTTATGTCCAGGCCAGGGCGCCGTTCGACGTCAAGCAGCTGATCTGGCACCATGAGGAAGACGAGCTGGCCGGCAGCAGGGAACGCGGCGTCGCCGATCATATGACGCTCGGAATCCAGGAAGGCAAGTCAGTGGGGCTAACGAAGCGGGCTTTCGCTAAGGCGAAACCCTGCGAAGGCTCCCTGATCTGCAGCTATGCCTGGCAGCACGCGGCGGACCGGCTGCCATGGCTTGGCGGTGCCGCGCTTCTCGGCGGGCTCGAGATCGCCAATGCCGACGGCATCATCAAGGGCGGCGGCATGTCGCACCGCATGGCACACAAGCTGAAGGACGAGCTGGGCATACCGTTGTCGCGCCAGCCGTCCAATCAGGATCACATGGATGTGGAAGACGAACATTCCAAATTCCTGATGATCGTCGCCGAAAGGCATATGAAGTCCAAGGATGATTACGACGAGATCATGCATGGCGCGCGAACGACCTGGGCGATCAACAAGACCTGGCTACGGCTGATGACCGTCGAAATGCAGGCAATGCCCAACCGCTGACGGGCGAAACGCCATAGCTTCAAAGGAGTTACTGTAAGCGACACAAACTTAATCCGAGGGAGGAACGAACATGACTAAAAGCACCAGGATCCTGATTATGGCGATCGCTGTTGCCACCGCCGGCGCGGCGTGGTCCGGCCCGGCGGCGGCCGGTTCGGTCGCCGATTTCTACAAGGGAAAGACGGTCACCCTGATCGTCGGATCGGGCGCGGGGGGCGGCTTCGGCCTCAACGGCCGGCTCGTCGGCCAGCACATCGGCAAGCATATTCCGGGTAACCCGGACGTCGTGCTCCAGTTCATGCGCGGCAGCGGCGGCACCAAGGCGGCCAATTACGTTTATAATGTTTCGCCCAAAGACGGCACCGTTATCAGCATGCCGATCTCATCGATCGTGGAAAACCAGCTGCTGCGCCCCAAGGGCACGCGCTTCGATGGCGCCAAATTCCATTGGATCGGATCGATCACCAGCCTGGCCAGCGTGCTGTCGGTCTGGAATACCGCGCCCGTCAAATCGATCGAGGAGGCGACCAAGAAACAGGTCATTCTCGGCGCCACCA
>JAYGEH010000161.1:0-18785 GCA_046582475.1 Rhodospirillales bacterium
AGCGTTTGCAGGCCCGACCCCAGCTTGCTGCCCACCTTGACCAAATGGGCTTGGCCCTCTACCCGTTGCCCATGGCCGCCGCCGGCCGCCATGGCGAGGCGCTTGCCCCGCTCCGGCGCTGGCTTTTCCGCGATCCGGCCAACGCCGAGGCCAACGCCCTTTTGTCCGAGAGTTACGGCCAACTGGGGCGCCCCGATCTGGCCGCAAAGCGCGGCCGGCGGGCGCGCCGGGCGGCCTTGCTCGATTTGACGGCGCCGCCCTGTTTCGTCGCCATCGCCGTCTGCGCCAAAATCCGCGACTTCGCCCGCGCCTTCCGAGAGGCCCATGGCTGTCCGTATCATCTGGAAGCGTCGGCGCAAACGCTGATCCATTTCCACCCGTCTCGAACCGGCGGCACCTCGCTCCGGGATGGCTTTCGCAATCTCTATGATGCCGACGAAGTATTCGTGTTCGGTGATTTTCGCGAGCCCTACCTCAAATCTCGCCAACAGCTTATCGACGCCAGCCCCGAACAGCGCCGCCGGTTCCGTTTCGCCAGCGTCCATCACGCCCTGCCGGCGCACGATTTTTTTGCCGAAAAATACGCCTACTTCACTTTCTTAAGGGATCCCATCGACACCGCCGTCAGTTGGTACCACTGGCACGTCAAAAACCGGGATCTGGACCCGGAATGGATCGATGCGGATATCAAAAATGGCCTGTCCCTGGCCGCTTATGCGGAAAATACCTTGGCCACCAACAACGGCAATTTGTTGTGCCGGTGGCTGATAAATTTGGACACCGATGCGGATCTATCGAACCGCTACCGGGGCTTGCCCGCCGAGGTTTGGGAGATGTCCGACGCGGAATTGACGGAGCGCGCGGAACGCGCCTTGGACCGGCATTTCGTGTTCACCGGCCTGACCGAATTTTTCGACGCCAGTTTGTTTATCCTCTGCCTGGTCCTCGGCGGCGGCCGCATTCCGCTTTATGAATGGCGCGGCAGCTCGGGCAGCGGACCGGCGATCGACGCCCTGGGCGCCGATATCCGCGCCACGCTGGAAGCGGCCAACCGGGCGGACAGCCAATTGCTGCGCAGCCGGCGGCAACACTTCCTGGGCCGCTATGGCGATGCCGTCGACTGGTTCAACGCCGAAATGGCGCCCTTTCAGGCGGCCCATGTGAACCATTTCAAGGCGATGATCGGAACCCCGGAACCGCTCTAACTACCAAAGCTTATCGGACGCAATGCGGGCGCCTTCGCACATCGCCTCGAACTTGGCCCAGATGACCGTGGGGTGCACCTCGGTATGGTAGTTGGCCTGGCTTGAGAAGCCGCAATCGGCGCCGGCGATGACATTTTCGCGGCCCACCAACCCGGCAAAGCGGACCAGCCATTCGGCGATCAATTCCGGATGTTCGACGATATTCGAGGCGTGGGTGATGATGCCCGGCATGATCGCCTTGCCGTCCGGCAGCTTGACCTCCTCGAACACATGATAGTCATGCTCGTGGCGCGGGTTGGCGGCTTCGAAGGAATAGACGCCGGCGTTGACTTTCAGGATATGGGCGATGACCTCGGACAGGGCCGGCTCGAAGATGCGCGGGCCCTCGTTGATGCCGTAACAGGTATGAAAGCGGATATTTTCCTCCGGGATGCCGCGCAGGGCGTGGTTGATGCTGTCCACATAGATGTCGGCCTTGCGTATTTTTTGGCTTTCGTCGAGGGCCGGATCGCCGAATATGTCGGAGAGCGACGGATCGTCCACCTGCACGTCGAAGCCGGCATCGGTGATGGCTTTGTATTCGACCCGAATGGCCTCGCCGACGGCTTCGAAAAATTCTTCATCGGATTTGTAATAATCGTTGTAGCCGACGCCCGAGGGCGCCGTCGCGGGCATGAACGCGCCCCTGGCGCCGGACGCCTCGACGGCGGTGCCGAGGTTGGCGATGTCTTTTTCCAGCGCCGCCTGGCCCACATAGGTGACCGGGCCGGTGCAGAACATGCGCGCCACCGGCGCCACCGCGCCGCCGAGCATGGCGCGGGCAAAATACTCCTCGTAATATTCCGGAAAGGCGGCCACTTCGGCTTCGTAGAAGGGCACTTTCACATTATCGCGGGCTTCGAAGCCGTCGATGCGCTCCTTGATATAGGTGAAAAATCCGGCCTTCGAGGTTTCGCCGTCGGTGACGATATCGAGCCCGCAGTCCACTTGGCGCTGGACACATTCGGCCACCGCAAATGTGACGCGCGCATCAAAGGCTTCATCGCTGACCGCCTCGCCCTCGCCGGTTAGCCGGTATTTCATCATATCCAAAAGATCGCGGGGCCGGGGCAGGCTGCCCACATGGGTGGTCAGAATTCGTTGAGCGCCGCCGAGTGCCATGGTTTTCATCCTCGCCCACGTGAATGAGGATTATAGGCGGCGCCCGCCAGTGATGCACGCCGTCTAAACGTTAAAGCGGTAGAGGATCACGTCGCCGTCCTGGACCACATAGCCGCGCCCCTCCTGGCGCATCCTGCCGGCATCCCTGGCCGCCTGCTCGCCGCCGAGGCCGACGTACTCGTCGACCGTGATGGTCTCGGCGGCGATGAAGCCGCGTTCGAAATTGGTGTGGATGCGGCCCGCCGCGGTTGCCGCCTTGGTGCCCTCGATCAGGGTCCAGGCGCGGGCTTCGTTGGGGTTGGCGGTGAAATAGGTGATCAGGTGCAGCAATTCATAACCGGCCCGGATCAGGCGCGCCAATCCGGTCTCCCGCAGCCCCAGCGCGGCCAAAAACTCGGCGCGCTCTTCGGCCTCGCTAAGCTGCGCCACCTCGGCTTCGATCTTGGCCGATATATGGATGCTGGCGGCGCCAGTTGCCTCGGCGAACGCCGCCAGCGCCGCCGAATGGGCGTTGCCTTGGGCGGCGCTGTCCTCTTCCACGTTGCACACATAAAGCAGCGGCTTGGCCGATAACATCTGAAACCCCTTGAAGGCAGGCGCCTGGTCCGCCGATATCTCGGCGCCGCGCGGCGGATTGCCTTGCCGCAAATCTTCGAGGATGCGCTGCGCCAGATCGAGCTCGGCCTGGGCGTCCTTGTCCAGCCCCCGCGCCTTCTTGACCAATCCCTCGGTGCGCCGCTCCAGGCTGTCGAGATCGGCCAGCATCAGTTCGGTTTCGATGATCTCGGCGTCGCGCACCGGGTCGACGGTGGCGCTCACATGGACAATATCGTCGTCTTCGAAACAGCGCAGCACGTGCACGATGGCATCCACTTCGCGGATATTGCCGAGGAACTGGTTGCCGAGACCCTCGCCCTTGGAAGCGCCTTTCACCAGCCCGGCGATGTCGACGAATTCCAGATAGGTGGGCATGATGGTTTCCGATTTGGCGATTTCGGCGATCCGGCCGAGGCGGCCATCGGGCACCGGCACCCGCCCCACATTGGGCTCGATCGTGCAAAACGGATAATTGGCGGTATCGGCCGCCGCCGTCTCGGTGAGCGCGTTGAAGAGGGTCGATTTGCCCACATTGGGCAGACCGACGATGCCGCAATTGAAACCCATTATTTTTTGTCCTCGTGGTCCGTATCCTTGGCCCTCTTGGCTTCGGATTTTTTTGCCGGTTTCAAGATCAGCGCCACCTTGGTGGTGAAGGCCGCGTCGTCGCCTTGCAATAGTATGGCCGCCGCCCCGGCGATGGCGTCGACGGTGCGTTCCACCCAATCCCGGTCGGACTTGGAAAAATCGCCGAGCACGTGGCCGGTCACCAGCGCTTTTACCCCGGGATGGCCGATCCCGATGCGCATGCGGCGAAAGTCCGGGCCGATATGCTGGGCGATGCTTTTCAGCCCGTTATGCCCGGCGACGCCGCCGCCGCGCTTGAGCCTGATCTTGCCCGGTGCCAGGTCCAACTCGTCATGGATCACCGTCAAGGCCACCGCGTCTTCTTTGTAAAAGCGCAAGGCGGCACCGATGGCGCGCCCGGAATCGTTCATGAACGTGGTCGGCTTCAGGAGCAGGGTCTGAAGTCCGCCAATGGCGCCGGCGGCGGCCTCGCATTCGAACTTTTTGCGCCAGCCGGGGAAGCCAAAGCGGGCATGAATGGCGTCCAGCGCCATAAATCCCACATTGTGACGGTGACCCGAATACTTCGATCCGGGATTACCCAATCCAGCCAAAAGGAACATGGCGGCTGCCTCCAGGCGCCCGGCGGGGCGCCCAAATTAATCTTTCGAATCGTCGGCCTTGTCCGCCGCGTCTTCGCCTTCTTCGCCGCCTTCGCCTTCTTCGCCTTCTTCGCCCTCGAGACCTTCGCCCTCTTCGCCCTCGAGACCTTCGCCTTCGTCCTCTTCTTCTTCGTCGACCGGCATCAATGTGGGCGCGGCCACGGTGGCGACGGTGAAGTCGCGCTCGGTGGTCGCGGTGGCGCCATCGGGAAGTTCGATGGATTTGATATGGATGGAGGCGCCGATATCCAGGCCCTCCAGATCGAAAACCAGCTCTTGCGGAATGGCCAGCGGCGAGCAGCGCAGCTCGACTTCGCGGCGCACGATGTTGAGAACGCCGCCGCGCTTCAAGCCCGGCGATTCTTCGGCGTTGATAAAGCTCACCGGAACCAGGACGACGATCAGCGTATTGGCGCTAAAGCGCAGAAAATCCACATGCATCAAACGGTCGGTCACCGGATGCAATTGCAGATCCCTCGGCAAGACTTGATGGGTGTCGCCGTCAACCTCCACATCCAGGACCTGGATGAAGAATTTAGGGTTGTCGGCCAGCAGGGCCAAATCCTTGGCGTCGATGGTGATCGATATGGGTTCGGACTTGTCGCCGTAAATCACCGCCGGTACGCGCCCCATTCGGCGCACTGCGCGGGCCACCCCCTTGCCGGTCCCGTCGCGTCGTTCGGCGGATATGGTTGTCGCGTCAGCCATAATCCTTGTCTCCTAAAGAAAATGCCGCCAGCCTCCAGGGGTGCCAGCGGATGGGAAGCGCGTGATGTAATGGCTGTGATGGAAATAGTCAAACGCCGATTGCGGCGGAATCAATCGAAAAGCGAGGAAACCGAGCGTTCTTCCGCAATCCGGTGCATGGCTTCGGCGATCAGCGGCGCCACGGTGAGCTGATCGATATTGTGGGCGCCGTGCACCGCCTCGGTGGCCATGATGCTGTCGGTGGTGACCAGGGTTTCCATCGGCGAGGCGGTGACCCGGGCGACGGCGCCGCCGGACAGCACGCCGTGGGTCACGAACGCCGAAACCGCCGAGGCGCCGGCATCCATCAGCGCCGTGGCGGCGTTGCAGAGGGTGCCGGCGGAATCAATAATATCATCGACCAGGAGGCAGCGCCGGCCTTTGACTTCGCCGATAATATTCATCACTTCGGAGTCGCCGGCCCGCTCGCGGCGTTTGTCGATAATCGCCAGATCGGCGTCGATGACCTTGGCGATCGAGCGGGCGCGGAAGACACCCCCCACATCGGGCGATACCACCATCAAATCATCGCCGTTGTAACGTTTGTTGATTTCCTTGGAAAACACCGGCTCGGCGTAAAGATTGTCGACCGGAATATCAAAAAATCCCTGGATTTGCCCGGCATGCAGATCGAGGGTCAGCACCCGGTTGGCGCCGGCTTCGGTGATCAGGTTGGCGACCAGCTTGGCCGAAATCGGCGTCCTCGGGCCGGATTTCCGGTCCTGGCGGGCATAGCCGAAATAGGGCAGAACCGCGGTGACGCGCCGGGCCGAGCCGCGCCGCAGCGCATCCAGGGTCACCAGCAACTCCATCAGATTGTCGTTGGCCGGAAACGAGGTGGATTGGATCACGAACACATCCTCGCCACGCACGTTTTCATTGATCTCGACGAACACTTCCATATCCGAAAATCGGCGGATCGAAGCGCTGGTCAGGGGAATGTTCAGATAGGTGGAGATCGCTTCCGCGATCGGTCGGTTGGAATTACAACTCAGGACTTTCATCCGGGCCGGCCCCCTTGTCGGTTACCGATCTGATGAACCTTCGCGCGACCTCCGCGCCCGATGGCAACCGGGGTCCTATTTAACAGCGAGTCCCATTGCTGTAAACGCCGATCCGGGCCGGACGGCAACTTAATTTTCGGGCGCCGGAATTATCAGCCCCCGGCGCCTGGCCGGCGGAATTTTTGATTGCTCCAGGATGTCGAATATGCCCTCGCCGGCGCCGCTGGCGATGGCATAGGCCAGCCCGCCCCAGCGCCCGGCGATCAATTTTACCGGCACCCGGTTGCGCTGCGATACCTTGCCCAGCTCGATCCCGTCGAGGCCGGCAACCGCCCAGGAAACAACGAGTAATTGGGTATCGGCTTGGGCGTCGGAGACTTCGACGGAGCCCATGACCAGATGCGTCGCGGTGTCCAGACTGTCCGATATCCGGCCGCCGGCGCGGCGCACAACCAGCTTTAGCGAACGCACCAGGGAGACGTTGCCGTCGCCGGGCGCGCCATCGACGCCGACCAGATAGAGCGATGGCTGCAACGGGTTGGTTTTCCCGTCCACGCCGCCATCGCCGCCCGGCCCGGTGGCGGCGCCCGGCCCGCCGCGCAAAATCTCGGCGATTCTCGCCCCAGCGTCGGCGGCGATGATGTCGAATATCTCCTGATCCTCGGAAAGCCAGCCGGGCGTATCGCCGGTAATGGTCTGTTCGAAGGCGCCGAGCGCCGCGTCATTCGCATCTTGAAGCCGCCAGATAAAGCGCGCGGTTTCCGCATCGCCCGGGTTGCCGATCTCGATCGATACATCGGCGGTCAGCCGGAAGACCCCTTCCAGGTCCGTATCGATGGTGGCCGGCACGTTGGCCAGGCTAAGGCCCTTCACCGCCGCCGCCAGCAAAGGTGCGGCGATGTCTTCGAACAGACCCGGCGCCGCCGCCACCGATACGCCGCCGCCGTCGGCGAGACGTAACAGGGGATTGGAAAGATTGGCGCCCGAATGGGCGAAGGGTTTCGGCAATTCACCGCAGCCGGCCAGCACAAGAACCGCCGCCGCCCCCATGATGAGCGCCTTAAAGCACACAGGTCACCAGCATAACAGCCAGGATTACCATCACAAGAATGATCATATGCGGCATGTCCCGATCCAATCACGACGGCGTTTCGGCGGCAAGGGCAATGACCGAAAGGGCGCGTCCATATTGAGCTTCGCCCCGGTGGCTCGAGCGCCGGTAGCTGAAATAACCCGAATCGTCCGGATAGGTGTCGATCCCCGCCACGGCCACGCCGCCGAGGGAGCAGGCGGCCAGGCGCCGCGCCAGGTAACCGGCAAGATCGAACATCGCGTGGCCGGGATTGGCGCCGGCCCTAAACCATTCCCCATTGGCGCCGTCGTCGGCCAGAAAGCGTTGGCGGAATTCCGGGCCGATCTCGTAAGACTGCTGGGCGATGCAGGGGCCGATGGCGGCGCTGATATTTTCCGGGGCGGCGCCCAACTGGATCATCAGCCCGACCAAAGCATCGGTGATGCCGGCCAGCGCCCCGCGCCAGCCCACATGGGCGGCGCCGATGACGCCGGCGCGGCTGTCGGCCATCAGCACCGGCGCGCAGTCGGCGCTAAGGATGCCGAGTGCGATGCCCGGTGAATTGGTTGCCATGGCGTCGGCGATGGGCGCCTCGCCCGGGCCCCAGGGTTCGGTGACGTGGATGGCTTTATTGGTATGGTTCTGGCGGGCAGTGACCAGGACCGCATCGGGCGCGCCGAGCCCGGCCAGCGCCCGGCGGCGGTTTTCGGCGACGCGTTGGCGATCGTCGCCGGAGCCATAGCCGCAATTGAGGGACGCGTAAGCGCCCTCGCTGACGCCGCCATCGCGGCCTAGAAATCCGTGCCGGATGGAAGCGTGGCGGCGCAACTCCCCGATCTCGATCATGCAAATCCTTCCGGCGCCGGCTGGTCCCTATTGGTGAGCGCCATGACTTTAAAGAGGCTGCCCATTTCCGCTGGCGCGATCAATCTTTTAAGCCCTTCTAGAACCTCGCCGGCCTGGCGCGGCGTCGCGCCGGCGCGCAGCTGCGCGGCGCGCGCCTCGATGCCCAGGGCGCCCAAAAACGCGCCCTGGGTGACCGGCCCCGAGACGCGCACGGCACCAGCGACGGCGGCGATGGCGGCAAAATCCACATGCGCGGTGACATCGGCTGCGCCGGGATCGGCCAGCACATCGGCGTAGCGGTGCCCCTTGATGGCTTGCAGGGTATCGCCCGGCGCGCTTTCCATGTGGCCGTAATCGATCAGCAGCGCGGCGCCGCCTTGGGCGGCGATGGCGGCGCTGAGCTCGGCGGCGATGGCGGTCCGCACAGGTGAAATTTCGATCAGATCGCCCGCCGAAGCAGCCGGCAAATCCGGCGGCGCATCGGTGGGCCGGTCGATCCAGACGAGGCTTTCGCTGGCGCCATCGAGGCCGACGCAGCGTTCCGACCAGCCATCCGGGGTGCACAGGAATTGCCGCACCGGCAGGGCATCCAGGAATTCGTTGGCGACAACCAGCAGCGGCGCCTCCGGTACCTCGGCAAAATGCTGGTGCCAGGTGACCGGCAGCTCAAGCGTCGACAGGTTACGGCGTTGGCGTTTTTGCAAAGACGGGCTGGTTTCCACCAGATGCGCCTCGGCGGCGCCCAAAAACCCTTCGATACCGGCGGCGGCGCGCATGGCATCGGCCATCAGCGTGCCGCGCCCGGGCCCCAGCTCCACCAGCCGCACCTTCGGTGGCCGCCCCATCTGCGTCCAGACATGGGCGCACCAAAGACCGATCAGCTCGCCGAACATCTGGCTGACCTCGGGCGCGGTGACGAAATCGCCGGCCCGGCCCAATGGATCGCCGGTCATATAATAGCCATATTCCGGATGCGCCAGCGCCTCGGTAATATAGTGATCGAGCCTCAGCGGCCCTTCGGCGTCGATGCGGCGCCGAATATGATCGAACAGCGCCGTCAAATCCGCTGGCCGGGACGCCAGATCAGATAGAAGCCCAGAAGCACCAGGGGCACCGAAAGTACCTGGCCCATGGTGGTGGCGCCGGACAGGAAGCCGATATGCGCATCGGGCTGGCGAAAAAATTCGACGACGGTCCGCGACAGGCCGTAGCCGATCAGAAACACCCCGGAAATGATCCCGGGCCGGCGCCGGATGTTTTCGTTTTTGGCCAGAAAATACAGCACCAGGAACAGCACCAGACCTTCCAGGAGGGCTTCGTATATTTGGCTCGGATGGCGCGGTTTGGGGCCGCCATGGGGGAAAACCATACCCCAGGGCGCATCGGTGACGCGTCCGAACAATTCGCCATTGATGAAGTTGGCGAGCCGGCCCAGGAACAACCCAATGGGCGCGGCGGCCGAGCAAACGTCACTGACGGCCAGCAGTTGCAGCTTGTGCTTGCGGGCGAACAGCCACATGGCGGCGATCATGCCGAGCATGCCGCCGTGGAACGACATGCCGCCCTGCCAGACCAAAAGAATGGTCTGCGGATTATCCAGGTAATAGCCCAGATTATAAAATCCCACATATCCGAGGCGGCCGCCGAGCACCACGCCGATGGTCGCCCAAAAAACGAAATCATCGACATTTTTTGCGCTCATGGCGCCCGGCGGTTTGGCGACTATAATCTGGATATATTTCCAGCCGATCAGCAGCCCGGCGATAAAGGCCAGCGCGTACCAGCGGATGGCGAAGGGACCGATTTGGATGATCACCGGATCGATATTGGGAAAGGCGATAACGGGCATCATGGGGTCAAATCCGAAACCTAAAGATAGGAATCATCGGCGGCCAGATACTCGGTAACGTAGCGGCGGACGCCGTCTTCCAAAGACGTGAAAGTGGCGTTGTATCCGGCGCCCCGCAGCCTGTCCATACGCGCCTCGGTAAAATATTGGTACCTATCGCGAATGTGTTCGGGGGTCGGGATATAGTGAATATTGGGGGCCCGGTCCAAGGCCTGAAAAACGGCGCCGGCGAGATCGAGGAAGGAGCGCGCTTTCCCGGTGCCGCAATTGAAAATGCCGTTGACGCCCGCATTGTCGGCCAGCCACTCCATCACATCGACGCAATCGCCGACCCAGATGAAATCCCGCATCTGGCCGCCGTCGGCGTAATCGGGATGGTGCGATTTGAACAGGCGCGCCATGCCGCCATGGGTGGCCTGCTCATAGATTTGCGGCACCACGCTCTGCTGGCTCCCTTTGTGATATTCGTTGGGCCCATAAACGTTGAAGAACTTCAGGCCGGCCCAATGGGGCGGCGCCGGCCGGCCCTCGGCAACGGCGCGCACCACTTGGCGGTCGAACACATACTTGGACCAGCCATAGGGATTGAGCGGCCTGAGCCGGGCCAGGGCGTCCAGCGAATTGTCATCGTCGAAGCCGGCTTCGCCGCCGCCATAGGTCGCCGCCGACGAGGCATAGATGAAATTCACCTGGTTGGAAGCGCACCAGTCCCAAAGCCGGCCCGACAAGCGCACATTCACATCCATGATCAGATCCACATCGGTCTCGACGGTCGAGGATATGGCGCCGAGATGGAACAGGGTCTCCACATCGTCCCGGTGGCTGTCCAGAAATTCGAACAAATCGCCGGGCGCAACGACGCCGGCCAGCTCGCGCCGGGCCAGATTGCGCCACTTTTCGCCGTCGCCTAACTGGTCGCATACGACGATACCGCCGCTGCGGTGTTCCAAGGCAGCGGCCAGATTGGATCCGATGAAACCGGCGGCACCAGTAATGACAATCATGGAAGGCTGATCTTTTGGCCAAATTCACCCGCTTTATAGGCGGCGTTCCGAACCCCCGCAAGTTGCGCCCGGTGGAATGGTGGGCATAATAGGGGCATCGCAATTGCCGGGAGACCAGCCGATGCAGACCCGCAACCGCATTTTCGACGACATCGCCAAAGTCGCCAACAGCGCCGCCGGAACCCTTGCCGGCCTCAAGGGCGAGGTGGAAGGTCTGGTGCGCGGGCGAATCGAAAGCCTGATTTCGGAATTGGATCTGGTGACGCGGGAAGATTTCGACACCGCCATGGCGATCGCCGTCAAAGCCCGCGAGGAGCAGGAGAAGCTGGAAAAGAAGGTGGCGGCACTGGAAAAAGAGTTCAAATTCTTAGCGCCGGCGCCTGCGAAACCCCGGAAAAAGCCCGCCGCCAGAAAATAAACGGCCGCCGCCGGCCGCTGGCCCAACCGAGCGCCAAGGGCACCGCGGAACCCTTCGGCGATACCCCATCACACCGATTTCGAGTCCACGTGCATGTGTCACTTGCGTGGGCATCGACCTTCTGTCAGGCTACAAATTGTGGTCACCGGGCCATCGATCTACCAAATGTTGGAAAAATACCGATTCGGCCATAGTGTTAAGAATAGCCAATGCAGGAGGCGCCGGAATGGCTCGATTGAGCGAGATAGACTTTTCAAGTCCCGAACCTCCGATCGACATATTCGAACAAGTTGTGAGCGCCCGGGGCTGGCGGTTCGAGCGCATTGAGGATGATGAAATGGCTGCCGAAGTGCGCGGCCATTGGTGTGATTACAGCCTGCATTTCGCCTGGGCGGCCGAGCTGTCCGCCATCCACGTGACCTGCGCCTTCGATGTGCGCGTGCCGGAACGTAAATTAGGCCGGGTTTATGAGCTTTTGGCGCTGATCAACGACCGCATGTGGCTCGGCCATTTTTGCCTGTGGGCCGACGAGAGCCTTCCCATGTACCGCCATGCCATGCCGCTGCGCGGCGCCGGCGGCCTGGCCCGGGAACAGGTCGAAGATGTTCTCGAAGTGGCGGTCAGCGAGTGCGAGCGCTTCTACCCGGCTTTCCAGCATCTGGTCTGGGGCGGCAAGGGCGCCGCCGAGGCCATCGCCGCCGCCATGGTCGAAACCGTCGGCGAGGCTTAAGAGCCAACGCGTTATGTCTGAAATAACTCCGGGCGGCATCCTGCTTGTGGGATGCGGAAAAATGGGCGGCGCGCTGCTTGGCGGCTGGCTCGATCAGGGCATCCCGCCCGAAACCATCACCATCGTCGAGCCCGCCGATGCGGCGCTGCCGCCGGCGCTGCACGCCGGCATCACCCGCTGCCGGTCGGACGATGAGATTGGCGACCATGCCGCCCCTGAAATCATCTTGTTTGCGGTCAAGCCGCAGGTGATGGATGAGGTCGCGCCGCCCTATGCCCGGTTTGCCGGACACGCCACCTATCTCTCCATCGCGGCGGGCAGAACCATCCGCGATTTCGAAAATTTCCTTGGCGCCGGCGCCGCCATCATCCGGGTCATGCCCAACACCCCCGCCGCCGTTCGCCGGGGCATATCGGTGGCCGTCGCCAATGCAGCCGTCACCGAGGCTGCACGCCGCCAAGCGGGCGAGCTGTTAAGCGCCGTCGGCGCGGTTGCCTGGATCGATGATGAGCGCCTGATGGACGCGGTCACCGCCCTGTCGGGGAGCGGGCCCGCCTATGTCTTCCACCTGACCGAATGCATGACCAAGGCCGGCATCGCCGCCGGCCTTTCGGAAGATTTGGCCGCCGCCCTGGCCCGGGCCACGGTCGCCGGGGCTGGCGAATTGATGCGCCAAAGCGGCGAGACGGCGGCAACCCTGCGCCGCAATGTCACCAGCCCCGGCGGCACCACCGAGGCGGCGCTGAATGTTTTGATGGGCGGCGATGCCATGGAAAAACTGATGACCGAAGCCATCCAGGCCGCCACCATGCGCTCCCGCGAGCTGGCGGGTTAAATCGCCGTCCCCTTATACCAAGGATCACTGATCCTTGGTATTACTTCGAGACACGCGCGTTGCTCGCTCCTCGGCACCAGGGCTTAAGCTCCGATAGATATCATGACCGGATCCCGAGGAGGGCCGGAGGCCCGCCCAGAAGGAGGGAAGCCACGGATTATTCCAGCAGGGCCGGGCTGCCGCCCAGGCGGGGTTCGAGAAAACTCTTCAGCTTGGCGAGGGCCGCCGCCTCCAATTGGCGTACCCGATCCTTGGACAAATTCAAATCGACGCCGATGGCGGCGAAGGTACGCCTGGCTTCCGTGAAATACCGGTTGCGGATGATAAATTGCTCCCGCACCGGAAGCTTGGCCAGCGCCTTGGCCACCAGCTCGCCGAGGGCATTACGTTCGCCGGCGGCCAGTAACTGGTCTTCGGCGTTGGGCGTATTTGCGCTCAGCCGTTCCAGCCAGGAATTGATGCCGCCGCCGACCCCGCCACTGGTCCCGCCGGGGCTCGCGTCCAGGGATTGATCGCGGCTGGCGATGCGCCGCGCCAGGGCTTTGACATCAGCGGCGGTGGTTTCGAATCGCTCGGCGATGCGCGCCGCAAGATCTTCGCCAAGGGCGTCGGCGCCTTCCAGAAATTCGGATGTGCGGCGGCGCAAATGCAGGAACATGGAGCGTTGCGCCGAAGATGTGGAGAGCCGGACCAGCGACCAGGAGCGGACCACATGGTCCTGGATGGCGGCCCGGATCGAGAAACTGGCATAGGTGGAGAGGCGCGCATCCCGCTCGGGATTGAACCGTTTGATGGCTTGCACCAGGCCGAGCATGCCTTCCTGCACCAAGTCCGCCATGGGCACGCCGGAGCGCCGGTAGCCGCCGGCGATCTTGAGGACAAAGCGGATATGGCTGACCACCAGACGCCGGGTGGCGTCGGAATCGCCGGCGCCGGCGCGGCGCGCCAGATCCCGCTCTTCCTCGGGCCCTAGAAACGGCGCCTTATGAGCCAGATTGCGAAAGCCTTTGATCAAGCGGCAACACCCCTATCGCGGTTGCGGTACTCGGATTGCGCACCAAACGGATAATAGAGAAAACCGCCAAAAAACCCACAAAAAAATACCCGGGTGCAGGGGCCGCGGCGGCGCCACTTCCGGTCAAAGGCAAACCCGGCTATGATAGGCCGGATACCGCCCGCAAGCAGCGCGGCGAGCAGCGGCAGCCCAGGGAGGTTGGGTCATGGCGAAAAGACCGGACACCGATTGGCGTATCATCACGGCGGCCCTGAAACTTGGCGCCGAGGAGGGCTGGCGGCGGGTCACATTGGCCGGCATCGCCAAGGCGGCAAAAATCCCGCTCGACAAACTCAGCGCCCGCTTTCCGGACAAGCGCGCCATCCTGGACGGGTTCGCGGCGCGCATCAACCAACAGGTCCTGGATGCGGCGCCCGATGACGGCAAAACCGTCCGCGACCGCCTGTTCGATCTGATCATGTGCCGCTTCGATGCGCTCGAGGCGCACAAGGAGCCGTTGCGGGCGATGCTGCCGAATTCCCATGCGTGCGCCGCCGGCGGATTGACCAAGGCCGATCCCGCGCTTGCGATTTATGGTCTCTGCGCCGCCCAGCGCGCCATGAAATTGACCTTGGAGACCGCCGGGGTTTCGACGGCGGGATTGTTCGGCGCTGTCAAAATCAAGGCGCTGATGCTGGTCTATTTGAACGCCCTTCGCATCTGGCTCGGCGACGAAACGGGAACCATGGACAAGGTGATGGCCCAGCTCGACAAATCCCTGGCCCGGCTGGAAAGCCTGGCCGGCAGCTTCCTCGCCCGCCGCCCCGGCGACGGCGAAGCGCAACCAGCGGACTGATCGAGGCCAAGCAAATTATAATGGTAGCGTCAGGCGCGCCCTTAGCCCGCCCGCGGGCGAGCCATCCAGTTCGATGTCGCCGCCATGGCCGCGCATCACGTCGCGGGCGATGGTCAGGCCGAGGCCGACGCCGCCGGTTTCAAGATTGCGCGATGTATCGATGCGGAAGAACGGCTTGAAGGCATCTTCGCGGGCGTCATCGGAAATGCCGGGGCCATCGTCATCCACCGTGATCTCTACCGCATCGTCCCGCCGGCCGGCGCGGATCGAAACATGCTCGCCATAGCGGTTGGCGTTTTCGACAATATTGGTGACGCAGCGCCGAAAGGCGTTGGGCCGCACCGGCACCACGATCTCGCCCTCCGTATGCAGATCGATCAAGGCGCCCTTGCGCCGCGCCTGGCTGGCGATCTCTTCCAGCATGTCGGTCAAATTGGTCGGCCGCGGCGTCTCGTCGCCCTCGCCCCGGGCAAAGGCGAGATAGGCCTCCAGCATATGCTCCATTTCCAATATATCGCCCTTCAAATCGGACACCGCGCCGGAGTCGTCGAGCATTTCCAGTTGCAGCTTCATGCGCGTCAGCGGCGTACGCAGGTCGTGCGACACGCCGGCCAGCATATCGGTGCGCTGGCCGATCTGCGCCTGGATCCGGTCGCGCATGGCGATAAACGCGGCGGCGGCAAGGCGCACCTCGGTGGCGCCTTCGGGCTTGAAACGGGGGGCGTCGCGGCCCTTGCCGAAATTGTCGGCGGCGGCGGCCAGGCGGCGGATGGGGCGCACCTGGTTGCGCATGAATATGGTGGCGACGCCGAACAGGACCAACGCCGTGCCGACCATCCAGAGAACGAAGATATAGGTGGTCGACGAGAACAGGCGCTTGCGGCTGGTAACGATCATAAGGACGCCGCCCGAAAGCTGCACCGATATGAGCACATGCTTCTTAATGCTGTCCGAATCCACCTTGAATGGCTTCTTGACGGCTTCGCCCATGGACCGGATCAGCATCTTGTCGACGATGCCGCCGATTTGCGGCTCGGGCGCATTCTTTAAGATCCTGCCTTCATCGAAACGGACGCGCAGGGCCATGGTATTTGCGGCCAGATCGAATACCGGGCCCCGCGAAAGCGCCGACGATTCGCGGCCGATCAGCTCGATGACGGCGGCGATATCGCCGGCCAGGTTGCGCGCCAGGCGCTGCGAGACCTTGTTCCAATGGTTCTCGTAAAACACCAGCGCCGATACCAGTTGCAAAAGGATCAGCGGAATCACGATGATCAGCAACGACCGGCCGAGCAGACTGCGCGGCAGAAAATCCTTGATCTTGGGCACGTTACGCCTTTCGTAATTGCGGCCCGCTGGCGGGACCTGGTCTCAGCCGGTTCTCAATCCGTCCTTAGAATATACCCCTGTCCACGCACGGTTTGAAGGTATCTTGGTATTTTCGGGTCCGGCTCTATTTTCTGGCGCAGGCGGTTGACCTGGACATCCACCGTGCGGGTGCCGCCGCCGGGGGCCACAATACGCAGCAACGCTTCGCGTGCAAATACCGCGCCCGGCCGCTCCGCCAGCAGTTTGAGCAATCGGCACTCGGTCGAAGTGAGGGGGATATGCTCGGCTCCCCGGTGCAGCTGCTCCCGGGCGATATCGAAAACCACATCGCCGAGGCGGGCTTCGGTGGGCGTCTCATCGGGCTCGGCGGGCAGGCGCCTCAGGATATTATTGATGCGCAACAACAATTCCCTGGGCTCGTACGGCTTGGTCAGATAGTCGTCGGCGCCGGCCTCCAGCCCGCCGATGCGGTCGCCGCTTTCCGCCATGGCGGTCAGCATCAGGATCGGAATCGAACTGGTAACGCGCAGCGACTGGGCAAAATCGATGCCGTTTTCGCCCGGCATCATCCGATCGAGGACCACCAGATCAAAGGCGATGCTGTTCATCTTGGCGCGCGCATCGGCGGCATCGGCGGCGGCGGTGACGCGAAAACCGTTCTCGGTCAGATACCGATGCAACAGCCGGCGCAGCCGGTCATCATCGTCCACCACCAGAATATGTTGTTCGCCGTCCATCAGACCTGGTTTTCGGCATCGATGATCATCGCATTCAGAACCTGGCGGAAGCCATCGACGCCAGCCGGGCCGGCGGCGGCAAAGGCGCGCTGGATGCGCTGGCGCTGGTCTTCGGAGACCCGGTATTCGAGGGCGTGGCCCCGATCGGTCAGGCGCAACAGGCGCTGGCGGCGGTCCTTGGGTCCGGCGTCCTGGGCGACAAAGCCGTCGCTGATTAATTGGCGCAAGACCCGCGACAGGCTTTGCTTGGTGATGCGCAGGATATTGAGAAGCTGGCTGACGGTCATGCCCGGGTTGCGGCCGACGAAATGGATGACCCGGTGATGGGCGCGGCCGAAATTATAATTTTTCAGGATATTGTCCGGCTCGGCGGTGAAATCCCGGTAGGCAAAAAACAAAAGCTCCATGGCATCGCGAAGCGCGCCATCGGAATAGCCGTCCGGTGCGCCGGCGGTGTTGGCCGCGGCGGCGCCAGGGGATTTGGCATCGGCATCCCCGTTGGCGATTACATCCTCTTTCACGGCATCCATGGAGCACGCTCGATTTATGTCAGTGATGTTGACATATATGACAGATGATGGTACCCGAAGCAACAACATTTCGTTTAATCAGGGATTACGGAAACAAAATTATGGATGCGCCGGCATTTCACGATATGGATGGCCTTATCTGGTATGATGGCGCGCTGGTCGATTGGCGCGCCGCAAAGCTGCATGTTTTAACCCACGCCTTGCATTACGCGTCTTCGGTGTTCGAGGGCGAGCGGGTCTATGGCGGCACCATCTTCAAGCTGCGCGAGCATACCGAACGGCTGTTCAATTCCGCCGGCATACTCGGTTTCGAAATTCCCTACAGCGTCGAAGACATCGACGCCGCCTGTATCGAGGCTTGCGAAGCCAACGGCATTGTCGATGGCTATGTGCGCCCGGTGGCCTGGCGCGGCTCAGAGAAAATGGGAGTTTCCGCCCAGAACGCGTTCATCCATGTGGCCATCGCGGTGTGGCCGTGGCCGTCCTATTTCTCGCCGGAATCCCGCGACAAGGGCATCAGCCTGAAGACCTCGGTCTGGCGGCGGCCGCCCCCGGACACTGCGCCGGTGCAGGCCAAGGCCGCCGGGCTGTACATGATCTGCACCATGTCCAAGCACGAAGCCGAAGCCGCCGGCTGCGATGACGCGCTGATGCTGGATTGGAAAGGCCGCGTCGCCGAGGGCACCGGCGCCAACATCTTTGTCATGTTCGGCGACGGCAAAATCGTCACGCCGCCGCCCGAATGCTTCTTGAACGGCATCACCCGCCAGACCGTGATGGAACTGGCCCAAAATCGGGGTTATGAGGTGATCGAGCGCCATATAGAGCCCGAAGAGCTATCGCAAGCGGAAGAAATCTTCGTCACCGGAACCGCCGCCGAGGTGACGCCGGTGGGCCGCATCGATGGCATGCATTTCAGCGTCGGACCGATCACCAAGATCTTGCGCGCCGATTACGAAGCGCTGGTCGGGCGCCCCGATCAGGAAAGCGAAAACGGCGCCGTCAGCACCGCCTAGAGCATTATTCACGGCTTCGTGCAGCCCTCGCAGTTGACGTATTTCGCCATTTGACCGATGCTTTTGGCGTAGACAACACGGGGGAGACCGAACATGGGCATGGCACGATTTGCGGCGCCGGGGCTGGCACTGCTTGGGCTTTCCCTGATCAGCGGCGGCGCGGCGGCTGAAGCCAAACCCTTTAAACAGGCGCGCTTTCCCTGCGGCGCCGACATCGCCCACAATATGGGCAGCGGATTTCAAAAGGCCGCCTTCCAGCCGGCCGACGTGCCGGCCGGTCATTTGCGCATCCAATTCATCGGCCACGCCTTGTTCCTGGTGCGCTCGCCGGGCGGCGTCAAGGTGGTCACCGATTACAACGACAATTACCGCGCCGATGTTCTGCCCGATATCGTCACCATGAACATCGCGCGCGGCAACCACGCCACCTATAATATCAAGGCCAGCATCACCCATGTGCTGCGTGGCTGGTCCACCGATGGCGGCGTGCAGCGCCATGACGTGACTTTGCGCGATGTGCGCGTCTACAATCTGCCCCCCAACCTTGAGAATTTCGGTGGCGGCTTCACCAATTTCTCTTCCATTTTCATCATCCAGTCGGGCGGCCTTTGCGTCGCCCATATGGG
>JAYGEH010000340.1:0-13244 GCA_046582475.1 Rhodospirillales bacterium
GGCACATTGGACGACACCGGTTCGCTGGTTCCATCGCACCATGTTTGGGTGCGTAGCCGGCAACCCTGGGTGCAGATACCGCAAAATGCAGTAATTTTCGAGACCCAACCGGAAGACCCAAGTTGGCTGTCGGGTAAACAGAAATAATGTCGGGCCGTTGGCTAAGCCCGGCAATTTGAACCAGAGCGTCATTTCGCGGGGGCACAGCGTCTGTGGTCGAAGGTTAGGTAAGAAACTCAGCAACAGCTTGGCGGACCTGGTCGTCCAACGGATGTTTGGTTGGCTCTTCCTGAAAATCGAATATCAAAACATGTTCGAACCCGAGAAATTGGTCGACGTGGAAATAATTCGTGCGGTTCAACAATTGGAGATACGCTTTATATCGGGAAGCGTAGCTGGCATCGGAAATAATGAGTTTTGCTGCGCCTGTCTGCTTTGGCCCATTTGCAGAAACAATTGCAACCGGCTCCATGCTGCCCTGATTATCTTCGCGAAAAAAATCGATAATGCCTTCGGTCAGTGAGGGGCATATGGGATTAAACAAATCATCGGCAAGAACGATACCTCCTTCTGAAAGTGTGGCCGCCGCCAAATTCAAATCGTGACGAACACCGTCACGAGAATGATCGCCGTCAATACTGAATATTCGAATGTTTGCGGAGCCGAATTCATTAAGCAGTTCGGCGCCTGTCAATGCCTGACTATCGGCGACAATGAGTTTGACCAAATCGGAACCAATTCCGTTGCTAGCGAGGTTGAATTTGAGATTGTCGGAACTAAATTTTTGCCGGTCCTTTTTGGTTTTAATCCCTTGGATTTCTGGTTGGGTGTCAAATGGGTCTACCGCAAAGGCGCGTTCGCCCTTACGCAAGCAATGGCAAAGCAATATAAACAATTTACCGTGGTAGACACCGATCTCGGCTAGGTTGCCGGCGATTTCCAATTCGTCCTGAATATCGAATATGGACCATATAATCGATGCCGAGCCAGATTGAAGGTAGCCATCGACATGCTGCGATCCCTCGGCCAGATAGTGTTCAAGTTTCTGAACGTCAAATAAATTCTGCATATCAATGCGTGGATGTTATCGAAATTCCGTACCGAGGTCGATATCGGTCAGTAATGGACGGTTGATTGCCGCAGTCTCGCGGCTGGGCGCGCGCCTCGCCGGAAACCTTGCAACGCCGCCCGAGGGGTACAAATTAGATGACACAGGCCACTAGGCCCGATGCCGCTATTCACCGTTTAATCGGAACTATGAGTATCTTGATCCCGGCCGAAGCCTCACACCGGGCGGTTGCCGGCGTGGGACGAAAATATCTTGATTTCGTAGCCGTCGGGGGCCGATAGGATGAAGGTGTCGTGGATCGAGCCGCGCGAAATTTCCGACGTTTTAAACCCCATATCGCCATAATCGCGCTGCGCCGCGTCCAGGTCATCAACCATCAAGTCGATCGGCGCGCCGGTGCCAGGCTGGACCGGCTGCTCGGCGCGGCTCAATATAAGATGGGTGCCGCCGCGAAGTTTCATGACCGAGAAATTGTCGCCAAGGGCAATTGGCCTGAGACCCAATTGTTCGAAATAGGCGTTGGCCACTTGCACATCATTGACCCGAATCCGTACATGGCCGATGGCGACCGGTGGCCGCTGGTCGGATTTCTTGCTCATTGCAGATCGATCCTCCAGGTTGCTAGACGACGAGGACGGATTTTCGGCCCGTCAACCGGTCTTCAAGTGCCGCAGAAAGTCTGCCGTACGATTTGGTCATTTCTGGGCGGCTGCGTATAGGTCGAATATTTGGGTTGATCCTCATAAGGCGATGCGAGAACCGATAGAAGCGCCTCGAATTCCGAAAAATCGCCGGTTTCGGCGGCCACGTCGATCGCCTCCTCGACCAGGTGATTGCGGGGTATGACGGCGGGATTGACGGTACCCATGGCTGCTTGCCGTTCGGCATCGGTTTGGTGCTCATCGGCCAGCCGCCGCCGCCATTGGATGGCCCAATCTTCGAACGCGGCCGGATTTTCGAAGAGACGTTTAACCGGTCCGTCTGCATCCGGGCCCACCGCTCGCAAACCACAAAGGCCCCGGAAAGTCAGCGTGAAATCGGCCTTGTGTTCTTCCATCCGGCGCAAGAGATCCTGCGCCAGCGCCAAATCGCCATCCCGTTTTTCCGTTAGGCCGAGCTTGCTCCGCATGCCCGCCAGATAGGCCGCATCGAACTGTTCGGAAAAGCTGCCGATTGCTTGCTTGGCCGCATCGATTGCGGCGCCCTCGTCCTCACCGAGCAGCGGAAGCAGAGCCTGCGCCAGGCACGAAAGGTTCCAATGGGCGATCTGGGGTTGATTGCAATAGGCGTAACGGCCGGCGTGGTCGATGGAACTGTAGACGGTCTCCGCCTGATAGCTATCCATGAAGGCGCACGGTCCGTAATCAATGGTTTCGCCGGCGATCGACATGTTGTCGGTATTCATCACGCCGTGAATGAAGCCGATCAGTTGCCAGCGGGCGAGGAGTTCCGCCTGGCGCGCGGCGACACAGCCAAGCAGCACAAGATATGGATTTTCGGCGTCACTCGCCTCCGGATAGTGCCGCCCGATCACATAGTCGGCGAGCAGACGTAGCGCCTCCTCGTCGCGGCGCGCGGCAAAGAACTCGAATGTTCCGACGCGCACGTGACTTGTCGCAATCCTGGTCAGGATCGCGCCTGGCGACGGCGCTTCGCGCATAACCATTTCGCCGGTGGTCACGGCGGCCAGCGCCCGGGTGGTCGGCACGCCGAGCGCCGCCATGGCTTCCGAGACAACGTACTCCCTGAGCACCGGGCCGAGAACGGCGCGGCCGTCGCCGCCGCGCGAAAACGGTGTCCGGCCAGAGCCCTTGAGCGAAATGTCGCGGCGCACACCGTCCCGATCGATCACTTCACCAAGCAGGATCGCCCGCCCGTCGCCCAATTGCGGAACCCAGCCGCCAAACTGGTGCCCGGCATAAGCCATGGCCAGGGGGTGGGCACCCTCGGGAACCTGGTTTCCCGATAGAACCTGCAAACCCTCCGCGGAACCTAATGCCTCGGGATCGAGCCCAAGCTGCTCGGCCAATCCGGTGTTCAGCCGGACCAGTTTCGGCGCCGTAACAGGGGTCGGCGGCATCCGTACGAAGAACCGGTCCGGAAGCCGTGCATAGCTGTTATCGAAGGAAATTGATGTTGCGTATGTCATAAGCCGTGCAAATTAACCAACCGATTACCAAGCTCCAATCGCGCCGGCAATTATCACTCCGCAGCCATGCGATCGGCAAAACGGAAGCCGACTTTGTCCAAGGCTTCGACGGTTTTTTCACCAAACTTTTCGGCGATTTCCTTACCAACTTGAGGATGGAATACGACCTCGTCGGTTACGTCCCCTTCGGGTGTTTGTATGATCGTCAGAAGCCGTGCCGTCTCGTCGGAAATGTTGTTAAAATCCCGGTAAACGCCGGCCGGAATGGAAATGAAGTCGAGCGGCCCCAGTTCCACGGAGTTCTCGCCGTTTTCACCCCAGGAGATCCGGAAACGGCCGTTCAGGCAAAAGAAATTCTCGACCGTATGGGAATGACTATGCAGACCAGGATGGTCGCCGGGCGGGCATTCAGCGATGGCCACCGTCAGTCCTTCCTTGCCCTTGACCGGCGCGACGGCGGCCCGGCCTTTCCAGCCCTCCGGCGACATGACCGGATAGACCGACTTCGCGGAGACAATTTCGACCGCTTCGGCGGGAATTCCCGTGTTTTCCATTATCGACTGTTTGTATGGCTTCAAGTCCTGGAAGCGGGCAATACGCTTGGCCATGTCTTCAGGTTTCAGGTCCATGCTATCCATTGCAATCTCCCTTAAGCGGCAACCGGATCATACTATACATCGCCGTCTTCCTCCAGGGGCGCGCGGGTGACCCTTTCGCCCTTTCTGCGGGTCAGGACAATTGCGAGGACGCAGCCGAGGCTGAGCGCAATGAGAATCAGCAAAAAGACCCTGAAGTTGATGGTGTGCAACTGCATCTTGCCGGCGATATAAAGTACGCCGAGGATGCCAACCCAAAGCAGCCAGTGACGAAGCGGGCCGAGAAATATCTGGCGCATCATCCAGCCCTTTCCGCGCCGAGGGCACGATCGCGCCCGGCCCGCGCCCGGGCGAGATAGAAGACGATCAGTCCAACCCCGGCCAGACCGTTCAAAACATAGCCCGGCAAAATGATCAACGTCAGCAGCGGCGGATAAAGCAAGCCCAGCGATCCGATAGCCGCGGCGATCCGGTAGGCGCCGTTCAATCGACCCATGCACCAGCCTTCCAACGCCACCGACATCGCCCACACGCCGAACAAGGCGGCCAAGGCCGAATAGCCGCTCAGCCACAAGGGCCCTTCGAACACCAGGCTCGGGTTATAGACGAAGACGAAGGGAACCAGGTATTTGCCCACCCCGATGCGCGCCGATTCCACCGCCGTCGCCATCGGCTCGCTGCCGGCGATGGCCGCCGCCGCGAACGAGGCGAGGGCGACCGGCGGCGTGATGCTCGATACCACGCCATAATAAAAGGCGAACATATGGGCCGCCATCGGCTTGACGCCGATTTCGATCAGCGACGGCACGATCAGGGTCGCGACGGTGATATAGACCGCCGTGGTGGTGATCCCCATGCCGAGGATGATGGCCGAGATGCCGGTCAGCACCAACAGCACGATCAGGCTTCCGCCGGCGAGATCGATGACGCCGCCGGTAAATTTCAGGCTGAATCCGGAGACGAATGTCGAGCCGATGATGATGCCCGCGCAGGCGCAGGCAATGGTCACCGGGATGGTGCTGCGGACGCCCACTTCCAGCGCGGCGAATATATCCACCGCGCTCATGCGCGTGCCGGCATTGATGAAACTGAGGACGATCAGGGTGCCGATTGTCCAAAATTCCGCCATGGTGGCGGTAAAACCGGCGACCAGGAATCCAATCAGCACGACCAGCGAGAGCAGCAGATGCCATCCGCGCCGCAAGACATCGCCAAGGCGCGGCAGGTCTTCCTTGGGAATACGCGGAATACCGTTCTTCTCGGCTTCCAGATGCACCATGAAATACACCGTCGCGAAGTAGAGCAACGCCGGGATCACCGCCGCGGTGATCACCACCAAATAGCTGACATTCATAAACTCGGCGATGATGAAGGCCGCCGCGCCCATGATCGGCGGCGTGATCTGGCCGCCGGACGAGGCGCAGGCTTCGACAGCGCCGGCGAACCGGGCCCGGTAGCCCAGGCGTTTCATCATCGGAATGGTGAAGGATCCGGTGGTAACCACGTTGGCGGTTGCCGATCCCGAGACCATGCCCAGGAAGGCGCTGGCGAGAACCGCGGCCTTCGCCGGCCCGCCGGTGCGGTGACCGGTCAGCGACACCGCGAAATCCACGAAGAAGGCGCCGGCGCCCGACCGGATCAGGATCGAGCCAAACAGAATAAACAACAAAATATATGTCGACACCACGAATATCGGAATGCCGAAGATGCCATCGGTGCGGATGAACTGGATGTCGACAAAGCGCTCAAAGCTGACCGGCGGCGCGTGGAAGATGCCCGGAAAATACGGGGCGTAGAGAGTCTGGGCGATGAAAAATACGGTGATGAACACCATTGTCCAGCCGACCGCGCGGCGGGTGGTCTCGAGCAACATCAGGATTAACAGGCTGCCGATCACGATGTCGAATTGGGACGGATCGCCCTCGCGCGCCTGCAGCTCCTCGACGTCGAACAGGATGTAGGATTGGATGAGGATCACCACCGCCACCAGGGCAAGATCGATGCTAAAGCCGATTTGGCGGCGCCGGGTTTCGCCCGCCGTGGCGCCCACCAGCGGATCACGGATCGAGCCGCGGAATAACGGGTAGTGGAGGATCGCCAGCACCATCATCACCACCAGATGGATGGAGCGGAACGAATGCGACTCGGGTGTTCCGAAACCGGCGGTGAAGATGTGAAACAAGGCCAGCGCGATGCTCAGCGACGAGACCAGCAGCAGGACGAAGGAATTCAGGCTCCAGCCGCGGCTACGCAACAGCTCCTCGAGCAGCACATAGGTGCGGGCTTCCTGGTAGTCCATATGGACCGGCGGCCGGGGTGAAGCGGTTTCAGACACGTGCCGGGACCAAATTTGAATAATTTAGGTGACCCGGGAAGCACTCATGGAGGGCGCTCCCCGGATCGAAAGCGGACTAATTCGCCACGCCCTTTTCTATGTAGTAGCGGAGCGCGCCGGGATGGATCGGAATGGCGGCACCTTGGGTCGCGGCCGCCAGCGAGGTATTATTCCAGAACTTGTTGACCTTCACCAACTCGCCGTGATTCTGCCACAAGACTTTGGCCAATTTGTAGGCGAGGTCGTCGGGTACGTCTTTGTTAATGATCAAGACCGTCGGCGCCGCGATGGTCGGAACATCTTTCATAAGCCCCTTATAGGTTCCCTTTTTTATGGTCGCTTTGATGAACCCCGGATTTTGTTTGATGTAGGCACTGGCGATCTGATCGGAGACCGACAAGAACCGGATGCCGGGACTCAAATCGAGGGCAATGAAAGACGAATTCGGCGCCGTCGTTAGGCCGACAAAGGCGTCGATGTGCCTGTCCTTCATCAACGCCACCGAGTCCTTGTATCCGACCCGGCGAATGACGCCGCCGGATTTTTTAACCCCGGCGTAGCTGATCTTGTAAAATGCCAGCAGCTTTTCGAAGGCGATATTGCCGGAAAATGTCAGCTTGCCGGGGCTCAGCCGTTTCGCGCCTAAATCGGCATAGGACATGATTTTCGATTTCGCCGGCACCGCGGTCTGCAAAATGCCCGGATAAAGATTGGCGAAGAACCGAATGTTGGTGTTGGCCTATTTGAATTTGCCGCGGGCGTTGTAGCCGTCATAGGCTGTATTGCCGAACGTCCAGCCCAACTCCGCATTATTCTTATTAACGTCGCGCACATTCCCGACGCCGCCGCCGGGACCGGTCGCCGAATTGATGCCGGAGATTTGTTTGTCGAACATCTGAGTCATCTTGGCGCTGTACGGATACCAACTGCCGCCGGAGGGGCCCGAAACCATCCGGACAACGGATTCCGCGCTCGCGGCGGTACCAGCCATCAAAAGGGCCAAGACCGCAAAGGAAATTGTGCTTGTCGTTTTGATAACGCTCCCTTTCACATTTTCTGATTTTTTTTGACGCCAAAGCATGGGCGATTACGATTTTTAATGCAAGGGATTATCATTGTGAATCAGAGGGCATTTGCCTCAAACATGCTGGCCTTCGGACAACGGTATATCGCGCAGCGTGCTCGGCGCGAACAGCTCTTCGATGCCCAGTTGACGCTCGGTAAGACCATGTTCGTATGCGTATTGCAAAAGCGCTCCGATCGACGGCCGGTTGACCTCGATGCCATAGGGGTACCAGTCCTCGCCGATGATAGCCTGCTCTTCCTCGATCATCGGCTGCAGCCAGGCAAAGGACGCCTTCGGCGAGCCGGTTTCGCGGAGCAGCCGGTAACAACGGTCCTTGGCGGCCGAGAATGCCTTGTAGAGGGACAAAGCCGCCCAGGGGTCGCGCTCGTATACGTTGCGCTTGATCACTACCGTGTGCATGATCGGATATATTTTTGTGCGCTTATAATAGTCTTTCTCGACTTCACCATAGTTGGGGAAGAGCCGCCTGACATTGGCCGCGCCGCGGCGGAACGACAGCGGATTGTTGGCGGTCATCAGGAAATCGATTTCGCCCCGCTCCAGCATGTCGCCAAGCTCCACGCCGGCGGGCGCCGCGGTTAGGCTGAGATTGCCCGGGAGCGACAATTCGAGACGATCGGCGCGGCCCTGCACCCATTCGATCTGTTCCGGCTTCACCCCGTATTCGTGCTGCAGAAGGCCGCGCATGTAGACCGCCGCGGTCATCGAGTATTCGGGCACGCCGCCCCGCTTGCCGGCCAGGTCCTGGGGGCTCTCGATGCCCTTGTCGGTATTAATGAAGAAATATCCGTGCCGAAAGACGCGCGACGGGAAGACCGGAATAGCGATGTAGGGGGAATCCGATTTGCTGGCCAGCATCGTGTAGTTCGACAACGACATCTCGCAGACATCAAACTCGCTGAACTGGAGCTGCCGCCAGAATATTTCCGCCGGCTGCAATTGGATATAATTGAGCTCGATGCCCTCCGGACAAATGGTTCCGTCGATCAGCGCCTGGGTCCGGTCATAAGGTCCGCAAGCCAGCGAAAGATTCAAACGCGCCATGGAGCACTCCTCTGTTTGTCACCGTATCGGGGCAATGGTAGCTTCGTTACGGAGGCAATGATCTCGGACCCGGGGTAACGTAATGAAATTTCCCGCATTTGACTATGTTTCTCCGGCCAGCCTCGACGAGGTTGTGGCGATCCTGGGTGAACGGGGAGACGCGGCCGTGCTGCTGGCGGGCGGCCAAAGTCTGATGCCTATTCTCGCCTTCCGGCTGGCCGCGCCGGACATTATCGTCGATCTTAAAAACGTGCCGGGGCTCGACGTAATCGATGCCGGCGGCGACGGCGTGCGGCTCGGCGCGCGGGTCCGCTGGCGCGACATAGAGCGTAACGCCGCGCTGGCCACGAAGCACCCCCTATTGGTCGAAGCAACCCACCACATTGCCCATTACCAAGTGCGCAACCGGGGTACGGTCGGCGGCAGCCTTGCCCTTGCCGATCCCGCCGCCGAGCTGCCGGGCATTGCGGTGACCTGCAATGCGGAAATCGCGATCACCGGAAGCGCCGGCGAGCGCCTTGTCAAAGCCGGCGACTTTTTTCTCGGGCCCATGACCACTTCCCTTGCGGCAGGCGAGATCATCACCGGGCTCAGCCTGCCGGCCTGGCCGCAGGGGCGGCGTTGGGCGTTCCTGGAATTTGCCCGCCGCCGCGGCGATTTTGCCATGGCCGGCATCGCGGTATTTTACGATCTCGACGCGGCGGGTCAGGCTGCCGGCACCCATATCGGCGTCATTGGCGCCTCTGACCGGCCGCACCGGTTGGGCGCGGCGGAGCAGGTGATTGATGGCAGCAGTGTCGACGACGCGGCGATTGAGGCCGCCGCCGCCGCCGCCGCCGAGGCCGTCGATCCGATCGAAGATTTTCATGCGCCGGGGGAATATCGCCGGGGCCTGGTCAAAACCCTGGTCGAACGGGCCTTGCAACAGGCCGCGTCATGATGGGCAATCAATTATTTCGGGGAAGCCGATGCTGATCAATTTCGAAGTCAATGGGGAGGCGGTGGAACTTGAGGTCGAGCCGCGCCTGTCGCTCGCCGATTGCCTCCGCGACAATTTGCATTTGACCGGGACCCACCTTGGTTGCGAACACGGGGTTTGCGGCGCCTGCACGGTGATCGTCAATGGCGAGGCGGTCCGCTCCTGCCTGATGCTGGCGGTGCAGGCCGACGGCGAAAATGTGGTCACCGTGGAAGGGCTCAGCGACGATGCGGCGCTCACCCCATTGCAGACGGCGTTCCGCAAACATCATGCGCTGCAGTGCGGTTTCTGCACGCCAGGCATCATCACAACCGCGCATGCGCTGCTCAGTGAAGAACCGAACGCGGACGCCGGGCGGGTGCGCGAAGTGTTGTCGGGCAATCTTTGCCGCTGCACCGGGTATATTCCGATCGTCGAGGCCGTGCTGGCGGCCCGCGCCGCCTATGGAGACAGCCAATGAACGGCGAGGCGTCGCCCAACGTCCTCATCGGCCGGTCCATGGAGCGTGTCGAGGATTTCCGGTTTCTGCGCGGCCGCGGACAGTTTGTCGCCGACGTCAACGAAGAGGGCCAGCTTTTTGCCGTAATACTGCGCAGTGTGATTGCACACGGCCTGATTAAAAAGATCGACGGCTCAGCCGCGTTGAAAATTCCCGGCGTGCGGGCCGTCATTACGGCCAGCGATATCGGATCGCCAGTACCGCTTATCCCATTGCGGCTGCAGCCGCTTCCCGAGCTTGAGCCATTCTGCCAGCCGGTTCTGGCCGATGGCAAAGTGCGCTTCGTCGGCGAGGCGATGGCCGTTGTGGTCGCCGAGACAGCGGCGCTGGCGGAAGATGCACTCGATCACATCGACGTCGAGATCGATCCGTTGCCGGTCATTGCCGACCGGGCCGGGGCGGAGGCGGCGGAGGCTGTTTTGTTCGAGGCGCACGAGAGCAACGTGGCCATCGAGTGGACCGCTGTCCGCGGTGACGCCGACAAGGCATTCGGAGAGGCAGACTATGTTCGCCGCGAAACCTTCCGAGTGCAGCGCCATGCGGCCTTGTTCATGGAGCCGCGCGGTTTCGTCGCTAAATGGGATGACGCCAAACAGCATCTCACCCTATGGGGCGCGGCAAAAGTCGCCTTCGCCAACCGCAAAATCCTGGCCGGCGCCATGGGTCTCTCCGAGCAGCAGATCCATATGGTCGAGGTGGATGTGGGCGGCGGTTTCGGCAGCCGCGGCGAATTCTATCCCGAAGACTTTCTCATTCCCTTCGCGGCGCGCTTTTTGGACCAGCCGGTAAAATGGATCGAGGACCGGCGCGAACACCTAATGACCGCAAATCATGCGCGCGAAATCGAATGCGACATTGAAATCGCCGCGACCAGCGACGGGCGCATCCTCGGCTTGCGCGGCCAATCCTGGACCGACAACGGCGCCTATATTCGGACCAATGGCTCGGTGGCGCCGCGCAATGCGGCCCAATATATGTCCGGCCCCTACGCCATCGAGAACATCCATCTGATGACGTCGAGTTTGACAACCAACAAAACGCCCACCGGCACCTACCGCGCTCCCGGGCGCTTCGAAGGCGACTATGTGCGGGAAAGGCTCATCGATTTGATGGCCAAGGACTTAGGGCTGGACCCGGTCGAGGTTCGCCGAAAAAATCTCGTTACCGATGCGCAAATGCCCTATCCGCTGGCCACTATCACGCCCTATGAAACCGCCTCCGAGCTCGACAGCGGCGATTATCATGCCCTCCTCGATCTTTGCCTTGAGGAGTTTGGCTGGGCCGAAAAGGCCGAGCTGCAAGGGAAACTTATCGATGGACGCTACCATGGCATCGCCGTCGGATGTTATGTCGAGGGCGGCGCCGCGGGGCCCAGTGAAGACGCGCGTATCGTACTGGAGACCGATGGCTCGTTCTCCGTTTATCTTGGCTCGGCGGCGGTCGGCCAGGGAATCGAGACCATTATGGCACAGATTGCCGGCGACGCGCTGGAGGTGCCGTTCGACAGCATCCGCATTCTGCACGGCTCGACCGACCATGTGACGACGGGCTACGGCTCATTCCATTCGCGCTCGACCGCCATGGGCGGCTCGGCGATTCTGCTCGCCGCCGAGGCATTGAAGGAGAAAATCCGTGTCTTTGCCGCGAAGGAACTGGGTTGCACACCAAGCCAGGTGTCCCTCGATGCCGAATGCGTGCGCGGGCCTTCCGGGACATCCAAAATGTATGCGGCGCTCTCAGGCGAGCCGATCGAAGCCGAGGCCACGTTTTTCAACAAAAAGTCCACCTACGCGAATGGCAGCCTCGCCGCCCATGTCGCCGTTGACCCGGGGACCGGTCAGGTGGAGGTCATCCAGGTTTCGTCGACCAAGGATGTGGGCCGAATGATCAATCCCGCGACCCTGCGCGGACAGGCGATTGGCTCGATCGTGCAGGGCCTCGGCGGCACCTTGCTGGAGCACCTTGTCTACGACCGGAACGGTCAACTGCTCACCGGTTCGCTGGCCGACTACATGCTGCCGACGGCGGACGATTTCCCGAATATAAGCGCCACCGTGATCGAGCTGAAACCGGCGCCACACATTCCGCTCGGCGCCAAGGGCGCGGGCGAGGGTGAGATCGTTCCAATCGGCGGCGTGATCGCCAATGCGGTCGCCAACGCGCTGGCCGATTTCGGCGTCGAACCGTTTGATCTGCCCCTATCGCCGCCCAAGATATGGCAATTGATCGAGGCGGCGCGCAATAAAGCCTGACAAGTTAATGGTTGGCGCAGCGGCGGGACAACTCATAGAATAGCAACCCGTCAGCCGTTGAACTTGGAGGTAGGGACCAATGTACTATCCAAACAGGTGGTACTGCTCGGCACGCGCAACGGAGGTGTCCACGCAGCCCATCGAGCAAGTCATTTGCGACCGCCCGATGGTGATATTCCGGACCGCCAAATCCGGCACAAATTGGTCGCCTTGGAGAACCGCTGTCCGCACCGCCAAGCGCCGTTGTCCATGGGCAAGGTCATCGGCGACGAGATCATGTGCATCTACCACGGTTGGGTGATGAATGCGATGGGGCATTGCGTCCACGTGCCGCATCAGGACCGGGTCGCGGGCTCGGTGCGGATCGCGGCCTATCCGGCGGTTGAAAAGTGGGGCTTGATCTGGATCTGGATCGGCGATGCGGACAAGGTTGATGAGACCCTGATCCCCGACATGGAATGGACCGAAGATGAAAATCAGTCGTCGGTTTTCATCCGCTTCCACGTGGGTGCCGGCTACCAGCTTATGGCCGACAACCTGCTGGATGTCTCGCATTCGGATTTCCTGCATGCCTCCTCGTTCGGCTCGCGCGCCGGCCAGAAGGGCGAGACCGATCAGGTCAAGGCCGAGCTGGATGCCTGGTCCGAGGACGGCGCGGTTTACGGATTGCGACCATTGAGCGACGTCGTGCTGTCGCCAATGGCGGCGGCCTGGGCTCACACCGATCAACCTGTCACCCGCACCCACCGGTTTCGCTAGACACCGCCCAACAACATCAACATCGAATTGATTATGGAGAATGACGAGAACAAGGTGACCATTCATCATGACCACCTGATGACACCGGAGACCGAGTTTTCCCGCCATTACTTCCTGGTCTGGAGGCGCGATTTTTCGATGCGGAGCGGCTACCCGACCGACGAAGATGTGCGGCGCGAGCAGAGCACGGTGATAGAGGCGGAAGATATTCCTATCGTCGAGGCACAACAGCGCAACAAACTACGGTTTGGCGATCCCGAAGATATCGCCGGGGCCGCCGACAAGCTCCTGGTTACGGTCCACAAGCGCCTTGCCGAGTTGGAGAATGAGGAGAAAGTTCGAACCGCGGCCTGAGAAGACAGCCGCCTTTTTTGGTTGCGCCTATTGGCGGGCTTCCGCGCCGATCAGCACGAACGCGACGACCGCCAATGTATCGGTTCGATTGGACCAGGCGTGATTGGTGCCCCTCTGGACC
>JAYGEH010000308.1:0-7308 GCA_046582475.1 Rhodospirillales bacterium
GACGCGGTCGAGCAGGAAGGCGGTTTTGGCGAGGAAATTGATGTCCTGGCCAGCATCCCCATGTTCGCCAGCCTGGATCGTTCGCGCTTGAAGCTTTTGTCATTCGCCTCGGAACGCTTCTCGTTCGATACCGGCGACGAGGTATTTCGCCAAGGCGATATCGGCGATGCAGCCTTCGTCGTTATCGACGGCACAGTCGAAGTGGTGCTGGAAACGCCGGAAGGCCCGAAGACGCTGGTAACCATGGGGCGCAACGATATGTTTGGCGAGCTGGCCTTGCTTTGCGACGCGCCGAGAACGGCAACCATGCGCGCCGCATCCGAACTCTCGGTCATGAGCATTGCCAAGGACATATTTTTCAAACTAATTTCCGAAGATCAGAATGTGAGCGCCCAGTTAACCCGGTCCGTTGCCGACCGGTTGGAGCGCACGACGCGCGATCTCAGCGCGGCGACGACGGTTCACGACGTGATTACAAATCTACCCGACCCGCGTCTTTTCGCAGACCGGATGCGTTTTATCATTGCCCACAATAAGCGGTTTGAAATCAGCGCCGGGCTGTTACTGTTCAATGTCAAGGAGAACTTCAATCTCAATGGCGAATTGTCGTCGGATGAACACGACAATCTGTTGCGCGCAGTTGCCGACCGGCTAGTCGCCTGTTCCCGCGAGACCGATAGCACGGGCCGCATCGACGAGGATAACTTTGCCATTATCGTAACGCCCATCGAGCCAAACGACACTTCTGTATTGCTGGCGCAAAGAATTACTAATTCGCTATCGACGCCCATTGAAATCGGCAAGCACAAGGTTCAATGCGAAGAGCCCTGTGCATTTACTTACAAGCCCCTGGACGGCACGGAACCCGATGTGCAGATAAAAGACTTGTTGTCCGGCGGCGGCCGGCAAATATCGTTGAAAGGAACGCCTTAAAATAAGGCGCACCACCACCATCGCCATGAATAGGGAATATGGATATGGTTTCGGCGATCTGCGCGGCGATTATTTCCGCTCGATCGTCGGTATTTTGCTCACCGCCATCCCATTTGTATTTGTGCGGCCGGTAACCTTTGTGGCCGTCATCATTATTGTGATCGGAGCGACGTTTGCGCTATTCCTGCTGCAAACAGTGGCCAGACATATATCCAGGATCGTTGTCGATGGAGACGGGATCAGCCTGGTGACGGTGTTTGAACGGAGGATGGATTGGAACGCCGTCCAAGAATTTTCGCTGGCTTATTTTTCGACCTGGCGCAGCGGCGGGCAAGGTTGGATGCAGCTCAAATTGCGGGGCACGGGTAGAACAATGCGCATCGTCTCCAAGCTTGATGGATTCAACGAGATCGTGGGCGCGGCGGTTGGCGCGGTGTCAACAAATGGTCTTGCCTTTGACGAGGCTACCATCCAGAACCTAGCGGCTCTCGGCTTTGGCGATCCCAGCGAGCAAAAACATTCATGACTGATCTATTAAATGTTGAAGATCTCGCCGTTGAATTTCGCGTTCAAGCCGGAAAAATCGTTGCGGTTGAAGGCGTTTCGTTCCGGGTGAAAACGGCTTCAACGGTGGCCATCGTCGGCGAATCCGGGTCCGGTAAGTCGACGATTGCGCAGGCGATTATGGGGATTCTGCCGAACGTGGCGGAGATTACCCGAGGCTCCATCAAGTTCACCGACCCCAATCCCCGGGCGCCGTCAAGCGCCAGGCGCCAGATGGATCCGGTGGTCGATATTGCGTCCTTGCCATCCGACGGATGGCAAATGCAGCGCCTCCGCGGCGGCCGTATGTCGATGATATTTCAGGAACCGATGACGTCTTTATCGCCGCTCCATACCATCGGCGATCAGATCAGCGAAGCCGTGCTGCTGCATTCCGACGTTACCAAAAAAACGGCCATGGAAGCAGTCGAGGAAATGCTCGAAACCGTGGGTTTTCCCGATCCCAAAAAGGGCGTCGAGAACTATCCGTTCGAGCTTTCCGGCGGCCTTCGTCAGCGGGCCATGATCGCCATGGCGCTGGTGTGCCGCCCGGCCCTGTTAATCGCCGACGAGCCGACAACGGCGCTGGATGTCACTATCCAGGCACAAATCCTGAAACTGATCGCCGATTTGCAAGACCAGTTGCAAATGGCGATGCTCATTATTACCCACGATCTCGGCGTGGTTGCCAACGTCGCCGAGGAAGTCGTGGTGATGTATAACGGCAAGGTCATGGAAACCGGGACCATCGACGATATCTTCCGCGACCCAACGCATCCATACTTGAAGTCGCTTTTGCGTGCCGTGCCCCACTTCAATATGGAGCCGGGCGAGCGCTTGCAGCCGATCCGGGAAATCCAGCCGACCACCGGCCATTTGATGGCGGCCAAGGAAAATGCCCCCGGCCCGGCCGGCGATGACCGCCCGCTCTTGAGCGTGCAAAATCTAACCAAGGAATTCTCGCAGCGCAAAAAAGGTTTGTTCGGCGGCTCGAGCGGCAAGTTCAAGGCAGTCAACGATGTCAGCTTCGATATCATGCGCGGCGAGACCCTGGGGCTGGTTGGCGAAAGCGGTTGCGGTAAAACCACTTTGAGCAAACTGGTCATGCGCGCGCTTGATCCCGATACCGGCAAAATTCTGTTCAACGATCATGGCGACGTGGTTGATTTGACCACCATCCGCGGCCGCGCGTTGATCCCGTACCGGACCAAATATCAATATGTGTTTCAAGATCCGTTCGGGGCGCTCAATCCGCGCATGACGGTATTCGATATCGTCAGCGAGCCATTGGTTATTCACAAAATCGGCGACAAGGAATACCGCGCCGAGATGGTCAAGGAACTGATGAATCTGGTGGGCCTCGATCCCAGATTTTTGAACCGCTATCCGCACAGTTTTTCCGGCGGACAGCGGCAAAGGATCAGCATCGCCCGTTCGCTGGCGCTGAAACCCGATCTGCTGCTATGCGATGAACCGGTATCCTCGCTGGATGTGTCTGTTCAGGCCCAAATCCTAAATCTGTTGAAGGACTTGCAGGACGAGCTTGGCTTAACCTACCTGTTCGTGTCTCACAACCTTGCCGTGGTCAATTATGTTGCCGATCGCATCGCCGTTATGTGCGCTGGACGGCTGGTCGAGGTGGCACCGCGCGCCGCTTTGTTCGGGAACCCGGCGCATCCCTATACCAAGGCCCTGTTGAGCGCGGTGCCGTTTCCCGATCCCGACCAAAAGCTCGATCTGACGGCGCTGATGGAGGGCAAGGCGTCGGAGCCGTCCGAATGGCCGCACCCGTTTACCATCACCGACGGCGGCAATGCACAATTGACCGAAATCGCTGAAAATCATCTGGTTCGCATCGAAGGTGGTGGTTCGGAATTGCAGGAGGCATCATGATCAATACCCGGTCTTTCGGCCTCGTGGCCCTATCGGCGGCTTTGATGGTCTATGGTGCCGCCGCCCATGGGCAGAGCCAGCCGAAGGTGCTCATCGAGACGCCGTCGCTTCAAGATCAGGTGGCGGCGGGCAAATTGCCGCCAGTGCATCAGCGTCTGCCTGAGGAGCCGGCAATTGCCGAGTTCGACGGCAAGGAACAGGTGAGCGGCCGTCACGGCGGCGTCCTCACATTGCTGATGGGCCGCAAAAAAGATATCCGCCAAATGGTGGTCTACGGTTACGCCCGGCTTGTCGGGTACGATACGAACTTCAATCTGGTTCCCGATATCCTGAAAAGCGTCGAGGAAATAGAGGGCCGGATATTCACCTTCCATTTGCGCAAGGGCCATCGCTGGTCCGACGGCCAGCCCTTTACGACCGAAGATTTCCGCTATTACTTCGAAGAATCGGCGACCAGCAAGGCGGTAAAGAATGTGTCCCTGCCCGCCGATATGCTGGTCGACGGAAAGCCCCCGAAATTCGAAGTGATCGACAAATATACAGTGCGCTACACCTGGCAAAAACCGAACCCGTTTTTTATTCCGCGCCTGGCCGGCGCCCGGCCTATGTATATATACCAGCCGGCCCATTACATGCGGAAATTCAACGCCAAATTTACCGATGCCGAGACGCTCAAGGCGTTGGTCAAGAAGCGCCAACAACGCAATTGGGTGGCGCTCCATTACGTGGTTGGCCAGCAGTATAAAAACAACAATCCCGATTTGCCCACCTTGCAGCCCTGGGTGCTGAAGACAAAGCCGCCGTCCAAGAAATTCCGGTTTCTGCGCAACCCCTATTTCCATCGGGTCGATGGCAATGGCCGCCAGCTCCCCTATATCGATGAGGTGAAGCTGAACATCACGTCAAGCAAACTGATACCGATCAAGTCCGGATCGGGCGAAACCGATTTGCAGTCGCGCGGCTTGAACTTCAACAATTACACCGTTCTCAAACAATCGGAAAATCAATTCGGCTATAAGACCCGTTTGTGGCAGACCGCGAAAGGCGCGCGCTGGGCCCTGTTCCCCAACATGAACGTCAACAACCCCGATTGGCGGCGCCTGTTCCGCGATGTGCGTTTCCGCCGGGCGCTGTCCATGGGCATCGACCGGCACGAGATCAATCAGGTCCTCTATTATGGATTGGCGCGCGAAACCGGAAACTTGGTGCTTCCGGAAAGCCCGCTTTATGATGCCGGATTCGCCACGCGATGGACCAAATTCGATGTGGATAAGGCCAACCGATTGTTGGACGGCATGGGCCTGACCAAGCGCAATTCCCAAGGCACCCGCCTGATGGCAAACGGCAAACCGCTGGAATTGACGGTGGTGTTTTCCACCGAAGAATCGGAGCCATCCGATTTGTTGGAACTGATCCGCGATTCCTGGCGCCGGATTGGCGTCAAGGTGTTTTCCAAACCCATGAACCGCGAAGTGATGCGCACCCGCATCTTCAGCGGTTTCGTGCAGATGGCCATGTGGTTCGGCTTGGAAAACGGCATTCCCAGCGAAAGCTTCAGCCCCAAGGAACTGGCGCCCACGTCGCAGCAACAACTGCAATGGCCGAAATGGGGCCAGTGGCATGAAACCCTCGGCAAATCCGGCCAGCCGATCGACATGAAGCTGCCCAAGGAGTTGTTCCAACTGAACGTCGACTGGCGCAATGCCCGCTCAGCCGAAGCGCGCAAGAAAATCTGGCGGCGGATGCTCGATATCTATTCAGACCAGGCCTATTCCATTGGCTTGGTGGCCAGCGTTCCGCAGGTTATCGTGGTGCGCAATTCCTTGCGCAATGTGCCCGAAAAAGCCATTTACAACTGGGATCCAGGCGCCCATTTCGGCGTCTACCGGCCCGATATTTTCTGGTTCGAACCTAAGAATAATCCCTCCTGATCAAACATTTAGAAATATATCCAATAAAGAACTCCAACCATGATCGAATTTCTCGCCCGGCGTATCCTTGTCATGATCCTGACTCTGATTGTGGTCAGCGCCTTGGTGTTTGTGATTATCCAACTGCCGCCCGGTGACTACCTCACCAGCTACATCGCCGAGCTGCAGGCCCAGGGCGAAAATGCCGATCCGCAAAAAATTGAATTCCTGAAAAAGGAATATCATTTGGACAAGCCCATGTGGCAGCAATATCTGATCTGGGCGGGCGGCATCATTCAGGGCGATTTCGGCCGATCCATCGAACATAACCTGCCGGTTTCCGAGGTGATCGGCGATGTGTTCCTCAATTCCCTGATCCTCAATTTTTCCATCGTCGTGTTCATCTACGTCGTCGCCTTTCCGATTGGCGTTTATTCCGCCACCCACCAATATAGCTGGGGCGATTACGGCCTGACCTTGGTCGGGTTTTTCGGCTTGGCGACGCCGAATTTCCTGCTCGCCTTGATTATGATGTTTTTGGCCAAAAAATTCTTCGGCACCAGTATCGGCGGTCTGATGGATCCGGAATTCGAAGACCAAGCCATGTCGTTGGCCAAGGCCATTTCGATTGCGGAGCATTTGGTAATCCCGGTGCTCGTCATCGGCACCGCCGGAACCGCCGGCATGATCCGCCGCCTGCGCGCCAATCTGTTAGATGAATTGCATAAGCAATATGTGGTTACGGCGCGCGCCAAAGGGCTTTCGCGCGGCCGCCTATTGGTCAAATATCCGCTGCGCATGGCGCTCAACCCGTTCATCGCCGATATCGGCAATCTTCTGCCGCAGGTGGTCTCGGGATCGGTCATTGTATCGGTCATTTTGGATTTGCCGACAACCGGACCGATCCTTTTAGAGGCGTTGCGCGCCCAGGATATGTTCCTGGCCGGATCGTTCCTGTTGTTTGTCTCGCTGTTGACGGTGATCGGCATGTTTGTCTCTGATCTATTGCTGGCGGTCCTGGATCCCCGTATCCGGTTCGAGGGGGGCACCAACAGATGAGCGACAAGCTGGCCCATTTCGTTACCTCCGAGCCGTTCGATCCCTATGAGGTCGAGGCCCTGACCCCGGAGCAGGAGCGTTTCTATCTGGCCTCCCAATGGCGCATGATGTGGTGGCGTTTGAAGCGCCACAAGCTGGCGGTCTATTCCGGCGCGATCCTGTTTGTTCTCTATTTCTCGATCCTGATCACCGAGTTCCTTTCGCCCTACGCCCTAACCTCGCGCCATACGGATCATATATTCGCGCCGCCCCAGAGCATCAATTTCTTCCACCAGGGCGAATTCGCCGGGCCCTTCGTCTACGGCCTCAATTTCAAGCTCAATATGTCGACCTTGAAGCGGGAATACACCATCGACACCAATGCCGTACAGCCGTTGCGCTTCTTCTGCCGGGCCGACAAATATAATTTCTGGCTGGGTTTCGAAAGCGATGTGCATCTGGTCTGCGCGTCGGACGGCGGCACATTTTTCTGGTTTGGCACCGACCGACTGGGGCGCGACGTATGGTCGCGCATTCTATACGGCACGCGGATATCGCTGACCGTCGGGCTGGTCGGTATTATCCTATCGTTCATCCTCGGCATAACCATCGGCGGCGCCGCCGGCTATTTCGGTGGCTGGGTCGATAATATCGCACAGCGCACCATCGAGATTCTGCGCTCGATGCCGGAATTGCCATTATGGCTGGGGCTGTCGGCGGCCCTGCCGGTTACCTGGTCGCCGGTTGCCATCTATTTCGGCATCACGCTGATCCTGGCCCTGTTGGATTGGCCGGGGCTGGCCCGCGCCGTGCGTTCAAAGCTGCTGGCTTTGCGCGAGGAAGATTTCGCCACCGCCGCCACCCTCATGGGCGCCTCGCCCGCCCGGGTCATCGCCCGCCACCTGCTGCCCAATTTCATGAGCCATTTGATCGCCTCCCTGACCCTGTCGATCCCCTCCATGATCCTGGCCGAGACCGCGCTCTCATTCCT
>JAYGEH010000380.1:0-3561 GCA_046582475.1 Rhodospirillales bacterium
GGAGGTTGCGCCGACTGGGAACATGCGGCTGGAATCCCCGTGCCAGCCATCGACGATCGGCGTGACGTCTATATTGATGACGTCGCCGTCGAGAAGAACTTTATCGCCCGGAATGCCGTGGCAGACCACATGGTTGACCGACGTGCAGATGGATTTCGGAAAACCGCGATAATTGAGGGGCGCCGAGATGCCGCCGCGATCGGCGACGAAGGCGGCGCAGAGCGCATCGAGATGCTCGGTGCTAACGCCGGGCACCACATGTTCAGTAATCATATCAAGGGTTTCCGCCGCCAGGCGGCCGGCCTTGCGCATCCCGGCGAAATCTTCCTCGGAATGAATTTTTATGGATCTTGCTTCAGCATCCAAGTTTCTAGCTCCTAATGCTCCCTTGGCGATTATTCCACAGCCCAAGCGGCTTTGCCACGGTCAATTTTTATGGACCACCCGGCGCCTGAATGGCAACCGCGCCGTCGATCACAATTTCGTTCGGATCCACCCGGCATCGATAACAGAGCGCCTCGACTCCGGCGTCCATTGCGGCGTGAAGCGCTGCGCCGTAGGCCGGATCGATATCGGCGGCGATGGCAAAGACGTCGGCATCGCCGCGCTGCATCACATAGAGCATGACCGCCCGGTGGCCGGCGCGCACCTGATCGGCAAGCTCGGCCAGATGCTTGGCGCCGCGCACCGTCACCGCATCGGGAAATTCCGCTATTGCTTCCCGCTTCAATGTCACGCTTTTCACTTCCACATAGCATTTGGGTTTGCCGTCCCCCGACAGCAACAGATCGATGCGCGAGTTTTTGCCGTATTTCACCTCGCGGCGGATATCGCCGTAGCCGTCGAGCTCGCGAATGGCGCCGGCGGCAATGGCTTCCTCGGCGATGCGGTTGGCAAGTCCGGTGTTGATGCCGACCAGGCCGTCTCCTGCGCGCACCAGCTCCCAGGTAAATTGCAGTTTGCGTTTGGGGTTGTTGGCAGGCGAAACCCAGACCTCCGAGCCCGGCTCACAAACGCCCAGCATGGAACCGGTATTGGCGCAATGGGCGGTAATTTCGGTGCCGTCTTCCAGGGTGATATCGGCCAGAAAGCGTTTGTAGCGTTTGACCAAACGGCCGGGGATGAGGGAGGCAGGGTAGATCATCGATGCAAACTACTGGCCCGATGTGCTGCCTTCAATCCCCGCCGCCATCGCCGCCAAGGACCTTGGTCATCGATACCTGGCCCGAGCCCGGGTTAAGGGCTTGCGGCTGGCCGGGGCCGGGCGCCCAGCCGGTCAGGAAGATGATCTCGAAGCTGGCGGTGATGCGCCCATCCGCGCGCCGGTGCCGTTCCTGATACAGCGCCAGTGCCCTTGCCAGAGTGCTTTTGCGCAAAAAGGTGCGCCGGCGTGCGGCGATGGCGTTGGTTTCGCCCATGCCGCGGAGGTCGGCCAATAGCGCCGCCGGCGCCGCATAGGATACCTCCAGGGTTTCGGTATTGGCGACGGGCAGTGCGAAGCCGGCCCGTTGCAGCAAATCGCCGCCGTCGCGCACATCGGCAAAGGGCGATACGCGCGGGCTGGCGCCGCCTTCCAGTTCGGATTCGGCGTCCAGGAACGCGGCGCGCAACCCCGCCAGCGTGGCGCCGCCCATGAACGCGCCGAGGAACAAGCCGTCGGGCTTCAGGGCGCGGCGTATCTGGATCAGGGCGCCGGGCAGATCATTGACCCAATGCAGGGCCAGGCAACTGATCACCAGATCGAAGCTGTGTTCGGCGTAGGGCAAGGCCTCTTCGTCGGCGGCGATCGCCAGCCTGCCCGCCGCTGCGCCGGCTCGGCGCGCCATGGCTGCCGACAAATCCGATTGCACCAGGGTCTCGATCCCCGACCGGCCCTGTAAGATGTCCGCCATCTGCCCGGTGCGGCAGCCCAGATCCAGAGCCATGGGAAAGCGGCGGCGGATATCGGCCAGGCAATCGGCGGTCATTTCCCCGACCCGGCGCTGCAGGAAATCGAAATCGCCAAAATTTTGCGCGGCGCGGTCGCGCCGGCAGCGCAGGATGGCGCGGTCGAATATTTCGGTTGCATCGCTCAACGTAGCTTGCCGCCCTTCGGCGCGGTCCGCATAATGCAGGCTCCTAAAAGATATGGCCGCTGATACCCAATGTTTGGAAATTGGCCCAATTAGGCGCCGAGAACAATGCCGAACACCATACCAAGATCGATTATTGATACGGTTTCGCCGGCGCTAAAATCCGCCGTGGGTCCGCTTTGGCAGGGCGCCTTGAACGCCTTGTTCCCGCCCCAGTGCCTGCGTTGCGGCGCGGCGACCGAGGCCGACGGCGCCCTTTGCCAGAGCTGCTGGCCCCGGCTGCGCTTTATTGCCAGCCCCCATTGCGCCGCCTGCGGCCGGCCCTTCGAATTCGATGTAAGCGAGGCAGCCTTGTGCGGGCCGTGCGCGCGCTCCCGGCCCCGCTACCGGCGGGCGCGGGCGGTGTTTGTCTATGACAACCATAGCCGCGGCCTGGTGCTTGCCTTCAAGCACGCGGATCAGACCCATGCGGCGCGCACTTTCGCCAAGTGGCTGCAGCGCGCCGGCGGTGCGATGCTGGAAGAGGCGGACATTCTGATTCCGGTGCCGCTCCATTGGACCCGTTTGTTCGCCCGGCGCTTCAATCAGGCGGCGCTGCTGACCCAGGCGCTGGCCAAGTTGCTGGAGGCGGAATGCGGCGTGGCGGCCATGCCCCGGGCCTTGGTGCGGCGGCGGAAAACGGTGCCGCATGTGCGCATGTCGGCGCCGGATCGATGGCGCAATGTCAAAGGCGCGTTCGCGCTGCATGCATCGGCCGCGGGCCGCATCGAAGGCCGGCGCATAATCCTGATCGACGACGTCATGACCACCGGCGCCACGGTGTCCACCTGCGCCGATGTGCTGCTGCGCGCCGGCGCCGCCAATGTGGACGTGCTGACCCTGGCGCGGGTCATGCGGCCCGATGAGTTTTGATTGCCGCCCAAGCGGTCATATTGACGCCGATAAATTTTCTGGAACCGCAAAGAAGGGTTGCTTCCATTCGGCGCTCAATATCGGCCCGCCCTGGCACCAAAGCTGAACCAAGGATTTGTTCGCGTCCACCGGGCGATTATAGGATTGCTGGCAATCTTGTGCCGGGACCATTTGCTTACCTGGTCCCCGTGGCGTAGCCGGACCGACCAGTAATAGGTGGCTTCCGGGTTGAGAGAGTCATCAAATGTGTAGTTCGCGCGGCTTAAATTTTCCCGATACACCACCCTCCGGCCCGGCATTTTAACCGGACCAAACAGCCCGCCATACATGAACCGGACCATTTCGTAGACAGCCAAATCATAGGTAACATTGGAATTTCCCGATGCCGACCACGACACGCCGGCCGTGGTGGCAGTGAGCGGCCGCACGCCAACGAAATCCTCGTTGCATTGGACACCCCAGATGGATTTACAAGGGGGACTCGGCCCGGCGATTTGATCCCCCATCCACCGATATCCTTAGCAGAGATTTGACCGGAGCCGCTTCCAGCTTGGGGAACCTGGAACGCAGTTTGGCG
>JAYGEH010000403.1:0-4984 GCA_046582475.1 Rhodospirillales bacterium
CGACGATGCCATCGACGGCCAGATATTCAACGCCGGCTATGAAAACCAGCAGGTCATGGAAATCGCCGAGACGGTGCGCGATGTGATCGGCAATTCGGTCGATATCGCCGTCACCTCTACCGATGATTTGCGCTCCTATCACATTTCGTCTGAGCGCATTAAGTTGCGTCTGGGGTTCGAGCCGACCCATTCCATCGGCCAGGCGGTGGAAGATTTGGCGGCAGCGTTCGCGGCGGGCCGTATCCCCGATTCCCTGACCGACCCCCGCTATTTTAACGTCAAAGTGATGCAGGAGTTGGGTCTCCATTGAACCAAAGGCAATCGGATATGGTGGCCACTTCGAGAATTGGCATCGATTTCGACAATACCATCGCCGGATACGACCATCTGTTCAACGCCGCGGCGCACGAGAATGGCTGGCTGACCGACGGCGCCGCACGCACCAAGCGGGAAATCCGGGATTTGCTGCGCGCCGGCGAAGACGGCGATACCAAGTGGCAGGATTTGCAAGCCCGCGTTTATGGCCCGTTGATGAAGCAAGCCGAGCTTGTTCCCGGCGCCGGCGAATTTCTGGCGCGCTGCAAGCACAGGAGCGCCGAAATATTCATCGTCAGCCACAAGACCGAATTTGCCCGGCGCGATCGGGGCGATATCAATTTGCGCACCGGGTCCCGGCAATGGATGGACCAGCGGGGATTTTTCGATCCCGGAACTTATGCCATGGATCCCGCCAACGTTTACTTCGAATCCACCCGCGAGGAAAAAATCCAGCGCATCGCCAAACTCGGTCTCCGGTGTTTTATTGACGATCTGGAAGAAATATTTCTCGACCCCCTGTTTCCGGCCGATGTCCGTCAATTGCATTTCGCGCCCGGGCTGAAAATGGCCAACGGCACCGCCTATGCCAGCTTTCCCACATGGAATGAAATATCCGATGCCGTCTTTGATGATCAAAATTGAACCCGCCCTGGAGCGGGCGTTGGACGCTGGCCGAGCGCTGACCGGCGCGCCGGTCCATAACGCCACGCAAATCACCGGCGGCGGCAACAACGGCGTTTACAGGCTCGAGGGCGCCGACGGGCCCTATGCATTGAAACTCTATCGCCGCGAGACCAGCGATCCCCGCGAACGGCTGGCAACGGAAGTGGCGGCGCATGCGTTTTTTAAGCGCCAAGGCGTCGGCCCGGTCGCCGAGCTGATCGCCGCCGACGCCAAGGCGGGCGCGGCCCTGTTCACATGGATCGAGGGCGAAAAAATCACCGCGCCGGTCCGGGCCGATATGGACGCGGCGATGGATTTCATCGCAACGCTCAAAAATCTGTCCCGCCAATCGGACGCCAGCAACCTGCCCCTGGCATCGGAAGCCTGCCTATCGGCGGGAGAACTGGTGGCGCAGATCACCCGCAGGCACGCCAAACTGAGCCTGGTCGGGGATGAGGAATTGAACCTCTTTCTCTCCGATGCCTTCCAGCCGGTCTTTGCCGCCCTCGCCCGGGCGGCATTGCCGGAAGCCGATCTGGCGATGCAATTCCGGACCCTCAGCCCGTCTGACTTCGGCTTCCATAATGCGCTAAAAGCCGCGGGCGGCGGCATCACCTTCCTCGATTTCGAATATTTCGGCTGGGACGATCCGGCCAAGCTGGCCGCCGACACGATCCAGCATCCGGGCATGAATTTGGCGCCCATTCTCCGCCACTATGCCGCCCGCAAATTCCACGAAATATTCGCCGGCGATCCTGATTTCACCCGGCGCCTCAGCCGATCCCTGCCCCTCTATGGGCTCAGATGGTGTATGATCTTGTTAAATGTTTATTTGCGAGATTGTGGTTCTATTGCAGCCAACAATGAACAAAAGCGGGCGCAGCTTCAAAAAGCGCAAGACATGCTGGCGCGCGCGCAAACGCTGAACGAGGAAGATGTTCATGGCGCCTGAAGCCGCAGTAAATATAGATCAGGGCAGCGCATTGGATGCGCGCTCGATTCACTTGCGGCGCTTGGTGATCAGCGCCCTCGAAGGCGGCGGCCGCGGCCATATCGGCTCGACCCTTTCGCTGATCGAAATCCTGCGCGTGCTTTATGACGATATTCTGAAGTTCGATCCCAAAAACCCCGGTTGGGAAATGCGCGACCGCTGTATCCTCTCCAAGGGGCATGGCTGTCTGGCGCTCTACGTCCTGCTCGCCGACAAGGGATATTTTCCGGTAGAAACCTTAAAAACATTTTGCCATTCGGATTCGATCCTTGGCGGTCATCCGGAATACGGAAAGGTGCCGGGCGTCGAATTTTCCACCGGCGCCCTCGGCCACGGCTTTCCTGCCGCCATCGGCATGGCCCTGGCGGCACGCATGAAGGGCCGCGAAAACAGGGTGTTTGTGATCATGGGCGACGGCGAGATCAACGAAGGCTCGGTCTGGGAAGGAGCGCTCAGCGCCGGCAAGCATGGCCTCGAAAATCTCACCGTCCTGATCGATTACAACAAGCTGCAAAGCTATGGCCGGGTGGATTACGTGCAGCCGCTGGAGCCGCTCGCCGATAAATGGCGCAGCTTCGGGTTCGGCACCTGCGAGGTGGACGGCCACGACATCGATGCGCTCCGGGGCGCGCTGACCGCCCTGCCGCTCGAAGCCGGCAAGCCGTCGGTGGTGATCTGCCACACCATCAAGGGACGCGGCATCGCCCACGCCGAGGGCAACGCGGAATGGCACCACAAATCCCGCCTCACGGCAGAAGATATCGAAGCCATGCGCTTGGCGGTGGAGCAAGGCTGATATGCGCAAAACCTGCCTCGATATGGTCTATGAGCTTGCCAAGCGCGACCAGCGCGTGATCTTCATCGGCTCGGACTTGGGCCCCGGCGTCCTGGATAAAATGCGTACCGAAATTCCGGACCGATTCTTCATGGAAGGCGTTTCCGAAGCCAACATCATCGGCATGGCGGCGGGCCTTGCCCTCGAAGGCTTTATCCCCTACGTCAACACCATCGCCACATTCCTGACGCGGCGCTGCTTCGAGCAAATTTCGATGGATCTCTGTCTGCACGATTTGCCGGTGCGCCTGATCGCCAATGGCGGCGGTCTGGTATACGCGCCCTTGGGTCCCACACATATCGCCATCGACGATATGGCGCTGATGCGCTCGCAGCCGAACATGACCGTGGTTGCGCCGTCCGATTCGGAAGAAATGAAGCGCTTCATGAACGCCGGCATCGATTGGCCGCACCCCATCTATATCCGCCTCGGCAAGGGCGGCGATCCGGTCATACGGTCCGGCGACAACGAATTTACCATCGGCAAGGGCATCGTGTACCGGGAACCGGTTGATCTGCTGATCGCGGCCACCGGCGTCATGACCAACCGCGCCCTGGCGGCGGCGGAGTTGCTGGCGACGCAAGGCATCGCGGCCGGTGTCGTCCATTTTGCAACCGTGAAACCCCTCGATAATGAATTATTGGAAAGCCTCGCGCGTCGGGTCCGGCTGATCGTCACCTTGGATGAACATCTGGTGTCCGGCGGCCTCGGCAGCGCCGTGCTGGAATGCATCAACGAGGCCAATCTGGAGCGGGCGCCGCGCATTCACCGGATCGGCATCCCCGACCAGTTCACGCACCAATACGGATCGCAGGATTCTTTGATGGAAAGCTTCGGCTTACAGCCGGATCAGATCGCGGTGGCGGTGGCCGGGCTGGCCAAAACCACCCTCGCCGCCTGATATCGCCCAGGAACAGGATTATGAACCTTCTCTACAGCAACTTGAAATTCCTCCGCTACCGGGAACATCTGGCGGCCCTCTCCGAACAAAGGGTGGTGGCGCCTGTTCATGTGCGCATCAAGCCGATGAACTATTGCAATCACAATTGCTGGTATTGCGCCTACCGCTACGACAATTTGCAGCTTGGCGAGGATATGGATCTGGCCGACCAAATCCCGCCCGCAAAGATGTTCGAGATTGCCGACGATTTGATCGAAATGGACGTGAAAGCAGTAACCTTTTCCGGCGGCGGCGAGCCTTTGCTTTATAAACCCATGGCGGAACTGGTGGAAAAGCTGGCACTTGCCGGCATCCGGGTCGCGACTCTCACCAACGGCGCCAATTTAAAGGGCAAGGTGGCCGAAGCCTTCGCCGCCCACGCCACCTGGGTGCGCATATCCATGGATGGCTGGGACGGCCCCAGCTACGCCAAATCCCGGGGCATCAAGGACGACGCCTTCGCTAGGCTGATGGACAATATGACCGCCTTCGCCAGGACAGGAACCGATTGCGTGCTCGGCGTCAGCTTTATCATCGATCAAACCAACCACACCCATATCGCCGAGGTTTGCGCCCGCGTGCGCGATGCCGGCGTCAACCATGTCAAATTGTCGCCGGTGGTGGTCGGCAACTCGGTCGCCGAGAACAACGAATACCACGATGAGATTAAAGACCGGGTGACCAAGGAGATCGAAGCGGCGGCACGGCTGAATACCCCGGACTTTACGGTCATCAACCACTATCACGAACTGCCAGATCTGTTCGACAAGCCCTATTCCATGTGCGCCTACCTGCAATTCCTGACCGTCATCGGCGCCGACTGCGGGGTCTATACCTGCCAGGACAAGGCCTATACGGATTCGGGCCTATTGGGCTCCATCAAAGATGTGCGCTTCAAGGATTTCTGGTTTTCAGAAGAAAACCGCAAAAATCTGTTCGAGTTCGATCCGCAAACATCCTGCCGCCATCATTGCGTCACCCATTCCAAGAACCTGGCGATTATGGAATATCTCAGCCTCGACCAGGAACATGGGCACTTTGTCTGAGTGGGCCGGGGAGATAAACGCTTGCAGCGCATCGATTTCCTAACCTCGATCCACACCGCAACCAAGCGCGACTATGTGCAGCGCGTGGTCGAGCATGACAAGGCCGCCTGCGCCGAAGTGGCCCTCCGTTGGGGCAAGGATTATTGGGACGGCGAGCGCCAATATGGCTATGGCGGCTACCGCTATGACGG
>JAYGEH010000538.1:0-2797 GCA_046582475.1 Rhodospirillales bacterium
TCGTGGTCGCTGAGTGTACAGGCCAATTTCTCACAAAGAATGCTCGGGAATCATCGTAGAAAAACGCTCGCCCTAATCCTGACACCGCCCCCTATATGGCTTGCCCACGTGGTAATTTCCGGTCGGCAAGATTCGCGGCAACATCGAAAAAAGGTCGTATCAATCGTTCGCCCTTACGGTCGCCGTGGCAAATGATGTGGACCTTCATCCGCAAGCCGATATCGGCGATCTCGAGGGCGTGGACATAATTGTCGGGGATGTGCTCTTCCTCGGAAATGACGCCGATGCCGATCTCCTGGGCGACGGCGGCGACCACGCCTTCTTTACTGCCAATCTCCATGACTGATTCGATTTCTACGTTTTCGCGTTGCAACGCCGATTCTAAGGCACGGCGAGTCAGCGAGCCGGGCTCGCGCCGGATCATCTTTTGCCCGGTCAATTCCGCTAGACGCACCCGCCGACGCCGGCTCCACGGGTGCGATTTGGAGACAATGACGACGGGTTGCGGGTCGCTGTACTCAAGTGCCAGCAACTCGGGGTGGTCTTCATGCCGGCCAACGATCCCGATGTCCGATTTATATTCCATGACGTCATCGAGAATCTGCCGCGAATTCCCAAAGATGACGGAAATTTCGATGACCGGATACTTGTCGTGAAAAACGGCGAGGATTTCGGCCGCCTGGTAAGGACCGACGGCGCCGATTTTTAAGTGTCCGGCCTGGAGACCGTTGACCGCCTTGAGAAATTCCACGGCATCCTGCTGATTGCTGACGATCCGGTGTGCGATGGACAGCAGGGTCCGGCCGGTTTCCGTCAGCTCCACGCCGCGGCCGTGGCGCCGGAACAGTTTCACGCCATAGGTCGTTTCCAGGTCGCGGACTTGGCTGGTCAAGGTCGGTTGACTGACCCGCAACGCCTTTGCAGCAGCCGTGAAGCTGCCTTCGCGGGCGACCGCATAGAAGGTACGCAATTGTGTTGGTAGCATTGAAAAATAATATATCTCTTCAAAGATAACCGCAAACAAATCTATAGAAGGGGATCGGGAGACCGGCCATCCGTACGATCCAGGCGGTGTGTCGCGCCATCATAACTAGGCCAAATACAGCCTTGTCAGCTGTTTTATATTCCTTAATTTATACTGCGGCTTTGGGTTATTAAAACGCCACTCACAATCCTTCAAAAATAGCTAAACCGAAAAATCTTGAGCCTGATCGATGATCTGCAACCAAAACAAGCTTCAGCGTAGGCCGAGGAATTCGACGGAAAGTTGACAACGGCAAGAGAGGTACGCTTAAGGATGACGAAAATATTACTCCAATGGGTTTCCGAAAGTAGCTAAATTGTCAAATCTGGACTATCGGATAGCTGCAGGAAGAACACCTTCCAGCGGTGGTGGAGTTTTGGTAGGGCCGAATAGATATGAGATTTGCCTAGAAACTATCGATTGAATGATTCCGCTGACCGCCACGCGTCTGGCGAGAAAACGGGGTCGGGGGAGACGGACCATGGCACGGATGGCGAGAGCGGCGGTGTTCGAGGGCGCAAACAAGCCCTTTGTGATGCGCGAATATCCGGTGCGGCCGCCGGAGGCCGGCGAGGTGCTGGTAAAGGTTTCCATGTCCACCATCTGCCGTTCCGATATCCACACCTGGGAAGGCAAGCGGCGCAACCCTTGCCCATCTATCCTGGGCCACGAGATCATCGGCGTCATCGACGCCATCGGCTCCGGAATCGATCGCGACCTCCGCGGTGAAAAACTTCGCGAAGGGGATCGCATCACCTGGACCGAGTTCTTCTCGTGCGGCGAATGCTATTATTGCCGGATTCTAAATTTGCCCCAAAAGTGCACAAGGCTCCGCAAGTATGGTCATGACCCGGCCGACCGGCCGCCTCACCTGACCGGAGGGTTTGCCGAATACTGTTACGTTCTTCCCGGCACGGGTCTTGTCCTTCTGCCCGAGGGCTTGAGCGACGATGAGGCGACGCCCATCAACTGCGGGGGCGCGAGCATGGTCGCGATGACCGAGGCGGGCGGCATCGGCGTCGGCGACACCGTAGTGATCCAGGGACTAGGGATGCTCGGGCTTACCGGCGTGGCGCTAGCCCGGGCCCGGGGCGCGGTCCGGGTGATCGGCCTCGATGCGGTCGAAGCGCGTCTCAGGATGGCGGAGAGGCTGGGAGCGGACCTGACCTTCGACGTGAGTGCGATGGAACCGGAGGTCCTGGTGAACTGCGTGCGCGACGCCTGTCCCCCCGATGGCGCCGACGTGGTCATCGAGGTCTGCGGCTTGCCGGCGGTGATTTCCCAGGGCCTCGACATGCTGCGCAAGGGCGGCCGGTACGTCATCGGCGGTCTCGCATACCCGAGCGATCAAGTGGCGATCGACTGGCATAAATTCTTTTACCGCAACATCTCGATAATTGGCTCGGCTAACTATCACCCTAAACACCTGGTCCAAGCGGTCGATTTCTTCGCGAGCAACCGAAACGTTTTGCCGCTTAAGGACCTCGTTGACGGCCATTTTCCGTTGGAGAACCTGACTGCCGCCTTCGAGAAGGCCGCCAGCCACCAAGTGCTGCGTGCCGGAATTATCCCATAACCGTAACCGTTGGCACCTTCGTGCCTCTTCGCCTGATCGTCATCAAGGAGGGACCGCCTGACCGGACTGACAAAGCTGACCGCGACCGCGGCCATAGGCCCACTGCGCCGGAGTGAGGTGTCACCCCTAAAGATGATCGACGCTGCGGCGTTTGAATCCCCCAATAAAGCAATTGCCAAATATTCCGGCAAGAGAGT
>JAYGEH010000579.1:0-4423 GCA_046582475.1 Rhodospirillales bacterium
CCTAGTGGCGCAAACCCATCGCCGTGACTGACGCCATACAGTTCGATGCGAACGCCGGCGGCGGGACAGCCATGCGCTAAATCCAAAATATGGGTCGTCAATTTACCCAAATTAAAAATGCCTCCATTTTTTGTATCCAAACTAATGGTTATTTTGTAGACATTATTTAAGATAGAATAGTTCCATTCTGCCGTATTTGGCAATATATTAAATCAAAATAATCTGTATTTGGAATTTGTTAAAATTTTTTGTATCCAAAATTTTTAAGTTTATGTATACTAAATCAACGGAAATTTCATTCATATGAACCTGGGTAAAATGCGTAGCGAAACGGAAACCTTCGACGAATGGATTTATGATCAGGTCTTTTGCGCGGTTCTTGAGCAGCGTTTGATACCCGGCGCCAAACTCAAGGAAAGTGATTTGTGTGACGTCTTTGGCGTCAGCCGAACAATAATCCGGCGTATTTTGTTGCGTCTGTCTTTGGATAAAGTCGTCGAATTGCGGCCCAATAAAGGGGCGGTCATCGCTACGCCGGCGGCCGAAGATGTTCGCCAGATATTTGCCGCAAGACGCTTGTTGGAAATCGGTATCATCGGCGACGCCTGCCGGCATTGCGGGACCGACGATGCTAATGCGCTTAAAGATATTGTTGGCCGGGAGAACGCTGCCATTTTGTCAGGCGACCGATCTGGCGCTATTCGTCTGGCAGGCGAATTTCACCTGCGATTGGCCGAAGTGGCCGGCAATCGGCCGATCCACGATTTGTTGCGCCAACTTGTCGCACAATCCTCTCTTGCCCTTGCCCTCTATGAGGCGCCGGGGCATCTGCTTTGCGTCGATGACGATCACATCGATATCGTGACGAGTGTGGCGGCGGGTAATGTCAAGAAAAGCCGGGAGCTGATGGCGCGTCATTTGGATAAGGCCGAAGCTGAGATGAAACTTGACCGTCCCGAAAACGCGAACGATCTCAAATCCGTTTTTGCCGACATTATTGATACCCGCGCCAGCGTTTAAATTTTGGTCTAATGATTGCACCAAGCGACATTTCAGATTATCCCCGTGACCTCACCGGCTACGGATCGAAGGTTCCTCAGGCGGATTGGCCCGGTGGCGCACGCATCGCCATTCAATTTGTCATAAATTATGAGGAAGGCGGCGAAAACAATGTCCTTCATGGCGATAATGCCTCGGAAGCATTTCTCTCCGAAATAAGCAACGCTACGGCGCGAGAAGGTGTGCGCCATATGAACATGGAATCGATCTACGAATATGGCAGCCGCGTCGGCGTCTGGCGGTTGTTTGACTTGTTCAAACAAAACGACATTCCGGTGACGATTTTTGCCATCGCCATGGCCCTGGCGCGCAATCCCGCCGTTGCCGAAGCCGGCATGAAGAACGGATTTGAGTTCTGCAGCCACGGCCTTCGCTGGATCGATTACCAATATGTACCCGAAGATCTCGAAAAAGAACATATGCAAGAAGCCATTCACATTCATCAACGCATCACTGGCGAGCGGCCCTTCGGCTGGTATACCGGACGCACAAGCCCCAACACCCGGCACTTGGTCGCCGAGGAAGGCGGATTTCTCTATGATGCGGATGATTATTCGGACGAGCTGCCATTTTGGTCGAAGGTTGTTGATAAAATGCATTTGGTGGTTCCCTACACCCTGGACGCCAACGATATGCGCTTTATGGCGGTGGCGGGATACGGCGCCGGCGACCAATTTTACACTTATCTAAAAGACAGTTTCGACACGCTCTACGAGGAAGGCGCGGCAAAACCTAAAATGATGTCCGTCGGCCTTCATTGCCGGGTTGCCGGCCGGCCCGGCCGTTTCCAGGCGATAAAGCGGTTTATCGACTACGCCCGCTCCCATGACAAAGTCTGGTTTGCCCGGCGCGTCGATATCGCCCGCCATTGGCGGGAAAAGCATCCGTTTGAAGGTGCTGCCGAATAATGCCGGATATTCATGCCTATCAGAAAAATGTGCCGAGCCAGATGAGCGAGCAAGACTTTATCGCCTGCTTTGGTGGTGCCTACGAGCATTCCCCCTGGATCGCGGAGGCGGTGTGGAACTTGAGCACTGACCCGGATCTGGCGGCGGACCAGGATACCGCGGAGGGAATTCATCAATCTTTCCGATCGGTGGTCGACGGCGCGGATCAGGAGGCCAAGTTGGCGTTGCTCCGCGCGCATCCGGATTTGGCCGGTAGACTTGCCATCGCCAGGGCTTTGACGGTGGCGTCAACGGCCGAACAGGCGGGCGCTGATCTCGGCAAATGCACGGCCGAAGAGTTCGCGGACTTCCAGCGCCTGAATGACAGCTATAAAGAAAAATTCGGTTTTCCATTTATCCTTGCCGTTCGCGGCTATCAACGAACGGAAATCCTCAAAAAATTCAAAGCGCGGGTCGACAACGACCGGGCGACCGAATTCAACGAAGCATTGTCGCAGGTACACCGCATCGCGCTATTGAGATTGAGAGACATTAAGTAATGAGTGACACCGTCCATTTACCCGCCTTCGCGAAAAACGCCCTCAATTTGGCCTCACCCAAATTGAAGGCCAAGGTGATTTACGCTTCTGATGATTTTTTTGCGCCGAAAGAACGCCTGTTAATGGACGAAGATCCGGTCTATATCGCCGATAAATATGACGACCACGGGAAATGGATGGATGGATGGGAATCCCGGCGGCGGCGCGACGGCGGCACTGACTATTGCATTGTCCGGTTGGGCGCGCGCGGCACCATCAAGGGCGTCGATATCGATACCAGACATTTCACCGGCAATCATCCGCCAGCGGCTTCGATTGATGGCGTGTTGTCCGAAAGCGATCCGGACGAGAATACCAAATGGACGGAAATCCTGCCGCTCACCGCAATTGCCGCAAATTCCCATAATTTCATCGAAATCGCCAGTGAGGAGCGATTTGACGTTCTTCGCCTCAACATCCATCCGGATGGCGGCATCGCCAGATTCAGGGTTTATGGCGAGCCGTTGTGCGAATGGAAGCGCCATGATCCCAAGGGCGTTCACGAACTCTCGGCGATCACCAATGGCGGTCGCATCATTGGCTATAACGATGCCCACTACGGCAATCCGTGGTTGATCCTGGCACCCAGCCGCGGCATCAATATGGGCGACGGCTGGGAAACCCGAAGGCGGCGCGAGCCGGGCAATGATTGGATTGTCGTTCGATTAGGCGCGCCGGGCGTGGTCGAGCGGATCGAAGTCGATACGGCGCATTTCAAAGGCAATTTTCCGGACCGCTGTTCGGTTCAAGCGGCATTGAACGTTCCGGACGATAGCGGCGATCTGCTAACCAACAACTGTAACTGGGCGATATTGTTGGGCGAACAAAAGCTTGGAATGGATCAAATTCACTCCTTCGAAGGCGGCGCTATCAATCAAATGGGCCCGGTCACTCATGTGCGGTTGAATATTATTCCAGATGGCGGCATCAGCCGCTTTCGCGTTTTTGGCAAATTGGCATAAATTCGGTCGCCATGTTTCGCCAACTAGAAATTAATCCGCTAAACAAAGATGCCTTTGCGCCCTTTGGCGACGTCATTGAAATCGAGAACGCTGAACGGCTGATGATTAATGACGGCACGGCTGAGCGATATAATGATTTGGCGGACATTGATGTCGCGAGCGATGGCGGCCGCCCGATAATCAGTATATTTCGTGGTCGCAGGAGACGCTTTGATCCTTCCGAACCAATCGAGATCAACATGATGGAACGCCATCCCCTTGGCTCGCAAGCATTTGTACCCCTTCAGGACGCGCCTTATCTGGTAGTCGTCGCGCGTATTGCGGATCATATCGGGCCGGACGACCTTTACGCGTTTCTCGCCCAAGGCAAGCAAGGCGTAAATTATCGCCGCAATCTTTGGCATCACCCGTTGCTGGTGCTCAACGACGGGCACGAATTTCTTGTCATCGACCGCGGCGGGCCGAACGATAATTGCGTTGAACAATATTTCACGCCAAAACAGGGATACGCGCAGCTTTTCCTTTAGCAGCAAATTTCTTTGCCTAAATCACGCCGTTGGGCAACTTCGCCAAGGGTTCGATGAACTGAGGTTCCGTATCCTACGGGAAAAATACCCAATGAATTTGGGGCACCTCATGAACGAGTCGTGCCAGTGTCCACCAAATCATTGAAAATCAGCCAGGCTATGCAGTTTGCTTCGCCTGCCTGATGTGTCGTTTTTATAATGTTGACATCGCCCATATGCTGCTCGTCATAGGTGGCGATGCGGATGGTACCGACAAACCGAATCTCTATTTCGCGGGCGATGATCGCGGTCGGGACAAGCCCGCCCCGGGCTCACGGCGACAATGCATTTCCAACTTCCGACACCCAACAGCTTGCGAACAAAAGTTTTTGCATCCCGATGAACTTCGA
>JAYGEH010000002.1:0-2554 GCA_046582475.1 Rhodospirillales bacterium
CTTGTATCCGGTGGCAACATGGTTCGGCGGGCGCGTCTGACGTAGCGTGCGCCAACTCGTCACGTCGCAGGAAAGGTAGCGTAGGGTCAAAAGCCGTCATTCAGCGCAAACCGCCGGAACGTCTGCTTTCGGGGGCATGGCGGACATCATTTTGAGGGCACGGGAGGTCTGCTTTTAGCCAAAAGGCGACATGGCTGCTGACAAAAGAACTCCAAATTACCAAATTTTCTTGTCGCTATTGTGACCGGACTAACCGCGCATCCGGTATTGGCGTTCCAAAGGGCGCCAGTCGGGCAGATCTTCGAATGGCACCTCGATGATCACCGGGCCATCAGCGGCAAAAGCTTGTCGTAAGGCGATCCGCAGTTCCTCGGGCGAAGAGGCGCGGAGCCCCATGGCGCCGAACGATTCGGCAAATTTGACAAAATCCGGGTTCGCCAAATCCCAACCAATCAACCGCCCTCCGTAATCCATTGTCTGGTTTTTTTTCACGTTACCGAAGCCGCCATTGTTAAACACCAGCGTGACCAGGTTGATGCCGTGACGGACGGCAGTGGACAGTTCATTGCTGGCGAACATGAAGCCCCCGTCGCCGGTTACGCAAACGACTTTCTTGTCGGGATGCGCAACCTGGGCGCCCAAGGCGGTGGGGAAACTGAACCCCAACGTGCCTTGAACACCGGCTTGCAGATTGGTTCGCGGGTGATAGGTGGGAAAGCCGAACCAACTGTAGAACCCCATTTGGGTGACGCCAAAACAAACGATGCCATCCTCCGGCAATTCGCTGCGCAAGGCGTTGCCGTAGGCATAGAGGCCCGGCAGGGTTTCGGCGAGTTCGCTATCCGCGGCCTGCTGGAGGTCACGCCATTCTGCTTTCCGCGACTCCCGCGATCTGTTGTGGCGGGAGACCCGGTCCGCGATGGCCGCCAGACTGGGCTTGCCATGAGCCACCAGATGCACGTCTGGAATCCACCTATCGACCGATTGTTCCGGGTCGGGGTCGATCCTCACCAGTTTCACCTCCTCGTCCCAGCCCCATGTGGAAATCGGCAGCAGGAACTTTGTACCTACGACCAACGCGGCGTCAATCTTGGGCCATTGCCGGCCCGCGCCAATCATGTTTTGGGCCAGGTAGTGTCTGTCATCGACGGCGCCACGGTCGGACTTGGTCATGAAGACCGGCGCCTGGAGGGTCTCCGCCAGACCCAGCAATTCCTGCTCGGCGCCGAAAATACCACCGCCAACGAAGATCGCCGGATTTTCCGCGTTGCCCAATAGGGCCGCCGCCTGCTCGACCAAGTCCGGATCGGGCTGAACCATTTCGTAGTCCCGGTCTGCGGCCGGAATGTCGAGCTCTATTTCGGCGGCCATTATATCGGGCGCCATTTCGATAAAAACCGGCCGTTGGCGGCCCGTGTTCATTTGACGAAAAGCCTCGCCGATAACGGCGGGCGCATCGGCCGGGTTGTCGATGCGGCTTTGCCATTTTGTCGTCGCCGCCATGGTTCCTTTTTGGTCATACATTTCGTGGAGTAGGCCGACGTCCTTGTCGATGGCTTTACTGGGAATCTGGCCACCGATGCATAAGACCTTGGCGCCATTGCCGTAGGCCGTCAGCAGACCCGCCCCGGCGTTAAGCACTCCTGGTCCGGGCACAACCGCGCACACGGCTTCGCGGCCCGTCGACTGGGCATAGCCAAGCGCCATATAGGCGGCGCCCTGTTCATGGCGCGTATGGATAATTCTAAGTGTTTCGCGTTCCCCATGAAAAGCGTCAAACAGCGGATCGAGCTGGGCGCCCGGCAAGGCGAAAACCGTATCCACGCCGTGATTCCTAATTGATTTGGCTAGCGCTCCCGCACCTGTCGTCAATATCCCCAATTTTCCCATGGCAACTTCTTCCTCTAACAATTATTTTTCCGCCGCTCCCAAATATACCTTATATCGCCAAATCAAGATGTCTCCTGATTAGCGCCCAACGCATTAAAAGTGGTGAATGCTCTACTGCTTGTCAAATGTTCCCAGTCAATTGAAATGGTAGCCAGAAAAGCCCGCCAATTCGCTCCGGAGTCATCGTTAACATCATCCATACCGTTTTCGACCATAGCGTTGAGGGTGCCGAATCATCTAGTCTGCAGAAATGAGGATTTTGCTTGAGGTGCAATACATGGTGCGTCTATCGTTCGGGCCGGATCGGCGCAGGCTGGATCCCAAGACGCCGAACCGGGATGAATGACCATGCTTCGGATCGACGCTCGAATTTGATACCATTTTCGGTGGATGGGAGGGTCAACTGGGAACGAAGTACCGCGGGACAGCAGCGACAGAGATACTGACGAGACGACAATGACAACCCCCTCCACCGAACTCGCACGCCACTTCGACGGCTATTTCAGGATCTTGATCCTCGACAACGAGGTGACGGTCGACACCTTCGTAACCGACCCGCCGCTTCCTTGGGCACGGCTCACGGTACGCGACGGGGTTTACCGGATCGGCGAGGGATATCCGACGCCGCTCACCGCCGCCGAAGCCGACCGCGAAGAGCTCAACT
>JAYGEH010000114.1:0-8771 GCA_046582475.1 Rhodospirillales bacterium
ATTCCAAAACTCTTCCTCGGTTTCCAGCCAACCTATTTCCGGATTGAAATCGAGCCCGGTCCCTCACACTGCTTTGCACGCCTTATTTACCTTGGCGCCATTGGTACCGGTGGAGGCGCGGACGCCTGTCGAGATTGGGCCAATCTGGTCCAAACCCGTGCAACGGGCCTACAACGTCCGGAAACTTTGTGGGCGCCCAGCGCCCCATTGACCGCAATGTCGACGCTATCATAATCGATCGTTGGTCATTCGTCACGCCCGCAAGGATAATTAACCATTTGACTTTGGAAATATGATTATATTTCAAATAGATGCCGCAACGCGGATTTCAGTGAGTTTCGCCATATGATCGTACTTTTTACGGATTTTGGATTGGAGGGGCCCTATATCGGACAGGTGAAGGCGCGGATTCTTGCCGAGGCCCCGAACGCCACGATCATCGATTTGTTTTCCGACGCCCCCGCCCACAACCCCAAAGCCTGCAGCTATCTGCTTGCCGCCTATGCGGACGCGTTTCCCTCCGGCGCCATATTTCTGGCGGTTGTCGACCCGGGCGTCGGCTCCAATCGTGCCGGGGTGGCCGTCGCAGCCGGCGGGCGCTGGTTCGTCGGGCCCGATAACGGCCTGTTCGAAATGGCCGCGCGCCGGGCGGACAGCGCCGCCACGTGGGAAATAGAATATGACCGGGATTCGGTGTCGGCGAGTTTTCACGGGCGCGATGTCTTTGCACCGGCCGCGGCCCGGCTGGAATGCGGATCGGTTTCCCCCGGCGTCCTCGCCGAATCCGGTTTGGGCAGCCAGCCGGACTGGCCCGATGATCTGGCGGAAATCATTTATATCGACCGGTTTGGCAATGCCATAACAGGGCTTCGCGGATGTTTCGTTAAACCGACATTTGCATTGCGGGTGAATCATGTTTACTTAGAACCCGCTGGTGTTTTTTCTGACGTTCCAAAGGGGTCCGCTTTCTGGTATGTAAATTCTAATGGACTTGTTGAAATTGCCGTCAACCAAGGACGCGCCGCCGATTTGCTCGGCATTGACGTTGGCGCCGGTGTCTGGTTTGGCGAACATCGTGGGTCATGAGATGGGGGAAATTGCGAAGTTCAATACCGGGAGGAACTTCGCATGATTGGTGAGAACAAAATTTTCCGGCGGAGTCTGTATGTCGATACGTGTCAAAATTTGGGGTTGCCGCGGGAGCATTGCGTGCCCGGGCCCGACACACCTTAAATACGGCGGCAATACGACGAGCCTCGAAGTCGATATTGGCGGGCGCAAGCTGTTGCTCGACTGCGGAACCGGGGTTCGCAATCTCGGCAAGGCGATGATGAGTCGTGAACAGGAACACTGCTATATTCTCCTGACCCATACCCATTGGGACCATATCAACGGATTTCCATTTTTTGCGCCGGCCTTCGATAAGAACCGCCACTTCGAGATTATGGCCGGTCACCTGATGGACAAGGGCGGTATTCGAAATATCCTCGAATCGCAAATGGACAATCCCATGTTCCCGGTGCCCCTTGAAGCCATGCAGGCGAAATTGTCGTTTACAGATTTCAGCGCCGGCGAGGATTTGGATTTGGGCCTTGGCGGCGCAACCGTGCGCACGGCGCTGCTGAACCATCCCAACGACGCCACCGGATACCGGATCGATTACAACGGCAATTCCATGTGCCTGATTACCGATACCGAACATGTGGACGGCAAGCTGGATGAAAATATACTGGGCTTGATCGAAGGCTGCGATCTGGTCATCTACGATTCCACCTACACCGAAGAAGAATTTCCATCAAAAATCGGCTGGGGCCATTCAACCTGGAACGAAGGCATCAAATTATGCCGGGAAGCCGGCGCCAAGCGGCTGGGCATATTCCACCATGACCCCGAACATGACGATGTCTTTATGGACGCCATCGCCGAAGCCGCCGCCAAAGTCTGGGACGGCGCCTTCGTCATTCAGGAAAACATGGATTTCCTGGTGGAATAGCAGGCCGCCCCATCCTGGCGCTAATCTCAATTCACCGTTAAAAGTCAATGCCACTCACTTCTTGGCGTCCTTTTCGGCTGCTTCCGGGGCGGGTTCGGCCGGGCGGCGGAAGGTGGGAATTTTAACACTCACGATTATGGGCGTTCGGCTGACCCGGATCACAATGCGCCGGTTGGCGATCTGGTTTTCCCTGATCGGCGCGCCGGCTTCGTTGCGGTTGGCGAATTTCGGCTGCGTCTGGCCGTAGCCGATGGCGCGCATGCGGTTGGAAGCGATTTTGTCTTCCGCGGTTTCGCTTTGCGCCTCGAAAAAACGGATGACCGTGGAGGCGCGCGCCGCTGACAGTTCCCAGTTGGACGGAAACAGCGGCGAGTTCATCGGGTCGTCGTCGGTATGGCCTTCGATGTTCAGGTTGAACTGGGAATAGATGACCGACGCCAATTCCTCGAACATTTGCGTCAGGACTGGCAGGGCCTGTTCCTGCAATTCGGCGGAGCCCGGCTTGAAGAATGCGCCGCTGTTCAGCTCCAAGGTGATGCTGCCTTGCGAGTCGGAGCCTACCTTGACCACTTCGTCAGCACCTTCCGAGGCAACGAGGTCGATAAGATTGGCCGACAATTCGTCGGATTTGGATTCCCGTTTTACCTTGGCCATGGAGGTGCTGAGAGCGCTTTGGACATCGTCAAAGACGTCCAGATCGACTTTGGAGAAGGAAAAGAAGAGGACGAAAAATGCCATGAGAAGGGTGATGGCGTCGGCATAGGTGCCCATCCAGTCATCGTCACCGCCTTCTTCGGGCGGTGATGGCGGGGGAGCTGCCATTATCCTGCCTCCGATCCCCAGTACATTATTTCTTCATCTTATCGATGTCGAAGTGGATCGCCGGATCCAGATAGCTGTTCATCTTATCTTGGATAAAGCGCGGGTTTTTGCGCTCGGCCAACAGAAACAGGCCCTCGGCCATCATATAATTGCGGAAACGCACGATTTCTTCCCTCTGCTGGATCTTGGTTGCGGCCGGCAGGAAAAGAAGCTGCGAGAACAGCACGCCATAGAGGGTGGTGATCAGCGCCACCGACAGGGCCGGGCCGAGGGCCTCGGGATTGTCCAGGTTGCCGAGCATGATCACCAGACCGATCAGGGTGCCGATCATGCCGAAGGCCGGGCAGGCGCCGCCATATTTTTTCAAGATGGTTGCCTGCACCGCGTTGCGGCCGAACGTGGTCTCGACGGTGGTGGTGAGGATCTCGCGCACATCGCTGCCTTCATATCCGGCGATCACCATGTCGACGCCAAAGGCCAGAAATTTGTCGGTGTTTTTCAATTTCCCGGTTTCCGCTTCCAGCGCCTGAGGGCCGGATTTTTGCATTGCGTAACCCCAGCGGATGACGCGGCCGACTTCGGACTTCAGCATATTCCGGTTAATGGCCGGCGCCGTGAAAATCTTCAAGACGGATTTCAAGGACAAAATCACATAGCGGGCTTCGTAGGATATGAACATGCCGGCAGTGGCGCCGCCAAGCACCATGATGACACTGGGCAAATCAAGGAAAACCATGAAATTATCGGTGGCCATCGCGATGGCGCCGACAAACAATCCGATGCCGATAATTATCCCTAATATTGTCGATATAGACATAGCTTACCCAATCCCTACAGTGGTGCGCGGAACCCCAGCCCTACAATTTTAACGCAATTGGTTTACAAATCATTGCCACGGCGACAAATGCCGGAATATTTGCACGGGCCACGATCAAACTAGAGCTTAGCACGTCTCATCTTCATGTTCCATTGAAGCCGAACTCAGCGTTCGCGAAATGCCTCGGCCTTCATCTTGAGGACCGGTTTGATCAGGAAATCGATGACCGTCTTGGTCCCGGTATGGATATCCACGGTGGCTTGCATGCCCGACGTGATCGGCAGATCCCCTTCCACTTCGCCGAGATAGGATTTTTCGGTTTCCACGCGAACCTCGAAATAGGGGCCGTTTTCCGGATCCTCGGTGACGTCGGCGGCGACCAGTGTGACAATTCCGTCAAGCGCGCCGTAGCGGATGAAATCGTAGGTGGAGATTTTTACCCGCGCCGGCATGCCTTCGCTGACGAAGCCGCGGTCGATCGGGTTCAACTTTACGTCGACAACAAGCTTTTCGCTGGTCGGCACAATCTCCATGATCGGCTCGCCCGGTTTGACGACGCCGCCGATGGTCGAATAGCGCATATTCTTGACGACGCCCTCGATCGGGCTTTTGACCTCCAGACGGGCGCCCCGCTCGCTGGCCGCGGCGACCTCTTCGCGGATGGTGGCGATGGCTTCCTCGATGCCGCCGAGTTCGGACTGGCTTTCGCGGCGGAAGCGGTCCAGGGTTTCTTCCCGCCGCGCCTTGGCTTCGGTGACCGTCGCCTCGGCGCGCGGGATGCCGGCGTCCAAGCCGACGATCTGCGAGACCAGATCTTCGACTTCGGCTTCCAGCTTTAAATGCTCGGCCCTCGGAACCAGCTGCTGCTTCAACAGTTCGGCGGAATCTTCCAGCCTGATTCTGGCCAGCTTCACATTGCGTTGGATGGATTTGCGCTTGGTGGTCAATTCGGTGACTTCCAGCTCGCGCTGGCGGATTTGCGTATTCAGGACATTCAACGTGGTGCCCAATTCGCGTTTGCGCGCATCGAAGATTCTTTGCTGCTGGGCGACGATCTTCGGGCGATTTTTACGGACTTCGTCCGCAAAGACCGGATCTTCGCCGGACGCCTCGGCCAGCAGGCGTGCTTTCTGCGCCATCTGGCTGTACAGGCGCACCTGCAATTCTTCCCGGCGCAATCCCGAAGACGCCACGTCAGGCTGCAGCTGCGGCTGATCGATTGTGACCTTGTCGCCTTCTTTCACAAATATGCTTTTGATGCCGCCTTCCAGGTGCTGGATAACCTTGAGGTCGCCCTTGGGAACGACGGTGCCCTCTGTCACGGTCACTTCATCCAATTCGGTGGAGAATGCCCAGAATAGCCCGCCGGCCATGATCATCATGATAAACCAAGCTACCGGACGCCAGCTCGGCAAGGGATGGGAATCGATGAGTTCGTTCAAACGGTCCATGGCTATTCTTCCATTAGCTTGGCGCCATTAATTTTGTACTGGCGGTGTGTTGGCCGCCGCTGGTTTGGCCGCCGCCGGTTTGGCGGGCGCGGTTCGCTTGGCGGGCGCCGTTGATTTGGCGGTTTGGCCATCTTTGCCGGCCTGGCCCGCGCCCTGGCCGACTGCCTTGGCGCCGCTGCCAAACAGGCGCGGCAGAATATCCTTGGCCGGCCCGGCCAGGGCGATTTTACCCCGATCGAGGGCGATCAAATTATCGCAGCCCTGCAGCATCAGCGGCGAGTGGGTCACCAGGATCACCGTGTGCTCCTTGGCCAGATCGATCAGCGTGGTGCGCAATTCCTCCTCGGCCTGCCGGTCGAGGCTGCCCGACGGCTCGTCCAGCAAATGCACCGCCGGATCGCCGACCAGCGCCCGGGCAATGGAAATGCGCTGCCGTTGCCCGCCGGACAGGCGTTGTCCGGCCTCGCCGTTCTCGGTGGCGTAGCCATCGGGCAAGTCGATGATGAATTTATGCACGCCGGCGGCTTCGGCGGCGGCGATGATCTGCTCGTCGTCGGCGCTGGGATTGCCGTAGACGATGTTTTCCTTGACCGTTCCGGCGAACAGGATGGTCTCCTGCGGAACGTATCCGACCCATTGCACCATCTGCGGGCGGCTGTATTGGGCGATATCGGCGCCGTCCAAAAGCACGCGGCCGCTTTTCGGCTTATACAGACCCTGGATCATCTTCATGAGCGTGGTTTTGCCGCAGCCGTTGCGCCCGACAATGGCGTGCAGGCCGCCGGGGCGGATGCCGATCTTGACGCCGTCGACGACGTTGACGCCGTCTTCGGTGTAGCTAAACACAACATCCTCGATGATTATTTCGCCCTTCGGCCGTTCCACATCGATCTCGGTGACCATGCGGTCGGATTCGGCGGAGAACACCTCGCCCAGCCGGTTCACCGCCTGGCCAAAGGACGAATAGACCCGCCACGTGCCGACCAATTGATTGAGCGGTCCCAAAAGCCGTCCGCTCAGCATGTTGGTGGCGATCAACGCGCCCATGGTCAGTTCCTGATTGATGATCGCGATGGCGCCGATCGAGGTCATGCCGACGGTGGTGACCATCGACAGAACGCCGCCGAAATTGGAAAAGGTAACGGTCTTGGCGCCGCGGTCGGAGGAGCGTTCGATATTGTCCGCATGGGCTTCGATTCAGACCGGCCGCATGGCCGTTTCCAGGCCAAGCGCCTTGATCGTCGTGCGTCCGTTGATCATCTCGCCGACCAATGTGTCGCGGGTTTGTGTCGATTCGCGTTCCTCTGAGTTGGCGCTCGACATGACCGCCGAGGACCGCCAGGCGATGATCACATAGAGTACCCAAATCACGATGAGTACCGGAATCAGCGGTTGCGCGATCAAAAAGATCAGAGAATATGATGGTAAAGGGCAGATCGGCCAATAAAATCGCGGGCGGCCCCGATAGGGTGTTGCGGATCAAATCGACATCGCGAAACAAAGCCTGCCAATAGCCCGACGTGCGGCTCTCCAAATGTTGCAGCGGCAACGACGTGATTTTATCGAACAAGGTGCGCCCGACCTCGACATCGAGGCGCAGCGCCACCCGCTGCATGATGCGGGAACGCGACTGTCGGATCGCATAGTCGAACAGAATGATGACGCCGACGCCGATGACTAGGCCTGAGAGGGTGCTGAGGCCGGCCGAGAAAATCACCCGGTCGTAGACCTGGAGCGTGAATACCGGAACGATCAGCGCGATCAGGTTGATAAACACCGACATGACCAGCATTTCCGCAAAAACCTTGCGTAACGGCTTGATAAAGGGCCGCATCCAAGCTCGGTCGGGTTTGGGCTCCGCCATAGTTGTTATTTCAAAAAGAGCAGCGTTGCGGGGCAGGAAAGTGCGTTCGGGTGGCGAAGTCCATAAGTATTTGTGCTATAACCGCTCATTGCCGCCGCGGCGTCTAATATATCTTGACGCTGAACCGCGCGAGCGGTGTAGTAACGGCGAAATATTGCAAGAATAGGCCAGTCGGGAGGATTTCATGAGCGAGGTCGCGGCCGAGAGCGGTAATCCAAGATCGTGGGCGGCCCGCATATTTTGGCCATTCGGCGGCCAGGCATCTGGCGACGTCAGCGAATCGATAAAATCCAAACGCCGGTTCAAGGTGGGCAAGGCGCGCTGGGTGGCGTTGGTCCTGCTGGCGGCGTTCATGGTGGTGCGCAACGTGGATCCCGGTCCTTTGCAAACCATTCGTCTCAAAACCTTTGATTTCTACCAGCAGATCAAACCCCGCGATATCATACCGGATAGTCCGGTTGTCATCATCGATCTGGACGAGGAAAGCCTGCGCGAGGTGGGCCAATGGCCGTGGCCGCGAAACCTGGTGGCGCAGATGGTGGCGAACCTGTTTAACCTGGGCGTCAGCGTGGTCGGGTTGGACATTATCTTTTCCGAAGAAGATCGCATGAACGGCAAGAGTATCGTCGAAACCATGACCGGTTTGGACGACGCGACCAAGAAAAAGCTGCTTGCCCTGCCCAGCAACGACGCCATTTTGGGCAATGTCATCCGGCGCGCAAGACGGGTCGTCGTCGGACAGGCGGTGTTGCCGTTCGATCGCGAATACACGGACCGCAAGCCGCTACGCAGCCGCGTGTCCGAAAAGGCAAAAAGGGGTGCGCGGAGACCCCAATATTGGGTGCCGCAAGCCCCTGGCTTGCTGCGCAATGTAGTCGCTTTGGAAAAATCGGCGGGCGGTCACGGTCTCTTGTCGCTGGCGCCCGAGTTGGATGGTATCGTGCGGCGGGTACCGGCATTTTATAAGCATAAGAAGCGCCTGTACCCCGCCCTGTCCATTGAAATGATGCGCTTGGCCACTGGACGCTCCTCGGTGCTGGCCCTGGGAACCGCCTCCGGGGTCGAGGATGTTGCCCTCGGCCGCAGAAGACTGCTGCTGGTTGGCAGATCGTTGCTCACCAACAACGCCGTTGAAAAGTTCCCCTACGCCGACGATTTCAACCGTTTGGCTTTTGCGATACTCAAAGACGGGCCCGACAAGAAATTCCTGGTCCAGCGCGCGGCTCTCGGGAAAACAAAAATCCAGAGATACAAAGCCGGCTTTGATGCGGAGAAATTTACCGTACTTGAACTGCCGGGCATCAAGGCAAGCACCGACCGCGCCGGCCGCATGTGGCCCTATTTCAGCCACACCGATAAAGCCAAATATATCCCGGCCAAGGATGTGCTGGCCGGCACCGTGGACCGCGCCAGGATACAAGGCAAATTGGCGCTCGTCGGCACCTCCGCGGTCGGCCTGCTGGATATCAAAACCGTGCCCACCGAGGCGTTCATTCCCGGCGTCGAGGTGCATGCCCAATTGATCGAATCGGTCATCACGCAACAATTCCTGAGCCGCCCCAATTTTGCCGACGCCGCCGAAATGGCCATCGCCCTAATCGCCGGCATTTTCATCATCGTGTTGGTCCCGTGGATCGGCGCGAAGTGGACCTTGCTGTTTTTTCTGGTCGTGGTTGCCGGCGCCGGCGGCACCTCCTGGTACCTGTTTGACCAGCACAGGGTTTTGATCGATGCCGCCTACGGCATCACCGCCATCCTGATCCTTTACGTCACCTTGACCTATATGGGATACGCGTCCGAGGAGGCGCAGCGCCGGGCGACCCG
>JAYGEH010000176.1:0-8072 GCA_046582475.1 Rhodospirillales bacterium
CCTGGCCATGCCATCTGTATTCGAAGTTGGAAAAAGCGGCGCCCATTGCACATCAAAACTTGTTCTCAATGGCTCCAGCCAATAAGGTTGGCGCGACATTTTTGAGGAGGATAAGAGGATGCTGACCACCGAATATTCACCGCCGCCGGCCACGTTCAAGGAACGTCTCAGCCGCCAAAAAGACATGGCCGCGAAAGACCAGCCCACCCTGTTCCAGGTCAAGGGCCCGCTTTTGGCGGAGGGGCGCACCACGACACCGCTGGCGGCAACCGAAGACATGACGATCCAGCTTAAAATCTACGCCTCCGGAGGGGAAAACGAGCTGCACGCCCATCCCCACGAGGACCACAGTTTCATCGTCCTTAAAGGGACCGTGCGATTTTATGACCGCGAAGGGGAGATGGCAAATCTCGGCCGCAACGAAGGCATATTGCTGCCGCGCGGTTGCTTCTATTGGTTTCACGCGACCAGCAAAGAGCCGCTGGTGATGATCCGCGTCGGCACACCGGAAGCGGCCAAGCAGGACGCGCCGTCCCGGATCAATATCGACGGCAGCCCGATGGCCGGAGGTTCGGTGGAAAATAAATCCGTGCCGGTAAAATATCTAGACGGCCAATTTTTCGGCTAAAGGCGGGCTTGCACGAAGGAGATCGATCCATGGCCCTTGCCCGCGACGAAATGTCGGCGCGCTTCGTGACCGAGGAGATGAAGATGGCCGCCGAGAAGGTGCCCGCATTCATCGTATCGGCCGACGGCCATGTGGACGAGCCCGAAGATATTTTCGACGAACTGCCGGCGGCAATCCGGGGCGCCATAAAGCGCCCCAAGATCATGCTCGATGAACGCCCGGGCGGCGGGCTCGATCCCAAGATCCGGATCCGCGACATGGACCTGGACGGGGTCGCCGCGGAGGTGATCTATCCGACCTTCACCCTCGGCCTGTTCGCCCAGGAACAACGGGAACAGGAGGCCGCTTTCCGGGTCTATAACGACTGGATCGCCGATTTTTGCAAAACATCGCCGGGGCGCCTGTTCGCGGTCCCCTGCCTGGCCGCCTATGATATCGACGTGGCCATTGCCGAGATGCATCGTTGCAGCGATTTGGGCCTGCTCGGCGGCCTGCTCTGGCAAGTGCCGCATCCCGATTTGCCGCTGACCTCGGATCATTATGAGAAGCTTTGGGCGGCGGCGGCGGAACTGGGCCAGCCGCTCCACTTCCATATCCTCTCGGGCTTTAACTTTTTCCGCTTCAAGCGGGAAGGGCTGGAACGGGTGCGCGGCTCGGTCAACACCAAGACCCACGACATCTTCACAACGGTGTACGATTTGATCTGGTCAGGCGTGTTCGAACGCAATCCGGGTCTCAAGACCGTGATGGTCGAGGGCGAGATCGGCTGGGTGCCGTTCCTCCTGCAGCAGTATGATTACTACTTCCGGCGCTTCACCAAGCCCGGCCACCCGGATGGCAATTTCGCCATTTCGCGCCTGCCCAGCGAGATTTTCAAGGATCACATGTACCTGACCTTCATGGACGATTTGACCGGCGGCCATGCCCTCAACTATTGGGGCGAGCGCAACTGCATGTGGTCCAGCGACTACCCGCACCCGAACATGACCTGGCCCAATTCGCGCGCCTTTATCGCCCGCCAGATCGGCGATCTCGACCCCGAAAAGCAGGCGCGGGTCCTGGCCCGGAACTGCATCGAGCTTTACGGGCTCGACATCAAAAACTGACATGGCCGAAAAAACCAGAACCGTTATCGTGACCGGCGCGGCGCGCGGATTAGGCCAGGCCTATGGTTGGGCGTTCGCGCGGCAGGGTTTGAACGTGGTGGCCGTGGACCGGGATGCGTTGGACCAAACCATGGCGGGGTTTGCAAAGCCGGGGGATCATTTGGCGTTGCCCGTGGACGTTGCGGATTTTGCCAGCGTCGAGGCCATGGTTGCCGCGACAATCGAAAAATATGGCGGCGTCGATGTGCTGGTCAACAACGCCGGGCTCTATGGGGGCTTAAGCGGCGGGCGCGCCGAAGACATCGATGAAGGCGAATGGGACCGCTGCATGGCGGTCAACGTCAAGGGGGTGTGGAATTGCTGCCGCGCCGTGATTCCCCAGATGAGGCGCCGAGAAGGCGGCGCCATCGTCAACGTCGCGTCCCTGGCGGCGGTCATGGGCATGCCCTTTAGCCTTCATTACACCACCTCAAAGGCGGCGGTGATCGGCATGACCCGCGCCTTGGCGCGGGAATTGGGACGGGATAACATTCGCGTCAATTGTATCGCGCCGACGGCGGTGAACACGCAAGGCACGGCGGAGTTTTTCGGCGATTTGTTGGACAGGCAGATGGACGCCGTGGTCAAGAGCCAAAGCCTCCGGCAAGCCTTGCAGCCCGAAGACGTGGTCGGAACCGTGCTTTATCTGGCCGGCGACGCCGCTAAGCTGATTACCGGTCAAACCATCATGGTGGATGGCGGCACGGTGTTTCTGTGACGCCTTATTGCTAGACCTGAATGTAAGCCCGCAGATTATTATTTCGGATCAACGTCCTTTTCGGCGCCGATCCATCCGGAATCGGTAATGTCGAACATGACGCTGTTCGGATCCCGATACTTGATCTCGTAATATCCGTCGGTGTTACCCGGCTGTTCACCCATAATATAGGTGCCGCCATTTTCCTTGGCCAATTTGCTGGTCTTCTCCACATCATCGACCCAGAATCCCATGTGATGCAGGCCGACGAACTCCTTGCCGAGACCCTCCGGATGCGTGGCCTTGCCCGACATGACCTCATTTTTGAAATTCAGCAGGGTCAGGCTCATCACACCGTCGGTCAAATAAACGACCTTGGCGAAATCGGATTCGTATTCCCGGGCGCGGGTAAGGTCGAAGGTTTTTTCATAAAACGTCGCCGCCGCATCGGGGTCGGGCACGGATAATGCGATATGTCTTAGTTTTCCAGCCATCGGTATTCTCCTTCTAATTGAGGCGCGCCGGCACGTCGTCGGGCGGCGTGATGTCGAAAGCGTTGGCGGTGCAGCAGGTCATCGAAAAAGACCCGATGCGGGCGATCACGGTGACCAGCTCGTCGGTGCTGAGGGCCGCTTCCGCGTCGCCGTAGCTGGCGTCGCTCAGGCCCTGATCGGTGAGCAGCTCGTTGGCCAGCCGGTGTACCAAATTTTCGCGGGCATCATCGCTCGGCAGTTGGGCGCGGCCATTGATAGCATCGATCATGTCCTCGCCCAGGCCAATCTTCAGAGCGTTACGGACCTGGACCGCCCACGGGTAATTGGCGCTCCAATGACGGGCCACGGTTAAGACGATAATACTTTGCTCGTTGGGCGTCAGCGTGCCCTCGGCGAGGCATCGTCCGGTGTCCTGCACGATCCGCATCAGCTTGGGATTGCGGATATAGGCCCAGAACGGGCCGCCGTGGGGCTGGCCGGAAGCCTTGGAATCTTCGATCACCGATTTTTGCTCATCGTTCATGTCAGCTTCGGTAAGAATAGCTATGCGTGTCATTCATGGTCTCCCTGGATTAAGACAAATCCTGACAAACCGTATCACGGCGATTACCATTCGTCGATTTATTGAATTCGAACGGCCGGATATTGGACGCCCGCGATCCTGATGATAGTGTTGCCGAAATGGGTGGTTGGGATGATGGGGGCCGACGGTGATGTCCGAGGCAATAAATTTCTTCGACGACGGCGAAGCCTATGAGCGCGCAATCGGTCGCTGGAGCCGGGTTGCCGGCGATATAATTCTGGATTGGTTGTCCTTGCCCGGCGGCTTGAAATGGCTGGACGCCGGTTGCGGAACCGGCGCCTTCACCCGGCTTGTACTTGAACGATGCGCGCCCGAACATATCAGCGCCATCGATCCGTCCACCGAGCAAATCGAATATGCCGAGGCCGGCCAGCTTGGCGGCCCGGTGAACTTCCACCAGGGCGATGCCATGGCGCTGCGGTTTGGCGCGGACGCGTTCGATGCCGCCATCATGGCGCTTGTCATCCAATATATTTCCGACCGGCCAAAAGCTATGTCTGAATTTCGGCGTGTGGTCCGGCCGGGCGGAACGGTTGCGGCCTATGTTTGGGAAGGGCCGGATGCGGGGCATCCCCATCAGCCCATATTTGACGCCCGCAATTCGTTGGGTATCCATCGGCACGGCCCCGGCGGCGAAATCCGATCCATTGCCGCGCTGACCGATTTGTTCGAAGCCTCGGGCCTCAAAGATGTCGATAGCCGCGTGATCGGCATCCAGCTCAATTTCGATGATTTCGATGATTTCTGGTCCTCGCAAACCGCGCTGGCCGCCGGCAAGGATTCCGACCCGGACACGGAACGGGTGAAAGCCTTGGTGCGCGAGCGCCTGGTTACCGGCGAAGACGGCCCAATCTCCTATATGGCGCGCGCCAATGCAGTCCGCGGACAGGTGCCGGGCTAGATGTGAGTTCTCAAGACGTTGTTCGTTCTATCCCGCTCTGAGAAGCCGATGTTTGCGAGAACAGAAGCTTCCGGAGGGTGCGGGACCATTTCGGGTGGCGGTGCTGATCCATGGCGGCGCCGGCGCTTGATTTGAATCGACCCACCAGGGTCAACTCCTATAACAACAACCAAACGCACTTGGTCTGGGTGATCCGCATGGAAATCGATTTTTTCTTTTGGCCCTTTAATCCGGCGCTGGTGGCGCGGATGGCGAAAGCGGCCGATCAATACGGATACGACATGATCGGCATCGCCGATACCCCGGGAAACGCAATGGATCCTTGGATCGCGGCGACCTTGGTTGCCGCCAATACAACCACCGTCCGGGTCGGATTGGTGGTTACGAATTTGGTCTCCCGCCAACCAGCGGTCTCGGCGGCGGCCATCGCCTCGCTGGACAGAGTAGCCGAAGGGCGCACCGTGCTTGGTCTCGGCGCCGGCCACAGCGGGACACATAATTTGGGCTTGGCGCGATCGAACGTCGCGGCATTGGAGGCGGGGATCCAGCACATCAGGACGCTTTTGCAGGGCGCGCCCGATAGCCATGACGGCGCCACCGCCCAAATTCCGTGGATCGAGCACGCGCCGCCGGTGTTTCTTGCCGCCTCCGGGCCCAAAACCCTGGCCCTCGGCGGCGCCGTCGCCGATGGTGTCTTCGTGAATTATGGCATTGCGGCGGAAAATTTGGCGCAATCTCAACAACGCGTCCAGAAGGGCGCCGAAGATGCAAACCGCAGTTTTAGCGATGTCGAGACTTGGCAAATCGCCAGCCTCGATTGCAACGAGGATGGTGCGGCCGCGCGCAAAAAGGCGGGTGCCATCCTCGCCTTCATGGCCGGCGGCTATATCCTGAATACGCCGGATCTTTCCATCCAGGGCGTGCCGGAGGCCTATCACGGCGCCATCGGTGAATTGCGTCAGCGCTATTCGACCCGCCCCGGCGAGGCCGATGCGGCCCTCGTGGACGAATTGGGTTTGTTCGATTATCTGGCCGGACGCTTCGCGATTTACGGCACGCCCGAGCAATGTATCGCGCAATTGTCGAAAGCCCGCGCCGCCGGCCTCGAGCGGGTTATGTTCACCGTCAGCGTTGCCTCGGATCCAGTGCGGACCGTTGAGTTGTTCGGCGAACGGGTGCTGCCCAAATTCAGGAATACGATCGTCTAGAGGCCTGTATCATCTAATTTGTACCCCTACGATCTCTTTTCCCGTTTCCTCGGTAGGAGAAAGGGTGCCGGCGATGCGGGCCCATCGGCAAGCCCTTTCGACGCCCCGAGGGGACGGAAAAAGTGACCCAGAGGGCGGCGTTGCAAGGCTCCCGGTCATCGTCGCGCACCCGTTGTGGTGGATTGGCACCACGGCTGGGCGCGCTCCTCGCCGGAAACCTTGCAACGCCGCCCGATGGGTGCAAATTAGATGATACAGGCCACTAGGGCAGTTTTCATCGGGGGAAGACGATGCGCATTTCTTATGGGTCCGAGGCTACCAGCCATGGCGAGCTTTTGCTGCCCGAAGGGCCCGGCCCACACCCCATCGCGATGCTGATACATGGTGGTTGTTGGCTTGCCACCCTCGGCGCCATGGCGGATTACCGGCCGATGGCGGAGCACCTCGCCAACGGCGGCATCGCCACCTGGAATATCGAATACCGGAGGGTCGGTCACGATGGCGGCGGCTGGCCGGGAACGTTTCTGGATCTGGGAAGCGCCCTCGACCATCTCCAAGTTCTTGGCCGCGGCTATCGCCTCGATCTCGAGCGCATCGTGGCCCTCGGACATTCGTCGGGCGGCCACTTCGCGGCCTGGCTTGCGGTTCGGAATCAATTGCCCCCGGACAGCGATATCAGGGGCGATCCCAAAATTTCCCTGGCCGGCGTCGTCCTCGCCGATGCTTTCATCGATCCCCGGGTCATGGATTCCAAGGGGCTCGACGGCGCCCTGTTTTGCGGCGAGCCGGTGCTGGCGCGGCTGCTCGGCGGTGATCCCGATGCCTCGCCGGACGGGCTCCGGGAAATTTCGCCGTTGCAATGGCTGCCCTGGGGGATACCGCAAATCTATGTGATAAGTTCGCGCCGCTACCCGGTGCACCCGGCGCGGCCCCTCGCCGATGGGCGGACCACCATGGTGATGCCCGACTACCCGGCCTTGTCGCGGGACGCGGGCGATGCGTGCGCGGTCCGGGTTATCGAAGGCGCCGGGCATTTCGATTTCGTCGATGCACCCGAATCGGAGGCCTTCATCGCCGAGCGCCAAGCCGTTCACCAGCTCGTTGACAGGGTCACGAAAGGGTCTGGTTAAGAGCCCGGCAACCCTCAACCAGATTGATCGGATCAGGCCGTTATCGCCGCCAAACCGGGGCAGATATGGGCCGCGTTGCCGTGGAAGATGGCGACTTTGTCGTCTTCGCTCAAAAAGTCCATGGCCCCGATGACCGGAACCAGATCGTCCCCCGGAAGCCCCGTTTCCGGGCGCACCGCGGCGCCCGATCCCGGCGTCTCGGTGCCGAACAACGTGTTATGCGGGGTCCGCTGTTTGATCGCGGCTTCGAGGAAATCGAGATCGAGAGCACAGGTGTCGAAATAGAGGTTATTGCTCAAATCTTTCTGCGCGAGGTGCTTGTCGGTCTTGATGAAGCGGTCGAGGGCGCCACCGCAATGGCAGACAACAACCTTCAGTTCCGGGAACCTTTCGAACACGTCGCCGTGGGAGAGAAGCTGGGTCGCCAGATACTGCTCCCAAACAAAGCCGATCTGGTAGTTTTGCGGAATGGTTCTGATCCTGGGATCGACGCAGTTGGTTCCGTGCACGATGATAACCAGACCGTTTTTCTGACAGTACTCATAAATCGGATCCCAATAAGGCTGGTCCATGCCCGGTGAGCTGCGGTCGCCGGCGGGATCGGGGCTCAGATAGCAACCCTTGAAGCCCAGCTCATTGACGCAATATTCCAGCTCTTCCAGGCAATGGCTGAGATCATCGGCCTTCGGCTGCTGCGGCAGCATGGCGGCGCCCACATAGCGGGTCGGCTCCATTTCACATTGCTTGGCAATCATGTGGTTGGTGAAACGCGACCAGGCTTTCATGATATGCGGCTGCATCCAGCCGAGCATGGTGAAGGGCCTGGGGCCGACGAGCTGGGCTTCGATACTGTGGCTCTCCAACAGATCGGTGTGCGTTTTGACCCGTCCCGCCCACGCTTCTTCGGTAAAACCGCGCGCTTCAAGTCCGCTTCCGCGCGGGTCCGTCCAAATCGGCGAATTGCTTGCGAGCATGGCGCCCATGACGAGCATGCCGTTTCCAGACGGCGCCGAGACATGCGCATGAATATCCAGAACTTTGGTCCCGTTGTACATTTCTGTACTCCTTATCTGATTGTTAAAATTTGGGACGAGTGGCGGCGCATGGCGACTGATAGCTTAACCTACGCGTCCTCCCCAACCCCGACCACGCCAAGCTGGCGGGGATACTCCACGTGGACGATTCCACGCATCTGCAAGTATGGCTCGTTAGCTTTGGCGGAGCAATGCACCGGCCAAATTATTCGGACGAACTGATTGCCCCGGTGTTTGCGGGTCATCCATCGA
>JAYGEH010000358.1:0-5845 GCA_046582475.1 Rhodospirillales bacterium
CTTCGCGTCCAGTGAAGCGTACCGATTAGCGATGTCGAAAAAGCCCAGTTGGCCCATATTACATTCCCCTGATCCAGATATCCTGATAACGTGATTCTACCCGATCAAAGTTCCGTGTGGGTATTTTTAGAGGTGCCCATAAGGCATTGAAAACGGATTTCGAATATCCCGCGTTGTTTACTAAAAGTAAATCGTTGGCTCGCCATCTTGAAATTACCAAATGTTTACCTCTTCTAGCGCCGAGTTCGAAAAACGGAGCTTCGCGGGCAGTGCTACCATAAAACATGGGTTGACCGGGTCGATTTGCACGCTGAAATGTGACTGCAATTTGAGCTGGTGGGTATGAAAGCTCGCGCAAATTTATCGGTTTCACCGAATACTTTATTCCGCGAAATAATTTTTGCCCTAGTGGAATTATTGGAGACTGAATTGTGTATCCGACAATTAGCGGGGTAATTCGCTTTTTAATAAATTCGAACGGTGCTGACTCAAGATTGACTTTTCTTAGCGATGAAATTCGGCTTCTAGTAAAATGCACCGATGGTGATGAGGGCTTTCTCAATTTTAACTACCCCCTTAAACCCTGATCTCCCCCGCATATATGCTTTCGCCCAAGGTCACGCTGACCGATTTCGCCGGGTGACCCTCGGCGGCGATATCTATTGTGTAGTCGCCGCTGTCCGGGTCCAGCTTGTCGAATTTGAAATCGCCGTAAACGTCGGTGACGGTTTCGGCGATCTTGGCGCCGTCCTTGGTCAGGATTACTTGGGCGCCCTCGACGCAATCGACATTTCCGTCTGCCTCGGCCTCGACGCTGCCGCCGATGAAGACTTTGGTATATCGGTACAGGTTCTTGTACCAGACCCGGGGCTTGGTGCCGTATTCCGGGTGCAGTTCCTCCAGCCCCTCGGCCTCGATGGTTTTGGCGAAGGCGGCGTCATCGCATTTGACGGCGCGGATTGCGGCGGTGGCGCAGACGGTGGCGGCGCGGGGCTCCTTCCAGCCGTCGTCGAGCAGGTGGGCATCGAAAATCCAATGCTGGGGCAGGTCTTTTTCCTCGTTCCACCAGATGGCGCGGTAGGGGCAGGCATCGACCAGTTGCTTCTGCCCCTTGGCCTTGACCGGATCGATGATGACGATGCCGTCGGCGCGCTTCGAGATGGCGCCGTCCTTGGCCGCCGCCATGCACGGCGCATCATCGCAGTGCTGGCACATGACCGGCAAAAAGGCGATGTCCATCATTGGCGAAGAGCCCCGCTCCTTGGCTTTGATCTCGATCCATTTGTGGCCGTGCTTGGGCATTTCCTCGGCGTAGCCGGGAAACGTGTTGCCCACATGCTCATCGTGGCAGGCGAGGACGCAGACCTGGCAGTTGGTGCAGCCGGCGACGTCGACGATCAGGTGCCATTTGCTCATCGATCGGGCTCCCTATTCCGCCGCCGCCAGGATGGGCGTGATTTCGATCTCGACAACGCCGTCCCAAGGGGTCACCTCCACTTGCGCGCACGACGCGCCCATGGAATGGCCTTGCTTGAATTGGGATTTCCTCGGCGTCAACTGGTTCAACATGCCGCCCCGGTCCACCGATTTGCCGGGCTCGCCCATGGGCTCATAGGTGGCGCAGCTCTCGAACCCATGGATGACGCCGCGCGGCAGCCGCCCGGTGATCTTGGCGGCGCAGAGGACGGCGCCCCGGTCGTTGTGAACCTTGACCAGATCGTGGTTCTTGATGCCGCGCTGGGCGGCGTCTTCGGCGTTGAGGCTGATCACCCAATAGCGGTAGCCGTCGATCAGGACCCGGTGATCTTCAATGGAATTGAGGAACGAGTCCTTGGCGTCGCCCTGGGTGTGGAACGAAAAGCGGGGGTGCGGGGTGAGCATCTGCAAGGGGAAGCGCGCCGTCCATTCCGCATTGCCGGGGCCTTCCTCGTGTCTCTGGTATTTGACAATTGGCGGGCGTTCGGGATCCTCCGCATCGTAGCGTTTCAGGCTCTGGCATTCGAATTCGATCTTGCCCGACTGGGTCTGCAGGCCCTTCAGATATTCTTCCGAATAATCCGACGGCAGCGGCATCGGTTCGGGCACGTCTTTCTTGCGCCCCTCATAGAACCAGCGCCAGGAAACGTTGTCGCGAAGCTCTTCGGGATTGGCCGGGACCACGAAGTAGCCCTTGCGGATGAAATCTTTCCATTTGACGATTTTCGCCAAGTCCGAGGCTTCGAACTCGCGCTTCACCCAGTCCAGCTCGCTCATGCCCTCGGTGTAATAGGCGCTGAGGCCCATCCGTTTGCAAATCTCGGTGAAGATATTGTAATCGGATTTGGACTCGCCCATGGGCTCGATCACTTTGTGCTGGAAGATCACCACCCGGTGGTTGAGCTGGGTCTGGCCGTGATGGGCATAGCCGCCGAGGGCGGCCCATTCGGAAATGTCGGCGCGCTCGAAATTGGTGCAGGCGGGCAGGATCACGTCGGCGAACTTGGCCTCGCCCTCGTTCCAGATCGACTGGTTGACCACGAATTCCAATTCGCCCGATTGGTACATCTGCACATGGCGGTTGCTTTCGGGCATGGTGCCCATCATCGAGCCGCCATATTTATAAAGCATGTGCACCTTGGAATAGCCGGGTTTGGGGTAGCTGATCTTGGTGAACTGGGCCTCGATTGATTTGCCGTCCCAGGCGAAGCCCTCGGCCTTGCCGGTCAGGATGGCTTCGGGCAGGAACAGGCGCGGGATGGCCTGCTCGACGGTGTTGAGCGACGGCAGTTGCGGCATGCGCTGGAACAATTCCACCGACATGGCGGTGTGGTGCAGATCGCCGGACATACCGCCCTCGGCATAGCCCGGGAAATAGAAATTGGCGTCCACCGGCGTGCCCCACTGCAGATTGCCCATGCTGACGCCGGGCCGGCCGATGCCCTGCATGGCGATCAGGCAGACCATGATGCGCGCCCATTGCAATCCCGATTGGTTGCGGCAGGCGCCGCCATGGCCGTTGCCCCAGCCGCCGGCGCCCAAATAGGTCTTCTTGGTGCCCCAGTTGCGGGCCAGGGCGCGCACCGTCTTGGCGGCGATGCCGGTCTCGCCCTCCTGCCATTCCGGCGTCTTCGGGATGCCGTCGTCCTCGCCCATCACATAGGCCCGCCAGACGTCGAAACCGAGGGTCTTGGTTTCGACGAAGTCCTTGTCGTACAGGCCTTCCTCGATCCACACATAGGCGATGGCCAGGGCCATGGCGGTATCGGTGGTCGGCTTCGGCGCAATCCACTTGCCGCCCAGCAACTGGGCGCTTTCGTTGTAATAGGGATCGATATGGACAACTTCGATATCGGTTTCCTTGAGCCAGTTGCGGCGCACCGTGCCCTCGGCGGCGCCGTAGGAGCCCGACGTGGCTTCCGGGTTGGCCGACCAGAAGACGATCATTTCCGATTCCTGCAAACAGTCCTCGACCCCGCCATAGGTCTCGCACTGGCCGACGCGCAAAGACTGCCCCCAATGGTGGACGGCGCCCCAGTACCAGCCTTCCCAGCTATCGGGATTGTGCAAAACCCGGGTCATGCCGATGGTGTTGATGAAGCGGAAGGCGGCCGACAGGTAATAGCCGATATTGCCCCAGGTATGGTGTGAGCCATGGGACAGCGCGATGGCGCCGGGTCCATGCTCGGTCTTCATGCGCTTGATTTCCGATGAGACGATGTCCAGGGCCTCGTCCCAGGAGATGCGCTCATAGCCCGATATGCCCCGGTTCTGCGGATTGCGCTCGCCGCCTGCGTCGAAATCGACCCGCTTCAGGGGGTACAAAAGCCGGTCCGGCGAATAGACCATACTCTTCCAGTTCTGCCCGTGCGGCGCGATCGATGTTTTGCGCGGCGGCGTGAATTTCTTGCCCCGGGCCTCGATGGTCCAGGATGGGGCGTCGCTTGCATCGAAACTGATCGGCGTGATGCGGATGATCTTGCCGTCTTTTTCATAGATGAACACCGGCCCGCCATTGGTCATCTGGGTATAGCGGGTAACGCCCTTGCCCTGGTCGATGCCGTATTTCCAGCCGACACTTTGGGTCAGCAGCACGGTCTGGGTGAACCAGGAGGTCAATTCATCCTCGCCCTCCAGGGACAGCTGGAAATCCTTCAAGGCGTTGATCTGTTCGAGCTGGTTGATCGGCGGCATCAATAAATGCGCGGCAATCTCGGCGGTCTTGAAGGTCAGGGTGACGTCCGGCGCCTTATGCAGCCCGGCGCCGGAAGACACGCGCCCGTCCCGGAAGGTAAACCAGCGCCCGACGCTGCCATCCTTGGTGCGCAACTGGGCGGTCATGTCCTTTTCCTTGAGCCGCGCCCGGAACACCGGATAGCGGAGCGCCGTGTACCAGAACAGGAGCCGCAGCCCGAACAGGATTAATGCAAATTTCATGGTGAGATCGCCCTTAATTCTTATTCCCAAAAAATGCCCAAATCGAATTCAATTGGGGAAATTCGATTTAAAAATGGAAGCACTTAAATCCGTTTTTCTCAAGTACTGATTTGCCGGTTATCGATTCAACCGAGGGAGCCCGGTGTGTCGGACCACCCGCCGGGACCACCCGCCTTACTACCCCTGGTATGCCGCTCCCAAATGCGACACACGCCTGCGACATGTTTTGCCAAAATCGACCATACCGTTTCATCACTATTCCTAACGGTTCCTACCGGTTCATACCGGTTTTTATCCAAACACGGCGCGGCGGGTCCGCACGCACGGGGGATGGCCCAGGGAGCTCTTTTGGGGGACGCCCCCAACCCCTAATGTTGGGCCCGTGCGTGCCTCCGTTTACGTGCACCGGTACCAAGTCCGACGCCCACACGGCGCACACCATCGGGGGGGCCATCCCAGCCACCCCCAGCCCGCGCGGATATACTTGAGACATTTCAGCACCCCCCTTACGCTTATGACGGTTTATGACGCTTTCTTACGGATTTCGCCGGCTCAGGCACCATAGGAGCGCCAGATATTAATTTAGAACGTTTTATGAACAACGCAAGGGGCGCGGGACAGCACTTTCCACAATATCTCCCCCGAACCCGCGCCTAAGCCGCGGCGGCGCGTTGGCGTCGAAACAGGGCGCTGCCGTCCCTGTTGGTTTGCACCGGCATGCTGCCCCACTGGGAGGGTCCGCCGCGCCGCAAAAAACCTCGCCAAAAATAGGCCACTCCATCCAGCTCTCTCCCTTGGGATTTACATTCCCTGAGAGTGGGGCCCATATTCAATAAGTGCGTCAAAGAGATATGCCAGTGTCGGCTTCTTTAATCGGGCATGAGAGTCAAGCTCCGTTGATTCCGGCCTTTTTGTTTTCGTCTGAGCGTGGGTCACGCTTCTTTACGTGGTCAGCTCGGTATTGTTGGTTGCGGCTGCCACAAGCATTGGTCGGATCGGGTTGGAGAGCCTCGCTTTCGGACGCGCTTTACGGCGCAGCAGACACTTACGGCTTCATCCAGACCCTCGTCCACGCCAGCAGACGATCTCGCTGAGACCTGATGATCGCGTTTACGTCATTGGATCATTGCACAGCCTCCGGTTCGGTAAAGGAAAAGACAGCACCATCCACCCACATAACATGGAGGATGACCGCGAGCTTGCGGGCGACGGCCACGAGGGCACGTTTACGGCCCTTGGATCGTTGCAGGCGCATGCCCCATGCTTTGAGCGACGACCATTTTGCCGGATCGCGGCATGATGAAGTTGGCGGCGGCGTGCACGCCAGGATCACCAGCCTTGGATATATGGCCCGGGTTGTCCCGTTCGCCGGACTGGTATCGCCTTGGCGTCAGGCCGAAGTGGGCCGCCACGGTCCTCGATCTTCGAAACC
>JAYGEH010000361.1:0-1922 GCA_046582475.1 Rhodospirillales bacterium
AAGCCCGACGGTGCGCCGCGTAAACTGCTCGACGTAAGCCTGATAGAATTCCTGGGCTGGAAATCCAGGACGTCCCTCGAGGACGGGCTCAAGACCACAAATGAGTGGTATTTACACTCCCGTTCCGGAGGCCTTGAATAAATGAACCAAAACGTCCTCGTCACCGGCGGCGCCGGTTACATCGGCAGCCACGCCGTCCTCGCCCTGATCGAAGCGGGATATCGGGTGGTGGTGGTGGACGACTTGTCCACCGGACGCCGCCAGGCGCTGCCTGATGGCGTCCCCCTGATCGAAGGCGACATCGCCGATCAGGCGCTCATTGACAAAATCATCCGCGAGTACGGCGTCGGGGCCGTGATCCACTTCGCCGGCAGTATCGTCGTTCCCGAATCGGTCAGCGATCCGCTCAAGTACTACCGCAATAATACGGCCGCCAGCCGGGCCCTGATCGAGACCTGCGTTAATGCCGAAATCCACCATTTCATCTTTTCTTCCACCGCCGCCGTCTACGGTATGCCCGAGAAAGTACCGGTTTCTGAAAATTCGCCGACGGCGCCGATCAACCCCTACGGCGCCTCCAAGCTGATGACCGAATGGATGCTCAGGGACACCGCCGCGGCCCATGACTTCAGATACGTGGCCCTTCGTTACTTCAACGTCGCCGGCGCCGACCCGTCCGGGCGCACCGGCCTGTCGTCACCCAACGCCACCCACCTGATCAAGATCGCCAGCCAGGTCGTCACCGGCCAACGGGACCATATTGAGGTATTCGGGGAAGACTACGACACCCCCGACGGCACCTGCATCCGCGACTACATCCACGTCTCCGATCTCGCCGCCGCCCATGTCGATGCGCTGCGTCACTTGACGGACGGCGGCGGCAGCCTGGTGCTCAACTGCGGCTACGGACACGGCTTTTCGGTCCGCGACGTCCTACAAGCCGTCGAACAGGCGACGGGCCACCGCCTCGATATCCGCAGCGCCCCGCGCCGCGCCGGTGATCCGGCGACACTGGTCGCCGACGCCGACAAAATCAAGAAGCGCTTCAATTGGCGCCCCCGTCATGACGACTTGGAATTCATCGTCCGCACGGCGGTTGAATGGGAGCAGAAACTTACCGGTGCGGCCGGAATAGGGAACACTTGACTCCCATATCGTCTTCGATTTCCCTATATCCCTAAGGGATAGCTCCAGCCTCGGCAGGTAAAGTGCAGCAGGTTTTTCTCATACAGATTGTTGCGCTACAAAATTTCTATTGATGACATTAAATAATTTACTTAAGTCTGATTATTCGATGAAGCCTGATGCAGATTTGCCAGCCGAAAACTCCCACCCCGCAAGACATCCAGGTTTTCAATATATCGTGCCACGATATTATGAGACTTCCAACCTCCGGCTTGCATTATGGCAATAACATCAATGCCTGCAGCGGCCATATCCTGAGCGGCACCGACACGCGCCGAATGGCCAGAAAGCTTCTTGACCACGTCCTCTGAAAGTCCCGCATGAGCAGCAAGTTTTTTGAATAACCTGCTTATGCTTCCTGGGTAAAGGGAATCTCTGACAATACCACTTTGCGATACAGAGCGCAGGATTAGCCCGTCTTTTATTTTTGCCTGTTCGATCCATTCGGAACAATATTCGAGCGTTTTAGGCGAAACGTAAGCGAGTTTTCCGGAACCTTCCTGGTCTGTTTTTGATCGCCGGACGAGAATGGTTGCTCCGCCCTGCGGTATGGGCTCAAGGTCATCAATTCTCAAGGCAACCAACTCGGATCTGCGACGCAACGTGTCATAAGCCAAAGAAACCAAAGAGCGGTCTCTACATCCTTTCAAATCGTCCGACGTTGCCGCAATCAGTTGATCACGAAGATCCGAGGTGAGGCCGAATGCCTGTTTCTGGCGCCGGCCTTTTTTTCTGTG
>JAYGEH010000351.1:0-2720 GCA_046582475.1 Rhodospirillales bacterium
ACCGTAATTAGCGAACAACCATACTATCGTTGGAAACCATTGTTATCAAATAAGGAAGTCCCATCACTGATTGATGAAACAGGGTTTTTCTATAGTGAGAAACGAATACCTGAATTATTAAATCATTTAAGTTTGTCCGAGCTCCGCCGCCGATGAGGCCAAAATCGCCGATAACCTCATCCTCGCCGATGCCTTCGAAGATGAACGCGGCCAGTGGATTGAAGCTATCGGGCTGGCGGTGATAGCAGCTGGACCGATCGAACCCCATCGAAACGAAGCCGACCCCGGCGAGCTGTTGGGGTGGCCGCCCGACATGGCGCCACAGGCCACCCGGCTCGGCGCTGAAGCCAAAATAGAGTTCGCCTGGTTCCGAGTCCCAGCAGCGAGTGCCGCCTGCGCGCCGCACCTCAATTACGCCGGGCAAGTCGGTAGAGAAGGCAATACGCCAATAAAAGCCGTCACCGCCCAAATACATCAGCCGGCCTCCGCCTTCGGTGAACGCAGCCAGGGCGTTCAGCATTGCCGTCGAATAGTACTCGGGGTGAGTGCCAGTGATCACGGTGCGATACGGGGCCAGACAGGCGAGCCCTTCTCTGTGCAGATCCTCGTCGGTCACCACGTCGTAGCGGTAATCCTTCGCTTCCAGCCAGTCGAAGATATGGGTGTCGGCATTGAATTGGCGCAGGAAAGAGCTGCTCATACTGTCCCATCGTTGCACCTTAGGTCGCATACCGAGATCCGGCCTCAGACGTGAGGAATAACAAACACCGCTGCCGTCGCTATGCAGGTCGTATAGAGAACTCCCATATTCGGGATGACTTGCCAAGAAAACATCGTGCGGCTGCAACACGATTAGCCGGCACTCGTTGATCTCGCAATCCTCACCGTAGAGTGCCAATCGGGAATTGGCATAGGCCATGTAGCTGGCCGTCGGTGCGATAAAGACGATGTCGGCACTGGGCCCACGGACGGATGCGCGGACGTAGAAGGGTATGTACTCCTCATCATCATTCTGTGCGCCGCCCGCGCAGTCTCGCAGCGTACAGACCGCTTTTCACCTGTTCCGGTATTGTGTAGGTAAAGTCGGTGTCCCAGCCAGCATCATGCAGATCATCGTCGTGGAAATGGATTGCGCCGTATTGCTCCGGTGCATTGGGCCAGCCCATTTCAGTGCCGTGCCAGTTCCACCCGGTCATGCCTCGTGCCGGCAGATTGATCGTTTCACCGTGCAGTTTATTGGGCCCGGTGTCTAAAACGTGCGTAGTCGGAATTTCCTTCGAGAAATCCCATGCTGCCACCAGAGTGGCTCCCGTTCCAATTGGTTTATACTGGAGTAACTGGAGCTGCTCCTGCCCCAATTTGGCCGGCCAGCCGGGGGCTGTCAATTTTGCCGTTGTAGTGCTTTGTCGTCAGGGGATGGTCTTCGAGCATGCGCGTAAGAAGGGCGCCGATCACAATTGGTGCGGAGATGCTGCTGGGGTCTAGAGTAATCTGTTTCCTTACTTCCCGGTCGATATCAGTGTGGCAAAACTTGTACAGTGCTTGTTGGAAGACTGAGACAGTCTTGCTGTTCTGATCAAATGTTGCGCCGACCCAGCACCATTGGCGTTCCAGAATGGGGGTTGCGGTCGTCACCCTCTCGATCATGCCGTTGTTTCCCAATGTTAACGCCACGGCTCCGCTCTCGTCCAATCCGAGTGTGAAACCGGTGTGATCGACCTCGGACCAACAGGATATGATGGCTTGGATCCTGTCGTTACCTGGAGTGGTCGGCCATATAATTGCCGTGACACTGAAACTTGCGATAGGTGCTAGCGCCAGTGCCCACGGTACGAAAACACAGGAGCCGATGTGGATATTTTGCTTACGGCCCTGATGTTGGCCGCCGACATAAACATCGATGACCTCCTCTTTAAAGCCAGGCCCTTTGGGGTTCGTGTCACCGCACCGCAGACGTACAATGTCAGCCGTGTAGGGAGCACCGTCCTCGGCACTGACCTTGAATTGAATGGTCTCGCCTGATCGCGCACTGATCTTGTCGCTATAGCCCGTCAGAGTGATCATCCTTCCTTCAACTCTTCACCGGTAAGCTCCCTCCACCGTAACTTGAAAACGAACCATTCCGCTGTCGCAAGATCTGTGAACACCTGTTTGGGCAGAATCTCGATTGCCTTGTCCTTCGTTCCAGGCAGACACCCCAGCACCCATTCAAGGTGTGGTTTCGTACAGACAAGCATGTACCTTCCTTTAACCGGCATTCCTCGCATAATGTTAACGATGCGTTGCAGTTCAGGTCCATGCGGTCCGAACGGGGCACGCTGAAACGCTAAAGCGTGTTGCCGGTCATTGGCTGTGAGTCTCGTGGAGGCTGATCTACTCATCTGATTATGTCCAACCAGATTCATACCTCTCGCTCGGCCACCCAACCCGGGAAAAGAGATTGGTCAGCTCGTCCAGCTTGATCTCATCGCAGAAGAAATTGTCTGTCACACGTCCCTGGTCCAGTATCTTGTTAATGATCAGTAGCCGCACTTCTAAGAGGCAAAGCCCAGAATTTCAGAGAAAAAAATTTGCCAGCTAAGGAATGTCCTTGTGCCGGTCGCACAGCGGCGGCAAGCAGACTTGCACTACTTTCAGGCGGTAATATAAATCATTATGATAGATAGGAAGTTTCGCTTTCCACCTAATTCGCTGCACCGCTGGTAATCCCCTCGATGACG
>JAYGEH010000515.1:0-9575 GCA_046582475.1 Rhodospirillales bacterium
CTAGGTTCTAAGCGTCCAGGGTCACCAGCACCGGCACGTGATCCGATGGCTTCTCCCAGCCGCGCACATCGCGCAATATTTCGGCGCCGGTCAGGGCCGGGCGCAGGGCTTCGGTGATCCAGACATGATCCAGGCGGCGGCCACGGTCGGAACCGGGCCACTCTTTCGTGCGGTAACTCCACCACGAATACAATGGTTCTTCCGGCGGGATGATCTCGCGGACCGCGTCGATCCATGGTCCGGACTTTTGCATGGCGGCCAAAAGGTCCACCTCCACCGGCGTGTGCGACACGATATTCAACAATTGTTTGTGTGACCACACATCGGTTTCCAACGGCGCCACGTTGAAATCACCGGCCAGGATGCGGCGCGCATCTGGTTCCCGGCGGGACCGCCACCAGCGGGCCATGGCCTTCATGAAAGCCAGCTTGTGGGCGAATTTATCGTTGCTCTCGGGATCCGGCTCGTCGCCGCCGGAGGGTATGTAAAAATTGTGAACTTCGGTGCCGTTCTCCAATGTCACATAGATGTGGCGGCAGTCCTGGCGCCGGCACCAGGGGCGCGTCGCCATCTCCTTGAAGGGCAGCCGCGACAGGATGGCGACGCCGTTATAGGACTTCATGCCATGCACGGCCCGGTGCGCATAGCCCATCCCGGCGATGGCATCGTGGGGAAACAATTCGTCAACCACTTTGGTTTCCTGGAGGCAGATAATATCGGCGTCAGTGCGCTCCGCCAGGGCGCGCACATGCTCGATACGCAACCGAACGCTGTTAATATTCCAGGTCAGGATGCGCATTTTCGATTCGCCTGAAAACGGAAAAAATCTGCGGTTTGGTCTTATCTGCCCGGCAACCGGCGGCATTCGATGCAACGGAACTTCGGCGATTACCCCTTATAATCAAGCAGTTATCGCATACTATATCTAGCGTAATACTCTATATCAAGCAATTATCTTGACATAAAATACAATATATTGTGGTCTCGTTGGCTGAGTCTACCAACAGGGGGCTCTGAGCGTGGATTTAATTACCGAAGGATCATGATATGCCTGGTATTTACGACAGTGTGAAACGCTTCTTCACTCAAGTAACCGAAATGGGCCTGCTGCTCATTGCGCTATCAGTTGTTGCGGGGATTATCTTCGGCGGTGACCTGCCGTTTGTCGGCAACGTTGTCGGTAATCTGTTGGCACTGATTAAGTCGCTTGGCGACGGTGGCCTCGTTGGACTGATCGCGGTCGGCATTATTCTTTGGCTTCTGTCGAAAAGAAGCTGACGCAAATAATACATTTCTTCGGGACGCAGTTTATTTTCGGTGTCCCACCTCGACTTAGCGGGCCGCCGGATGTTTCGGCGGCCCGTTTTCAACTTTGCGCCGAACCAATATATCCCCCATAAAAAAAGCGCCCGGCCAGGGGTGCCGGGCGCTTTATAGGGTAGGAACCGTGGAACGAACCGGGGGAGTTCATCCCACCAAGCACCGGCCAGTTGCTGGCCGGCTCTTCCTGGTCTTGGATATGGATCGTTGGCGCCCAATTGCAAGCGGGCTCACGGCCAGTTGAACAGGTCCGGTTTCGAACAGGGTTCAGTCCGGGCCGGCGTCTTCGTCAAATTCGAACAGTTTTTCATCCAGCGCCATGCCGGTGCGGGCATTGTTCAGGGTCACCGTGGTGATGGTTCCTTGCGCGTCCAGGACCTGCCATTGGCGAAGCGTAAACGGCCTTTGTGAAAACACCAGGGTCAGGGTTCCTTCCTCGACATCGTCGCTGTCGGCGATGGTGACGCGCAGCAGGCCGCGCCGCCGGGAAATTCGGGTGACCGTGATATCGCCGTCCAATTTGACGACGTCCTTGACCAGGACGCCGACCGGCGTGCTCGACAGAAAGATATGGGTGGTTTGGCGCAAGTCCTTGTCGATGAATATCAAGAATGTGCCGTCGGCGATCAGCATGTCGGGCGACGGCGGATCATATTCGAAGCGGAATTTACCGGGGCGCGACAGAAACATGGTGCCGCTGGCGACGGCGCCGGTGGAGGCCACCTGCAAAAACTTGGCGGTCATGGTTTTGAGATCGTTGAAATAGCTTTCGACGCGGGCGATGTCGGCGCGATCGCGTTCGCTCAATTCGGTGGCCACCGAATTGGCGGCCGAAGCCAAGCCGGTGCCGGCGAAATAAAACGCCGCGCCCCAGATCAGGCCCAAACCTAGCATCGTCCAAAATTTTATCGGTGATAATTGCAACGGCACCTCGCCCAATGGCCTTCCAATCGGGGCCGCACTGTCATCCAAATCTTGGGCGTTGGCAAGCCGCCGGGGCCGCCGGTCAATGTTCGCCGATCAGGACCTCGCGGCGGCCGACCCGGTCGGCCTTGGAGACCACGTTTTGATCTTCCATCTGCTCGATGATGCGGGCGGCGCGGTTGTAACCGATCTGCAAATGACGCTGGATGAAGCTGGTCGATGCCTTGCCCTCGCGGGCGACCAGGGCAACCGCCTGATCGTAGAGAACCTCGCCGCCGTTGCCATTGCCGCTGCCGCCGCTTTCCATTCCGGGGATGTCAAAGCCGCCGTCGCCGTCTTCGGTGACCGCGTCCAGATAGTCCGGCGTGCCCTGGCTTTTCAGGAATCTGACAATCCGTTCCACATCTTCATCCGAAACGAAGGGTCCGTGGACGCGGCTGATCTGGCCGCCGGCGGCCATATAGAGCATGTCGCCCTGGCCGAGAAGCTGCTCGGCGCCCTGTTCGCCCAAAATGGTGCGGCTGTCGATCTTGGAAGTGACCTGGAACGAAACCCGGGTCGGGAAGTTGGCCTTGATGGTTCCGGTGATCACATCCACCGACGGTCGTTGCGTGGCCATGATCAGATGAATGCCTGCGGCGCGCGCCATCTGCGCCAGGCGCTGTATGGCGGCTTCGATATCCTTGCCCGCCACCATCATCAAATCCGCCATCTCATCGACGACAACGACGATCAGCGGCAACGCGTCCAAATTCAGGGGATGGTCTTCATACATCGGTTTGCCGGCTTCGTCAAAACCGGTCTGCACCCGGCGCATCAGCGCTTCGCCCTTCTTGCGTGCTTCGGCCAGCCGCGCGTTATAGCCGGCGATATTGCGCACCCCCAATTGCGACATGGCGCGGTAGCGGTCTTCCATTTCGCGCACCGCCCATTTCAGCGCCACCACCGCCTTATTGGGATCGGTGACCACCGGCGACAGCAGGTTCGGAATGCCGTCATAGACGCTCAGCTCGAGCATCTTGGGATCGATCATGATGAACTTGCATCGGTCCGGAGTATGCTGATAGAGGAGCGACAGGATCATCGTGTTGACGGCCACCGATTTGCCCGATCCGGTGGTGCCGGCGATCAGCAAGTGCGGCATGCGCGCCAGATCGACCACCACCGGGCTGCCGCCGATATCCTTGCCGAGGGCCAGGGGCAGAGCGCCGCCCGATCGCTCGAACGCCCTCGCCGCCAGCAATTCCCGGAAATAGACCATGTCGCGCTTGGCGTTGGGCAGCTCGATGCCGATGACGCTGCGACCCGGAATGACGGCGATGCGCACGGAAAGCGCGCTCATCGAGCGGGCGATGTCGTCGGCGAGGCCGATCACCCGGGATGTCTTGATGCCCGGCGCCGGTTCCAATTCGTAGAGCGTGACCACCGGTCCCGGGCGCACGGTGACGATCTCGCCCTTGATGCCGAAATCCAGCAGCACCGATTCCAAAAGCTTGGCATTGTTCGCCAAGGCGTCTTTATCCAGCGCCGGATCTTGGGCCGTCTCCGGCGGCGCTTCCACCAGATCCAGCGGCGGCAGTTGAAATTCGCCGCTACCGTCCAGGGTCAGATTGCCCTGGCGGGCGCTTTTGGCGCGGCTGCCGGGGGGCGCGCCGCCGGGCTTTGTCTTGACCAAGGGTATCGCTTTGCGCGTAGCCGGCGCGGCCAAGGCCGATGGCGCCGCCAGGGCCGGCGCTTCATCGCTATCAAAACCGCCGGTGTTTGCGGACCCGAGCACCGGCTCGATCCTGGCGCCCGATTTGCGCTCGGGTAATTTGAGGCGCGCCGCGCCGGCCATGACAAGGCCAATTCCGGCGCCCATGCTGGCGCCCATGGCGCGCCATTCGCCGGCCTCGAGGCCGGCGGCAAACAGCACCGAGACAAGACCCAGAAGCGCCGCCGCCGCCACCGTCGCCGAAATTTCATGGCTCGCCGCGTAAGGCGCCAGATGATGGCTGGCGAATTCGAACAGGACACCGCCGGCAACGCCGCCGAGACCGGTCCTGAGCGGCCAACTCTCAAATTCGGGAATCACGGCGAGGGCCATGGCGGCAAAGAAAATGGCGCCGGCAAAAGCCAGCAGGCGCAGCCAAAGATGCGCGATGCCCTTGCGCCGGACCAGCCGCCAGCCCCAGCATGACAGGATCACGATGGTCAGGATGCTGGCCAGCCCAAACAACTGGATTAAGAGATCGGCGGCGATGGCGCCCAAGGGACCCATGATATTCTGCACCGGTGCCTCGCCGGCGCTATTGAAGGATGGGTCCGACGGCGCATAGCTGGCCAGGGACACCGTCAAGAAGATCGCGCCCAGCAACAACGCCACGCCCAATATCTCCACGGCGCGGTTGCGGGCGGCCTCGGCCAGGCCCTCCGGCAGGAATGCGGGCCGCTGATTTAGGCTACTCTGTACCATCCCCCGACAGTAGGATTGCAAACATTTACGAATCCTTAACGAAATCCGCAGTGGCTTATAATGAAAGGGATATTTCCGGTTTTCGGATTAATAACCGGTCAATTCCGTTACCTGCCCGCCGCGCAGCTCGAAGACCACGTCCTGGGGCTGGTCCAGGCTCACCGTTTCCGCCTCGCCCAGACCCAGATAATGCCCCCGCAACACCTGCCCGGCGATACCATGGGAGACCACCAGGACCGGACCGGTCTCGTCGAGAGCGTCCAGCCAAGCACCGATCCTCGCCGCCAGCATGGCGTAGCTTTCGCCGCCGGTGGGCCGGTGGCGCCAGGAATCTTCGTGGAAATGGTTCAAATCGTCCGGAAACGCGGCTTTGATCTCGGCGAATGTCAAGCCGTCCCATTGGCCGGTGTTTAATTCCTTTAAAGCTTCGTCGAACCGGAGCTGTGCAATATCCAAACCCAGTTCCCGGGCGATGATTTCCGCCGTGGCGCGGGCGCGGCCCAAGGGGCTGCAATAAAACACGGCGGCGGCGGGATCGCCGATTTCGCGCGCCAAAATCCCGGCCACGGCGCGCGCCTGTTGGTTGCCCAATTCGGTCAGGGCGGAATCGTTCCAGCCCTGGACACGCTTGGCCCGGTTCCATTCGGTTTCGCCGTGGCGAATGAGGTAGAGGACGGGTGGCATGGATTTCAACGCTCGCGCCTAGTGGCCTGCGCCTTGCCCTTGTCGGTCAGGGACGATTCGAGGAAGCCCTGCATGCGATCTTCCCGGTTCCATTCGGTTTCGCCGTGGCGAACAATATAAATGCACGCTTCCAAGGCCGACGGGCCAATTTCATTCAAACCAGGCAATCCCGGATCCGGGTAAGGGCATCGCCGATCTCGTCCGGGGTCTGCACCAGGGCAATGCGGATATAGGGTGCGCCCGGGTTGACCCCATCGGCGCCGGCGCACGCCAAATAGCCGCCGGGAATGACCCGCACCCCGGCCTCGGTCCAGAGGCGCCGGGCGGCGTCTTCGCCGTCGCCCACATCCAGCCACAGGTAAAAACCGCCGCCGGGGCGGTAATATCCCAACCGGCCGCGCAAAATCTGATCGGCCAGATCGAACTTTTGCCGGTAGAGGGCACGGTTCTCTTGCGGGTGGGCGTCATCGTCCCAGAGCGCCGCCGAGGCCGCCAGGATCGGCAGCGGCAAGGTGGCGCCGCCATAGTTGCGCAAGGTCTTGAAACGCTGGATCAGGTCGGCATCGCCGGCCACGAAGCCCGACCGCAGGCCCGGCGCGCTGGAGCGTTTGGAAAGCGAATGAAAGACCAGGATATTATCCAGCCCTGCCCCCAGCCCGGCCGCCGCCTGCAACAGGCCGGGCGGCGCCTCGCGGTCATAAATCTCGGCATAGCATTCATCGGCGGCGAGCACGAAATCATATTCCCTGGCCAGCAGGATGGCCTTTTTCAGGTAATCCAGATCGGCGATGGTGCCTTGCGGGTTGGCCGGCGAGCAAAGAAAAGCCAAAGCGGTGCGGCGCAATATCGCGTCTCCTTGCGCTTCGAAATCGGGAAGGAAACCGGTGGCCTTGGTGGCCGGCATATAGACCGGCCCGGCCCGCCGCATGAGCGCCGCGCCCACATAGACCTGGTAGAACGGATTGGGGATCAGCACCAACGGCGGCTGGCCATCGGCGCCGGCGCCGGGAATACAGATATCGCCGGCCATATAGATTGCTTCGCGGGTGCCCGCGACGGCGACCAGGTTGCGCGCCGGCTCGATGATGCCCCCCGCCAGGGAATAGCGCCGGCCAAGCCAGGCGGCGATGGCGCTCAGCAATTCCGGCGTGCCGGCCACCGGCGGATAGCGGTTCCAGTCGCCGCTATGGGCGGCGACGGTTGCGGCCAGGATCGGCGGCGATGGATGCTGCGGCTCGCCGAGCGACATGATGACCGGCGCCACGCCCGCCGGCCCATCGGTGTCGCCGAGGAGCGCGCGCAACCGGTCGAACGGATAGTCGGTCAGGCGGTCGAGGGCGTCGTTGTGCATGGAGTGTCAAGCGTGTTCAGAGCGCTTCGGCGCCGGTCTCTCCGGTTCTTATGCGTACCACATGGCCCAGCTCCATGACGAATATTTTGCCGTCGCCGATATTGTCGGTCTTGGCGGCGGCGGCGATGGCGTCGACCACATTATCGACCATATCGTCTTCGACGGCGACTTCGATCTTGGATTTGGGAACGAAGTTGATCGCGTATTCGGCGCCCCGGTAAATTTCCGTATGGCCTTTTTGGCGGCCAAATCCGGAAACCTCGCTCACCGTCAGGCCCTGAATACCGATGCCGGTCAAGGCCTCGCGGACCGTATCCAGCCTGGTTGGCTTGATAATTGCCATAACCATCTTCATGGCTTTATCCTTTCATCAACGCATATATGTCTTCCATAGTGCCATAACCGGCCGCTACAAGTCGTAGCCGCGCTCGCCATGTTCGGTGAGGTCGAGCCCCTCGCTCTCATCATCTTCGTTGACCCGCAGCCCGACGATGCCTTGCGTGATTTTGATGATGACGTAGCCGGCGACACCGGCCCATACAACGGTCACGCCAACGGCGATCAACTGACCCAGAAACGCCGTGCCGATGGTGGTGCCTTCGGCCAATCCGACGCCGCCGAGACTGGCATCGGCGAAGATGCCGGTCAGCAGAATGCCGAGGATGCCGCCGACCCCGTGGACCGCGAACACGTCCAGGGAATCGTCGATTTTCCAGGCCTGCTTGATCAGGTTGATGGCGAAAAAACAGATAACGCCGGCCAGGAAGCCAAAGACCAGCGCGCCCACCGGACCGACGAAGCCGGAGCCAGGCGTGATCGTCGCCAGCCCGGCGATGGCGCCGGTGGCGATGCCGACCAGGCTGGGTTTGCCGAACTTGATCCATTCGATGGTGATCCAGACCAGGCACGCGGTCGCCGCCGAAATATGGGTGACGGTCATCGCCATGCCGGCCGAGCCGTTGGCCGCCAGCGCGCTGCCGGCGTTGAAGCCGAACCAGCCGACCCACAACATGGCGGCGCCGATCATGACCATGCCGGGATTGTGCGGCGGGCGCAGCTCATTGGGAAAACCGCGGCGCGGCCCAAGCACCTTGGCGATGATCAGTGCCGCGACGCCGGCGTTGGCGTGCACCACCAGACCGCCTGCAAAATCCATGGTGGCATATCCCTTGAGGCCGGCCCATTCCAGATTGGCCAGCAAGCCGCCGCCCCAAATCCAATGGGCCGACGGCGCATAAACGATGATCAGCCAGAGCCCGGAAAAAAGCACCACGGCCGAGAACTTGATGCGCTCCACATAGGCGCCGACGATCAGGCCCGGGGTGATGATGGCGAAGGTCATCTGGAACATGAAGAAGACGCTTTCCGGAATATCGCCGAACAGCGTATCGACGCCGACGCCGGCAAGAAAGCTTTTGGAGAGCCCGCCCCACCAGGTGCCGTCGCCGCCGAAGGCGATGGAATAGGCCAGCACCAGCCATAATATGGATGAAACGCAGGTGATGGCGAAACAGTGCATCAATACCGACAGCACGTTTTTGGACCGCACAAGACCGCCATAAAATAGCGCCAAACCGGGCATGGTCATAAACAGAACCAGCGCTGTTGCGGTGATGATCCAGGCGGTGTTGCCGTCCGAGAGCTGGGCCGCCCCCTGGGCCCAAGCGCTTTCCGGCGTCAACAGTAAAAGACCCGCGATGGCGGGCAAAAATAATCTCGTTCCCCGAAGACGATGCATCCCATGTCCTCCTCAAAATATGCATGACGCCGACCGCTTAAAATCCTCGATGGTATCGGCGATGCCTATTTAATCGCTAATTTCAACACAATATCAAGCGTTCCAGGTCGTTAACCTAGACCAGATTGTTGAGCGGGAAATGGGCCGTCCCGTGGCGTGGCAGTCGCGGAACGTCCCGAAGAACCGGAAGAACTTGGAGGATTTTGTTTAGGGAATAAGCCCGTCCCGTTTGATCTCGTAAGTAATCCGCCTCAGGTCCTGATCCGCTTATTCGATAAACGGGACAACCCCCTCCAAACCAGCCCAAGCCCCAATCTAAGCAACCACCCCGCCGAGCTGCGCCGCCCGACCCGCCGTCGACCAATTCCAGCCATCGACACCGGCGCCCGGGCCTCTGGGCCGTGGTGCGAGATGCACTAGGCCCAGCACCGTACGCGTGAGACCGTGCCTCTCATCAGCTCGATCGCCTGAGGCCGCGCTAGCCCCGACCTTTGTAACCCATTTGTAACCCCAAGAAAGTTAAGGACCTAGCTGTTTCCAGCTAAGTCCTTGAAATAATTGGTGGCCATATGCCTAGTTTGATTAAGAGGGGTCGCGAGACCGATGCGCTCAATCTCGATCGAGGCCTCAGAGGTGTCCGAAGTGACGTGTTCGGTTCACTGACTCGCAAGCCTGCTCCAATAGTACTCGGTCGTCGAGCCCCGCCAAGTTATCCCCGAGGTCAATAGAAGCAATCTGATCCAACTAATTTCACAGAAGAAACGACAGGTTCTCGATGGGCAGATAGCGGGAGACAAGGACCAGCTTCTTTATCATGATCGCGAGCTCACCTTCTTGCTTCCGTAGCCGATATTCGCAATGACCTGCAAATACACGCTGCTCGCCAAGGCCGCGCTGCTGAAAATCGCCTTCGCGCAACTCGGTCACCGAAACACTGCAGCGGACAAGCGCCTCGTCTTCGCGCCCGGTCGTTGCCACCTCGACGTTGGAGACCGCATGCACGGTGCGAGACGGAGGTATCTGCGCGAAGTGAGGCTTGTGCATGAGCTGGTGCACTCGCATGCGCAACGTTTCAATGTCGTCATAGAGGATTGAGGACTCGA
>JAYGEH010000540.1:0-3934 GCA_046582475.1 Rhodospirillales bacterium
CGCCTCGCTGGTATTGGCAGTCCCGGTCATCTATCTGATGATTTCCGTCCGCCGCTATTTCACCTTCCGCCGGGCCTTCGGCATCGATCATTTCGATGCGGAATTCCGGACCTTGCCCATGGAGCGGCGCGGCATCTTCCACTTCTCGCCGAACGCCATGTATGTGTTCGGGTTTCTGCTGTTATGGATGCCGGCGTTCCTGTTCCAATCCAGCGCCGCCCTGGGAATCGCGGCGTTCAGCCACGCCTATATCTGGGTGCATTATTTCGCCACCGAAAAGCCCGACACGACGCACATCTACGGATAGGAAAATGGCGCCCCCCGGTGAAGGGAGCGCCATCATCAAGGTTGTTTGGCCGCGGCCTATTTCTTCATCTTCAAGCCTTCGATCATTTTCTTATAGGTGGCGCTCTGCATGGAGCGCATCTTTTCATATTCCGGCCCGTTGATGTATTCCAGTTTTTCGCCGATGGCCTTGATCAGGCGCTTGTAGGTCTTGTGCTTCTGCAACTTCATCAGCGCGCTTTGCAGGGTCGCCAGCCGGTCGGCGGGGATCGCCCTGGGCGCCTGGATGACCCGGTACATCTTGCCGATATCGGCGGAGTAACCCAGATCCTTGAAGGTGGGCGTGCCCTTGAACTCGGACTTGGTGCCGGCGCTGATCAGCACCCGAACCCTGTCGCCCTGGGCCTTGATGGTGGAAATGAACTGGAAGGTGAAGTCCGCCTCGCGCGCCAGGAAGCCGCGCATGGAAGGTCCGCCGCCCTTATAAGGCACCATCACGACCTTGTCGGCGATGCCGGCTTCGGTGAATAGCTGCAGCGCCGGCGCATGGGTGGCGCCCCAGTTGCCGGAATGGGCGAACTTCAGCTTGGCGGGATTGGCCTTGGCGAACTTGACCAGATCCTGCCAGGATTTGAACGGGCTGTTGGCATGGACGATGACCGAGAACTCGCCGGAATTCAGGGACCCGACGGTGATGAAGGCCTTGTCGGTGTCGTAGGGCAGCTTCTTCACGTGCTTTTGCAATTGGTCATAGTAGTTGTGCGTGAAGATCAGGGTATAGCCGTCGGCCTTGGCCTTGGCGGCGGCGGCGGTGCCGATACCGCCGGACGCGCCGGGCATCAATTTGACGATGATGGGCTGGCCGAGAATATCGGAGATCACGCTGGTGAAGACGCGGGCGTTGCGGTCGTGCGAGCCGCCGGCGCCCAGCGGAATAATCAAGGTTATGGGTTTTTCCGGGTACTTTTGGGCGCCGGCTTCGCCGATGCCGCCGAGACCGATCGCCAGCACGGCGCCGATCGCCAATTTCATGAGACTATGTAAACGCATGGGATTTCCTCTCTACTTCGATTGAAATTATTAAGCGTCACGAGCCGCCGGACTGAAAGCCGGCCAGCCATCAATTGCTGTCTTATATAAGACTAGCCCGCCACGCGCCGTCAACCCCCAAACCCTGTCACTACCCGGCGCCGTACTGGCGCCTCAGGCGCATCGAGCGCCGCCACATCAGATAGGTGATGACCGGCGTCAATATGATGATGGCGCCGGTGATCGGGCGTTCCAGGAAGATGTAATGGAATATCTGCCCGCCGGACAGAATGACCGTCTGGCCGAAGGCATATTCCAGGGGCTGGCCGAGAATGAAGCCCATGGCCAGGGGGGTGACGTCGAATTGCAGCTTCTTGGCCAAATAACCGAGGGCGCCGAAGATCACCAGGATCGCCAGATCATAGGGGTTGGAGCGGAACACCCAGGTACCGGCAAAGGCGAAAACCAGGGTCAGCGGCAAGAGCAACGATTTCCGGATGGTCACCACCTTGGCGAACAGCGGAATGCAGAGATAGCCGATGAAAATGAACAGGATATTGGCCAGCACCATGGCGATCAGGATGGCGAACACCAGCGGGCCCTGCTCTTCCATCAATTGCGGGCCGGGGCGGAGGCCGTGGGCGATGAAGGCGCCGACCAGGATCACCGTCAGGTTGTCGCCGGGGATGCCGAGGGTCAGCAGCGGCACCAGGGTCGGGCCGTTGACGGCGTTGTTGGCGGCCTCGGCGGCGGCGACGCCCTCCAATTCGCCCTGGCCGAATTTCTCCGGCGTCGGGGAGGCGCTTTTGGCCGCCGCGTAGCCCATGAAGGCGGCCACCACCTGGCCGACGCCGGGTATCATGCCGATGGCGGTGCCGATGGCGGTGGACCGGATTATGGTGCGCAGGCATGCCTTGAACTCGGCCCATTTCAACCGGGCGCCGCTGATCTTGAGGCTCGCCGAATCGACAATCGCGGAGGCTTTTTTCTCGATGGCGACGAAGATTTCGGGCAGGGCGAACAGTCCGATTAGCATCGGCAGGATCGGAATGCCGGCCTCGATCTCGGTGATGCCGAATGAAAAGCGCGACAGGGCGCCGATCGGGTCCTGGCCGATCATGCCCAGGAACAAGCCCACCGCCAGCATCAAGAGGCCCTTGACGAACACGCCGGACGAGGTGCCGGCAATGACGATCAGCGCCATCATCAAAATGGCGGCCAGCTCGGGCGGGCCCAGCAGCAGGGCAACGGCGGCGATCGGCCCGATCAACGCGATGGTGATGAGATCGCTGCTGAGATCGCCGAAAACCGACGCGAACAGGGCCATTTCCAGGGCTTTTCGCGCCTCGCCCTTTTTGGTCAGCGCCGGGCCGTCGAAGGTGGTCGCCACCGCCGCGCCGGTGCCCGGCATGGACACCAGAATGGCCGGAATGGAGCCGCCGTAAATGCCGCCCTTGTAGACGCCGAGCAAAAACGGAATGCCCAGCAGCGGATGGATGAAAAACGAGATCGGCAGCAGGATGGCCAGCGCCATCAAGGTGGTGAAGCCCGGCAAGGCGCCGACGAACATGCCCAGGAACAACCCGGCGGACATCAACACAAAGGTCATGAACACGGTTTCCGGATTGAACAGGATGGCGAAACCGCCGAGGAAGGACTCAAACATTTGTGCCCACCGGCGCCATCAAAATATCGACTTGTTGCTGAGATATTTCAGCGGCGGGTAGATGATCCAGCTTTCGGAAATCAGCTCATCGACCGGAAACGGCGGCAGCGACGTCACCAGGGGCTTGGTGAACAGCACGAATACCAGGGTCGGAACAACCAGGCTGACCCCCAGCCCCAACAGGTAATTGCGATTGCCGAAATAGGTGGACATCACGAACACCATGATCGCGCTGCCGACCACGTAACCGAGATAAATGATCAGCCCCACATAGGCAGTCATGATCGCCAAGGTGACCACGACGTTGGTGATCGCTTCCAGGTTCAGATCGCGGAGCTGGTTGCGCTGGCGGAGGCGGAACGAGATGAACAGGTACCAGAGCCCGAGAAGGAAAAAGGCGGCGGCGATGATCTGCGGAAAGGTTTCGGCTTCCAGGTTCGATTGTCCGGCGCCGCCGAGATTGATCAGCGGCGTGTCGATCTGGCCCGGAATGATGAAGAACAAAATCGCCGCCAGCACGATGAACACCACCGCCACAACGGTATTGAAGTTGTAGCGCCCGCCCGGCGGGGCCGCATCCCCGGTTACGCTATCGCCCGCCATATCCGATTCCGGCCCCTGGCTCTAGCCCAGATCGGCCAGGGACGACAAATCCCTGGAATTGAGCGGCAGGGTCACCGGCTCGTTGCGCGCCGAGGAAATATCGGCTGCCACATAAACCTCCATCACCTGGCGCGCCTGTTCGGGCGTCACCATGACGGGCGTGTCGTTGGTGACGGCATCCAGAAAATAGATGGTCTCGTTATGCATGGGACCGGCGAACACATGGTCCACCGGTTCTCCGGGCATGGTCGACATGGGCAGGCGGATGCCGTTTTTCATGGTGTTGAGAATGACGTCCCGGTGGGTGTCGTCGACCACCAGCATGCCCTCGGTGCCGGTAAATTCGACCCA
>JAYGEH010000041.1:0-5334 GCA_046582475.1 Rhodospirillales bacterium
GGACGGCGCCTGTTTTCCCTTCTGTCGGTTGAGGAAAATTTGATTTTGGGTGCCTACCGCGACGCCGCGCGTCAGAAATTAAATCAGAATCTGGATTTTTGTTTCGAAACATTCCCGACCCTCAAAGAGCGGCGAAAACAACAAGCCGGCAGTTTGAGCGGCGGCGAACAGCAGATGGTGGCGGTCGCCCGGTCGCTGATGTCGGATCCGAGAATCCTATTGGTGGATGAGCCATCGGTCGGCCTTGCCCCGATCCTGGTCAGCCAGATGATCGCCAAGATCAAGGAGTTGAAGGAGCAAAGGAACCTGACGATCTTGATGGCCGAACAGAATTTCAACCAGGCGATCAAGATTGCGGATAGGGGCTATGTCATCGTCCACGGCGAGATCGCCTTCGAGGGCGCCAGCGCCGACGAGCTCAGCAATAATGAGATGATCAAGGAATACTATCTCGGCGCCTAGTGGCCTGTATCCTCTATAATGTGCCCCTACGATCTCTTTTCCGGTTTCCTGAGGTGGAGGAAGGGCGCAGGTGATGCGGGGCCCATCGGCAAGCCCTTTCGACGCCCCGGGCGGACACCACCGGTGTCCCCCCTATCATAAATGCGGGGGCCGCATTGGCGGCAGCCGAGGAACGGGAAAAGAGACCCTTAGGGCGGCGTTGCTAGACTCCCGGTCGTCGTCGCGCACCCCTTGTGGTGGATTGGCACCACGGCGCGGCGCGCTCCTCGCCGGTAATCTTAGAACCGCCGTAGGAGTACATTATAGAGGATACAGGCCACCGGTTGGCTGCTATGATGCCACCTGAAAAGTATGCAGGAGGCTGCCTTGCCGACACAGTTGGAAATCCTCAGGAAAAGCCGCGACCGGGTTGTGGCCAAGCGCGGCGCCGACGATCCGTTCGTAAAATCCCTGGATGAAAAAATCGCCGCCGCCGAGAAAGCCGAAGCCAAGGTAACGATCACCGTCAATGCCGATTTGCCGGCCGCCGAAAAAACTTCCATCGCCGAGGCCGGCAAGACGCAGACCGCGCCCAGATCGGGCAAGCAATCCAATACCAAGTTCCGGGTGAAAACCCAGGGCGCCGCCCGCTCGCGCTGATCGCGCCCTAAATGTCATCTGCCGCCCGGGCCCAAATATCTCCCAAAAATAATTTTCATAAATAGCGGCGGCGGGGCATTTGATCCGGCTTCGGCTGGCCCCGGGGGTGCTCCGCGAAGCGGCGAATATGGAATGGGTGGAGCCGGATTGGCCGCCCCGCAGTTTTGGCGCCGCATGGCCGATTGCCAGCCCGGCGACTAGAGCGGTTCCGGATAAATAGGATTCAAATTGATGGCACCAAATCGGTTTTCCAGGTAGGCGCGGTGCACGGCGCGATGCGTATCCATCGGGCAAGTACTGCAACGCCGCCTTCGGAGCCAATATGCCCCACCGCAGGCCGGGTGATTTTGATGCGTGGACGTCGTCGCGCGTCTTTGCCGATGCCAAGGCATCGCCAGGCGGCGCGCGCCGCGCACACTTGGGATAGAAATGATGGCAAAATTATCCCGGTCAAATGGTTCCTATTCAACCGGAACCGCTCTAACCGGAAACCGCGCAATGCCGTCACAAGGGGTGTTGATTTGTGCAGGTTGGTATCATTCGGATGTGACGGTGTTTTATTCCGGGCATGGCGTTCCAGGTCTCATGGACCGCCGCAGTTGTTACCAACAACAATCGCGACTAAAATCTATCCCGAGGCAGACCATTATTTCAAACACCTACACTGGGAGCGGTTATGCAAGCCATTACAAAAGCACATGACTGGTTGCTCGTTGCGCTCAAAAATCTGGCGGCGCTCATAATTTTTATAATATTTGTAATCATTGTGATTGATGTGACCTTAATTTTTTTCGGCTTTTCAGGATTTGAAGGAACATTGGGATTGGTGGAATACGGTCTGCTGTGGTTTACCATGCTGGCCGCCCCTTGGCTGGCCCGCATCAGAGGTCATGTTTATATCGATGCCTTGACCGAGATATTTAATCCTCAAGTCCAGCAATATGCGGCGAAATTTGCCTATCTCGTGGCCATTTGTGCCGCCTCACTCGCGGGCTTTTTTTCTGTGGAACTTTGGTGGGAAGCCTACGTGAATGAACAGGTGGACGAGCGCGGCATAGAGTTAATGCAATGGTGGTTGTACGCACCGATGCCAATCGGGTTTTTATTGGTCACCTTTGAGTTCCTGCGGTATCTATTTGGATTTGACGACATGTACTCTGGCCGAACCGAGGCTAAAGAGAGCATGTGAAATGGAATGGTATTGGGCTTTCGCGCTATTACTCGGAATGGTTGTCAGTTTCATGGCGCTCGGGGTGCCCGTCGCCTTCTCGTTTTTAGCAACCAATTTTATCGCCGTTGTTATTTTTGCCGGAACCAATGGCTTGATCCAGGTCGCCGACAACGCGACACAACTTATCACCCGGTTTACCCTCGCACCGGTACCGATGTTTATCCTGATGGGGTCGATCTTCTTTCACACCGGGCTTGCGGTGAAAGTATTTGATGGCCTGGATGCGATATTTGGCCGGCTCCCAGGGCGCCTTTGTTATGTGACCGTTGCTGGTGGCTCGATCTTTTCAACGCTGACCGGTTCTTCGATGGCAAATACGGCCATGCTGGGCTCCCTGATGGTGCCCGAAATGCAGCGCCGTGGATATAACAAGAAAATGTCCATGGGTCCCATACTCGGAACCGGCGGCCTTGCGATGATAATTCCGCCTTCGGCGCTCGGCGTATTGTTGGCGGCGATAGCTGAAATCGACGTCGGGCGCCTGCTTGTCGCGGGATTCTTGCCTGGTTTGGTACTCGCGGTTCTTTACGCGGCCATGATCACCTACCAGTTGCTCCGCGATCCTGGGTCGGCGCCAGCCTACCACGTGGAACCGATGCGTTGGACCATGCGCATCAAGTTGGTGGTTACGAATATCTTGCCAATGAGTTTTGTCGTTTTTATGGTGATCGGTTTCATTGTTCTTGGCATAGCAACCCCGACGGAAGCCGCTGCCTGTGGTGTCCTGGGCGTAATGATCCTGGCGGCTGCATATGGTTCCTTGACGGTTAAATCAATAAATATCTCTCTCGAAGCCACGCTAAAAGTCGGCGCGATGGTTTTCTTCATTATCATGAATTCAACTGTCTTCAGCCAAATGCTGGCCTTTTCCGGTGCCAGTAAGGGACTGATCGAATGGGTGACGAGTTTCGAATTGCACAAATTCGCCATTCTCTTGATGATGTTTGTGGTTTTGATCCTGCTCGGCATGTTTATGGATGCGACATCCATGATGCTGATTACGGTTCCGATCTTCTTCCCGCTCGCCGGCGCGCTCGGGTTCGATCTGATCTGGTATGGCTTGTTCGTTCTTATTACAATTGAGATGGCGGGAACAACACCACCCTTTGGTCTCCTGCTTTACGTTATGTTGGGGGTCGCACCCAAAGGAACCACCTTAATTGAAGTGGCAAAGGCAGCATTTCCGTTCTTGATTTGCGATACGATCCTTATCCTTATCCTGATCGCCTGGCCGGGTCTCGCCCTTTGGCTTCCTAGTCTCATGTGACCCTTGGGTCCCGTCGTTTGGAATAAGAAAAGGCGCCACCCAAGAGGCGGCGCCTTCTCCCCAGTCGTTCAGGAACGGCTCCGGGGTTAGTTTCCGGCCGTCATCAAAGCTTTCATTTTTCCGAAATCTTCGGTGAATTTATACTTTTCCGCCGCTTTCCAGTTGGCGTTGATAATCGTTTTGATGTAGGCCTTGGCAATCTCCGGGGGCAGTATAAGACGCTGAACGCCGGCTTTGTATACCTTCTGATTATCTATCGCGGCGCGTTTCTGAAGAATAGCCCCTGAATTTTGCTCATAGAGCAAGCCGGCGGCGACAAGCTGATCTTGCGCCTTCTTTGGCAGCGCGTCGAACTTGTCCTTGTTCATGGTCACCATCGTCGTTGACCGGAAAAACCCGGGTTCGACGCGGTATTTGATAAACCTCTGCCAGCCCCGGAAAAAGACGCCGCCTTCTGGCCAGGCAAGCCCGTCAACCACGCCTCTTTCCAATGCCGTATACACCTCGGCGGGAGAAATGTTCTTCGTGGTGGCGCCCATTGCCTTCAAAAAAGGTGTATAGAGCGGCGTGGTCCGCATTTTTACTCCCTTTAAGTCGAGACCCGTAATCTTGCTGAATTTCGGCTTTTCCTTGAACCACATATAAAACTGATTAAAGCCATAGTAGTTGCCCCAACCAAGAATAACGCCATTAATCTTTTTGGCCCAAACCTTTGACATGATATCGAAGGCGCCATTTTTCCGCCACGTAGCGCCCGATATGTTGGCAATTCCATGCAACCGCGCTTCGGGTACCACGTTGGCGTAATAGGTGACCGGTGACATGATAATATCGATCAGGCCGCGCATCATTGCAGGACCCTGCTTGCGGTTCGGCGTAACCTCCGGACCGCCGATATAGTTAAGCTTCACCAGACTTTGATCTTCTTTCATTTTGGCCATAAAGGTATCGAAGAAGACCGTGCTCTGATCATGTTTCGTGCCTAAAGCCGTAGAAACTTTAAGTACCTCGGCTGATTGCGCCGGCAACGCAATTGCCAACGCCGCCGAAGCCACAATACCGGTTGCGACAAATTTTCCAGATAGTAATTTCATGATGTCAATCCTCCCAATCATTAATCCGGTCGTTGGTTGCCACTGGTTCCTTCTTGTTCGGAACGGGCAACCGACGGCAATTTAATTCATGTCCGAGTATTTCTGTCAACGGCGGAATCCTATTCGACCACGCCAGAGATCGGATAGGTGCCGATACCCATGATGGCCCGGAACAGAGGTTCCACAATGAGGGCGAATACAATAACCCATGACCAACACCGCCAACTGGAAATTACATCTTGCAACACAACGCCGGTCCAACCCTCGGGTCAAACGCCGCCGTTTAGCTAATAAACCGGTTGCGACGGCCGGGGTAAAGCGGACATCGGCACGTGTTCAGCCTGTCACCATGCAGCACCAACGATGGCTGTCTCATTTTAGGCATCACGTAAGTTTTAGGCATCAGGTAAGAATTTTTTTGCAAGTTATCTGCAACCCCCTAAAATCATAAACCGGCTGTTTCAATGGCTTACAACCTGGCTTCAATCGTTTTGCTAACGATAATTGCCTGCTAAGTTTTTGATTTTAAACAGGTGCTATTTTACTTGTTCTAAAATCGGCCTGGCTTGAACAGGAACGGGGGAGGCTTCCAGAAATCCATGCGAAAATACGAATATTTGATCTTCGCCACCGGCGCCGCG
>JAYGEH010000198.1:0-2353 GCA_046582475.1 Rhodospirillales bacterium
CGAAGTAATGGACGCCGCCCATGGTCTCGGCCTGAAAACCACCGCGACCATCATGTTCGGCCATGTGGACGGCGCCCGGCACTGGGCGCGTCACCTTTTGCTTCTCCGCCGGCACCAGGCACGGACCGGCGGATTTACCGAATTCGTGCCCCTGCCGTTCACGCCCATGGAGGCGCCGATCTATCTCAAAGGCCGCGCCCGGCGCGGGCCCACATTCCGCGAGGCGGTGCTGATGCACGCGGTCTCGCGGCTGGCCCTGCATCCGCATTTCACCAATATCCAGACATCCTGGGTGAAAATGGGGCCGGCCGGCGCCGCGGCCTGCCTCAACGCCGGCGCCAACGATCTCGGCGGCACGCTGATGAACGAGAGCATTACCCGGGCCGCCGGCGCCGAGCACGGCCAGGAGATGCCGCCCGAACGGATGCAGAAATTTATCGGCCGTTTGGGCAGGATCGCCCGGCAGCGCACAACGTTTTACGGGGCGGTATCGCCGGAACGGATAACGGCCTCGATGGGCGCCCCGGAACTCGCGCCGCTCGACAACACCCCGGCCACAAAGTTCGAACGCGAGACGGCGGCAATCGCAACCAAAACCCTTGCGCGGCCGGTTCGCCAAGCGGGCTGATCACGCCGCCCCGAACCCCGCTAATCGTCTGATTTCGGCGCGCCGGTAATCTTAATGCCGGCGCCATCGATCTGGTGATGGCGGTTGATGCTGATCAGGATCGAGGTCAACGCCTCGGCGGCCGCGGCGTTGGCGATCGGCCCCGCGTGCCATCCGGTAAGGCCCGCCGCCTGCACCAGTTCGATCACCGTCTCGCGCGCCGCCCGTTTGTTTCCGGTAACCAATACTTCGTGGTCGATGCCGCCATTTTCCGCCAAGTGCCGGGCGCCGATGTTCTGGAATGCGGAGACAACCATGACTTCCCCGCCGAGCAGTTCCTGCGCCGCGGCGGCCGCCGATCCGCCCGGCGGCAGCTGAACGGTGCCGGGCTTCGGCGGCACCAGCGGAACCGTGGTATCGACGAATATTTTTCCCTGTACGGCGTCCCGGACCGACCGGATGGTATCGGCGTGATGGGCGAACGGCACCGTCATGACGACAATGTCGGCGGCTTCGGCGGCGGCGGCGTTGGCCATGCCGCGCACCTCCTTGGTGTTGATCGCATCGCAGAGGGATTTGGCCGCCGCCTCGGCGCGTTGTTGTTGGCGGGACCCGATAATCAGGCGATAGCCGGCCTGCGCCCAGCGCCGGGCCAGACCGGAACCGAGGGCTCCGGTGCCGCCCAGAATGGCGATGGTCGGTCGATCGTCACGCATGTCTCAGCCTAGTTCGGTTGCGGCTCACGAGGCGCCGGCCCAATCGCTAAACGCCTTCCAATAGGTCCGACCATTCTTCGAGCATGTGTTCCTGGCCGTTGGTGATGTGGACCGAAAATTCGTTGAAGCCAAGCTCGCGCAAGGCGCGCACCCGCTCGCGCAGTTCCTGGGCGGGACCGGTGAAGCTTGTGGCGCGGATTAGATCGCCATCGATCAAGGCTTCCTCTTCCGGGCGGAGGAACATCAAATGGCCGCGGTGGACACTGAGATAGCGGGCATCTTCCGGCTTATAAGAGGCGTAGAGTTCCTGGTATTTCTCGAAGGTCGGTTTGAGGTGGTCGGGCACGCCAAAGCCGAGACTACCGAAGGCGTCCGCTTCGACCAGGTCGTGGAATATCATCGCCGCCGCCGGCCCCGCCTGTAATTTGGCGCGCGGGCTATCGTAGGCTTCGCCCTCGCCCAAAATGCAGCCGGTTGTCTGCACCGTGCTATAAAGGTCGGCCGCCTCGCGCCCGGCCTCGGCCCACGCGGTTTGCATATCTTCATAGGCGGCCTTCGTGCGCTCCATATCGCGGCCCGGAATAATCCAATTCAAGCCGAGCTCGGCGGCCAGGCGGCGGCCTTTCGGTCCGAATGCGCTGAAATGGATGGGAATATCGTCTTTGGTGTTGATCAGTTCCAGGTCCGGATTGAGGAACTTGATCTTGCGTGATTTGCCCTCGAACGGCCAGTCGACGGTCTTCAGATCCAAAAGGTCGCGGACCACTTCGATGTAGTCCTTGGTGTCGGTAAGCTTCATGGCGCCGACGCCCATGGTGCGGCGCGCCGTGAAGCCGGTGGCCACGCCAAAGCAAATGCGCCCGGGCGCCAGGCTGTTGAGCGACGCCAGCGCATTGGCGGTTACCGGCGCGATCCGGTTGGAGGGAATGAGCACCCCGGTGGCCAGCTTGATCTTGGTGGTCTGCATCGCCGCCGCCGCCATGGCGACGAAGACATCGGCGTTGAGGAGCTGGGTGTCGAAGAACCAGGC
>JAYGEH010000232.1:0-14926 GCA_046582475.1 Rhodospirillales bacterium
CGGGCTGGCATAAGCGGCGGCGGCAAACGGTTTGACAACCCACAGCTTTTTTGACGACCGGTATTCCAGGCGGAATTCGGCGCCCTGATCCTTTTGCCGGTTGAAATCGAAATAGCCGGCGCCGAGGGAAATGAAATCCGGATCTTGGGCCAGGGCCGGGCGATTGGCGGCGGCAATCATCAGGGCGCCGGCCACGCCAACCAGGCCAACCAGCCCGAACACAATGGTTTTGATCAAAGCCTTCACGCGCGGGCTCCCCACCCCTTAAAATCCTGGCCTTGGATTTCCTGGCCTTGGATTGGTTGCGGCCATATTAGGCGTCCACCGATTGGATGCAAGATGAAACCGGATCAGCCCGCCGCGATTTACCGGCAGGTCCATTGGCGCTCAGTAGCGCTTGAAACGTTCGGCCGCCGCCACCAGGGCCGAACGGATGGACGGCTCCATGGCCGAATGACCGGCGTCGGGCACGATCACATATTCGGCTTTGCTCCAGGCGGCGGCCAGTTCGTCGGCGGTGCGCACCGGGCACACCATATCGTAACGGCCCTGCACCAGGGTTGCCGGGATATCGGTGAGGCGGTCCAGATTGGCGAAAAAATAATCGTCGTCCAGGAACAGGCCGTTGACGAAATAATGGGCTTCGATGCGCGCCAAAGCCAGGGCTTCGCGCCCCGATTCCAGGTTGGAAACGCTGCGCGGGCTGGGCATCAATGTGGAACAGGCGCCTTCGAAGCGGGCCCAGACCCGGGCCGCCGGGCCATGCACGGCCGGGTCCGGATCCATCAGCAGGCGGTGATAGGCCTTGAGCGGGTCGTGGCGGTCGCCGGTCTCCAAATGATCGAGAAAGGCGCGCCAATTTTCGGGAAACACCGCCCGAATGCCGCCCATGAACCAATCCAGCTCCAATTGGCGGCAGAGGAATATGCCGCGCAGGACAAATCCGGAGACCCGGTCCGCATGCTCGATACCGTAAGCCATCGCCAGGGCCGAGCCCCAGGAGCCGCCGAACACCAGCCATTTGTCGATTTCCAAATGGCTGCGCAGGGTCTCCATATCGCCGATGATGTGTTGCGTGGTGTTGTCGGTTATCTCGGCGAACGGTTTCGAGCGGCCGCTGCCGCGCTGGTCGAAAACCACGATGCGATAATAATCGGGATCGAAAAAACGCCGGTGCGACGGCGAAGCGCCGGCCCCCGGACCGCCGTGCAAAAACACCGCCGGAACGCCGTCGGGGTTGCCCGACACCTCCCAATACATTTTATGGGGTCCGTCGAGATCGAGCATACCCTTTGCATGGGGCTGAATCTCGGGATAAAGCTGGTACTGGGATTGCGATACATCCATGACTTTAAGGTCTATTGCTTCGCCCATGATGAGTCAAAACCAAATCCTTTCAAGGTACGCGCGGCGGCTGGCCGGTGTTCTGGCCTGCGCGATAGGGATAAGCGCCGCCACCGTCCAAGGGATTGCCCAGGAATTGGGAAACGAGCTGCGGCCCGGCGGCAGCGCCGTGGTCCGCGGCATCGTCGATGGCGACACGGTGAGCCTGGGCGAAGCCATCTCCGGGGCAACCGAGATCAGGCTGGTGGGCATCCAGGCGCCGAAATTGCCCTTGGGCCGGCGGGGATTTCAAAAATGGCCGCTGGCCGACGCCGCCAAGGCGTTCCTTGGCCGATTGGTCCGGGACCAGCGGGTGCGGCTTTCCCATGGCGGGCGGCGCATGGACCGGCACGGGCGATTGCTGGCGCATCTCCATAAGGAGGACGGCATCTGGGTGCAGGGCGCCCTGCTGGCCGCCGGCCTGGCCCGGGTCTATTCGTTCGACGACAACCGGGCGCGGGTGGCCGAGATGCTGGAACTGGAAGGCCAGGCCCGCGCCGCCCAGCGCGGCATGTGGGCGCTGGATTTTTACCGCATCCTTGGGCCCGAGGAGAGCGGCCGGCATATTAACAGGTTTCAAATTGTCGAAGGCCGGGTTTTGGACGCCGCCGATGTTCGCGGTCGGGTTTATTTGAATTTCGGCGCCAACTGGCGCACCGACTTCACCATCTCGCTGGCGCCCAAGGTGACGCGCCTGTTCCGCAGGGAAGGCATCGAGCCGGTGGCCATGCAAGGCAAGCGCATCCGGGTGCGCGGCTGGCTCAAATCCTTCAACGGCCCGATGATCAGCGCCACCCATCCGGAACAGATCGAGGTGCTCGAATAATGCGCCCGCAAGCCCGCAAGCGGTTATGGGGGTTCGTTTTTTTTGGCCTGTCGGCGCTCGGGCTCGGCGGCTGCGCGGTCAATCCGGCGACCGGCGAGCGCATCATCACCTTCGGCACCACCCTCGAAGATGAACGCCGTACCGGCGCCGCGCAACATCCGGTCATCGTCAAGCAATTCGGCGGCGTCTATGCCGATCGACGCCTGGCGCACTATGTCCGGGAAATCGGCAACAACCTGGCGCGGTCTTCGGAGATGCCCAATATCGAATGGCGATTCACCATCCTCAATTCGGAAAAAATCAACGCCTTCGCCCTGCCCGGCGGTTTCGTCTATGTCACCCGCGGTCTGATTGCGCTGGCCGGCAACGAGGCCGAGCTTGCCGGCGTCATCGCCCATGAGATCGGACATGTGACGGCGCGCCATTCGACACAACGAAAATCCAGCGGCACCCTCACCGGGATTGGCAGCGCCGCTGCCGACATCATTCTCGGCGCCGCCGCCGGGCAATTGGCCAATGTCCTCGGCCACGGCATCATCCAGCAATATTCCCAATCCCAGGAATTCCAGGCCGATGAGCTCGGTGTCCGCTATATCGCAAGGCTTGGATACGACGCCGGCATGATGGCCAGTTTCTTAGGAAAAATGCGCGCCCACTCGGCGCTGCAGAACCGCATCAAGGGACGCCCCACAAACGAGATTGACCGCGGCGATTTTTTTGCATCGCACCCGCGCACCCTCGACCGGGTACAGCGCGCCGTTGCCAATGCCAGGGGCGCCAAGCCCGGCAGCTTGCAAAACCGCGATGAATTTTTGCAAAACATCGACGGCTTGCTGTTCGGCTCCGATCCCAAGGAAGGCATACTTGCGGGTAGGACATTTTCCCATCCGGTGCAGGGATTTTCCTTTACCATTCCAGCCGGCTTCACCGTCAGCAACCGCCCGGAAGCCTTGACCGCCATTGCGCCGGGCGGTGTCGGCATGAAGTTCGATATTGCCGGCAAGCACAGCAATCCGGCCATGGACGGCTATATCCGAAACGAATGGGCGCGCGGCCGGCAACTGGCCGAAATGGAAAGCATGACGGTGGGCGGCATGCCGGCGGCGACGGCGCGCACCTTAATCAAAGACCGGCGCGGCACCAGCTACGATATCCGCTTTGTCGCCATTCGCCGGGATGCGGGGCGCATTTACCGGTTCCTGTTCCAATCACCGCCGGACTTGACGCAAAATTTCAGCCTGCCCTTCCGGCGCACCACATTCTCCATGCGCAACCTGGCGCCGGCCGAGGCCGCGGCCATCAAACCCTTGCGCATCCGCATCCGCGCCGTCCGGGCGGGCGACACCATGGCGGCGCTGGCCGGCATGATGGCGGTCGGCCGGTTCGGTCTGGATTGGTTTCAGGTGTTGAACGGGCTGGTCACCGGAGCGCCGCCGCCAGTGGGAACGCCGGTCAAACTGGTGGTTCGATAAGTTTGGGTTCGTTCAAGCGGCCTGCAGAACGGTTTCGATTTTTTCGGTCGCCTTTTCCTTATCGACGCCATCGACGGCGGCAAATTCGCCGGCCAGCCGTTCCAGCGCGACTTCGTAGATTTGCCGCTCCGAGAAGGATTGGTCCGGCTGCCCCACATTGCGGAACAAATCGCGCACCACCTCGGCGATGGAAATCGGATCGCCGGAATTGATCTTGGCCTCATATTCCTGGGCGCGGCGGCTCCACATGGTGCGCTTGACCTTGGCTTTGCCTTTTAACGTGGTGACCGCATCGTCCATGATTTTCTTGGACGAGACCTTGCGCAAGCCGGAACTGTCCATCTTGTCGGTGGGCACCCTCAAGGTCATGCGGTCGTTGTCGAAGGTCACCACCACCAGGCGCAAATTCTGGCCGGCAATGGTCTCTTTTTCAACTCCCGTCACCAAGCCGACGCCGTGGGTCGGATAGACCACATATTCGCCGGCCTTGAAGGCCAGCTTACCATCTTTTTTCTTAGCGGAATTCGCCATTTTTTCTCACTATCTCCGGTTGAAGACGCTGCAGGGAAGCGCTTCGCCATGTGCCGAGCGCTTACATTTGCGGCACCCATGCGTAAAAAGGCCAGTGAAAGCGAGCTTTCCGTGGCCTTCTACAAAGTATAACACACAATTCAGTGAAAAAACAGCGCTCAGCTTCTGCTTCACCTTAAGCGCCAAACCCCTCAAAGCGGGCGTCGAACAAAGTAATCTGCCTAGGAACCGGCGCCTGGGTTGGTGCTCATCAATTCCTTTTTGTTGGGCTTGTCTCTCCAGTCATCGGCGTCGGCGGGTGATTCGCCCTTGAGGGTAATGTTGGGCCACTCGGCGGCATATTTGGTATTGATTTCCAGCCAATATTCAAGGCCGTCTTCGGTATCGGGCAGGATCGCTTCTATCGGGCACTCAGGCTCACATACGCCGCAGTCGATGCATTCGTCGGGGTGGATAACCAGCATATTTTCGCCCTCATAGAAACAATCGACGGGGCACACTTCGACGCAGTCCATCAATTTGCACTTGATACAAGATTCGACGACTATGTAAGTCATATCACTCTCCGTTTATTCCCAGTAACGTTACCACCCTCGGCACTTCGAGCATCTTACTTACACCGAGCCTTCGTTGATGCCAAGCCTCGCTTGGACACGTTTCTTGGCGCGTCCGCGCTCGATGTCGGAAACATATATCAAACCGGCGACGCGCCGAATAAGGTTGGATTCATACATGTCCACATTTCCGTCGGCGAAGGCCACCTGCCAGAGCATTTCGATCATGCCGATGCGTTCTTCCGGCGTATAACGATCCTTGATCACCCGGGTAAATCCATAGAGCTGGCCGGTCTCCTCGACCGCCTGCTCGGCCTCTTCGATCATGGTCCGGGTTTCGTCTTCGTTCAGATCGAACTCGGATTTGAGGATGGCGGCAATGCTGGCCCGCTCATCGGCATCGAAATCGCCATCGCTGCAAGCCTGCTCGACGAGCAGCGCCGAGGCGGCCAGCTGCAATTCCTGGTCCCGGTCGGCGAGCGGCTCCGCTGCCGCGTCGGCGGCGAACAATTGCTTAAATCGATTAATCATCCGCGCGGCCTAGCATGGCGTTCCAGCCTGTTCAAGCGATCAGGGCCGGCGCCCGGCCGATACTTAGTCGGGCTCCGATTTTCGCCTCAGGATGGCGTCCAACATGCGTCCCACCATACCCCGTTTGCCACCTTCCCGGCCCATCAGGCGGTCGATGGCGCGGCGGTCTGATTTGGTCGGCCGGCCGCTGCCCGGATCGCGCTTCGGCGGCGGTGGCGGCGGCGGCGCTTCGGTGTCCGCGGCTGCATTTTCGGCCTCCGGCATCGCCTTCGGTATTGGCGGCTGCAAATCTTCATACAGCCCTTGCGCCTCGGGCGCCGGGCCACGCCTGGAACCCAGCGCAACGATCCGGATCACCCGCACCTGCGGGCCGATCGGAAACGTCAGGGTGTCGCCGGGCCGCACCATGTAATGGGCCTTGCGGATGGCGGCGCCGTTGACCCGGGCCTTGCCCGATTGGCAAAACTTGGAAGCCAGCGCGCGGCTTTTGAAAAAGCGCGCATGCCAAAACCACTTGTCGAGCCTGAGCGCGTCCGCCGAGCCCGGAGCCTGGCCATTTTCCGGCATCAGTTCAGCGCCAAATCCTGCAGCTTGGCGAAGGGCGAATTGGGATCGACATTGACCGGCCGCTTGCGTTTGTTGGCTTTGCGTTTGCCTTTGGCCGGCGGCTTGGTCTTGGGACGCTCGATACGGAGCGCGCCGTCGACATTTGCGAGCCGATAGCCGAGCGCATCGAGGACGCCGGCGATTTGGTCTTCGGTACAGCCGGCTAAATTGAGAAGATCTGGCGACAGCGGCGCGCCCGCATGGGTCATCTTGGCATCGATGGCGGCGATCAGCCGTTCGCCGATATCGATGCGCAGCACCAGCTTTCCCGCCGGCCGGTAGCCCGCCGCATACAGAAATCCGAATGGCCAATCGGCATCGGCTTCCAGAGATACCCGGCCCGCCGGCAGCGGCTTCGGGATCGGCGCATGACCATGGTGGATCGCCCACAATAGCGAACAAAGCTGCGCCGCCTTGGGCCGGATCATGGCTTCCATAAATACGTTGCGCCCGCCGACCCAGACACCGAGACGGCGGAGGCGCGAATAATCTTCTTTCGCCAAGCCCGATATCAAGGTGGTCGCGGCGCGCCTCGGAAAGGCGCCCAGCCCCTCGCTCAATTGATAAAGGATGCCGCGCACATTGCCGTTCAAATCCGGGTCACCTTGCGCCTTCGACAAGCGCAAGAGCGGTCCGAGGCGGGCCTCGATGGCCGCTGCCAGCCAATGGTTCAAGCATACCTCGGCGCGCTGACGCGGCTGCGGCTGCAAAAGCTCGGAAGCGCTTATGACCGCCCGAGGACGCAGGATATGGACGCCGGGAATAACGCGCCCCACATGGGCGCCCTGCCACAGGATGCGGCCATCGGGGCCAAGCGTTACGTCACCGTCAGGCGCTTTTTCAAATGCATCGACGCGGCGCCCGAATTCCGCTGCCAGGGCGCGGCTGGCGGCGGCGGAAACCGCCCGTTCGGCGGCGGCGCCGTCGGTGGCGTCGGCGTGGAACTTGAAACCTTCGATGGTGCCGACGAAATGGCTTTCGACCATCACCTGGCCGGCCTCGGTTACCCGGGCGTGCAACGGACCGCCGGCGGCGAGGCGGCGCACCAAGGTGGTTGTCCTGGCATCAACAAATCGCTGGCTCAGCGCACCATGCAGGGCATCGGACAGGCGTTCCTCGATATGGCGCGTGCGTTCGCGCCAGTGGGCGCGGTCGTCCAGCCAATCGTCCCGGTGCGATACATAGGTCCAGGTGCGCACATCGGCGATGCGCTGCATCAAAGTATCGATGCCGCCATCCACATGATCGATGCGGTCAACCTGACCGGCCAGCCAATCGGCGGGCAGCCGGTCTTTGTCCATCAGCAACTGGAATATGCGGCCGAGCAAGGATGCATGCTGTCCGCCGCCGGTGCGGTTGTAATCGGGTATCTGGCAGACCTGCCACAGAAGCCGGATGGCGTCCGCCGTGGTGGCGCGGCCGGCAACCTCGCTGTCCCGCAAAACATCGGCCAGCGCTTCCTCGTCGCGCGCCTGGATGACGCGCCTCAATCCCGATTGCCTGGGCGCCTCGGCCAGGCTACTGGCCAGTCGATCGAGGCTGGAAAATTCCAGATGCGGATTGCGCCAATAGATCTGGCGCAAACTGGCGAAATTATGGGTCTCGATGCGTTCAATGATCTCCGGCGCCAGCGCCGCCGCATCAGCCGTCAATCCAAACGTACCGTCGCTCATATGGCGGCCGGCACGCCCCGCGATCTGGGCCAGCTCGTCCGGTCTGAGATCGCGGTGGAAATTGCCGTCAAATTTGCTCAACCGGGCGAAGGCGACATGATCCACATCCATATTGAGGCCCATGCCGATGGCGTCGGTGGCGACCAGATAATCCACCTCGCCGTCCTGGAACATGGCGACCTGGGCATTGCGGGTTCGCGGGCTGAGGGCGCCGAGCACGACGGCGGCGCCGCCGCGTTCGCGGCGGATTAGCTCGGCGATGGTATAGACGTCCTGGGCGCTGAAGCCGACCACGGCGCATCTGGGCGGCAGGCGCAGGATTTTCTTGGTGCCGGTAAAAGACAGCACCGAAAACCGGGGCCGCGAAATAAAGGTGGCCTCGGGCACCAGCCGCCGGATCAGGGACCGGACGGCACCTGCGCCCATGAACATGGTTTCTTCCTCGCCGCGCGCCCTGAGCAAGCGCTCGGTGAACACATGGCCGCGGTAGGGATCGGCGGCAAGCTGTATCTCATCGACAGCGACAAAGGCCAGGCGTTTGTCGAGGGGCATGGATTCGACCGTGCAAAAGAAATATTTCGCGTAGGGCGGAACAATTTTTTCTTCACCCGTGATCAACGCCACCTGGCGCGGTCCCTTGATGGCCACCGCGCGGTCGTAATTTTCCCTTGCCAGCAGGCGCAACGGAAATCCCATCATGCCGCTGCCATGTCCCAGCATGCGATCCAACGCGAGGTACGTCTTGCCGGTATTGGTCGGCCCCAGGACGGCGACGACGCGCGCCGCTGATGGCTGGCTGGAATAGGAATAATGTCTTTGCATGGCCAAAGAATTAGGGGTTTGGCGCTTAGGGGCAAGCGAAAATGGGAATCAATCGCCGACCAGGGGCACGAAGGCGACGGACAGAATGCGCTTTTCGGCCGTGCCGCCATCGCCGGTTTTGACAATGCGCATCAAGTCCTGGTGGCCGCCGGGCTCGCCGATTGGCAGAACCAGGCGCCCGCCGGGCTTTAACTGCTCGATCAGCGCCGGCGGCATTTGGGCCGCCGCAGCCGTCACCAGGATGGCATCGAACGGCGCTTCGGAGGGCCAGCCCAACCGGCCCTCGGCGGTTTTCAAATGGACATTGGCATAGCCGAGACGGGCCAACCGCTCGGCCGCCGCGTCGGCCAGCTCGGCGATAATCTCGAGGGAGTAAACCGTCGCGCCGAGGGCGGCGAGCACTGCCGTCTGGTAGCCCGATCCGGTGCCCAACTCGAGCACCTTGTCACCGGGCCCGATTTCCACAAGCTCGGTCATCAGCGCGACAATAAAGGGCTGCGAGATCGTCTGGCCGCGGCCAATGGGCAACGGCCGGTTGTCGTAGGCAGACGCCGCCTCGCCCGCCGGCACGAATTCCTGGCGCGGCACGTCCATCATGGCGCCCATCACCGGCGGCGATATTTTCCCCAGCCCGGTCTCGCCAATTGTACGCCGGTAATCATCGGCAATCGCCAGCATAAGCCGCTCTTGCCGCGCCTGGACCTTGCCGGTCATCGCCCGGAGCCCGCCGCTGCCGCCAAAGACCCTAATAATCTTCGACCACTTCCTTGACCGGTCTTTGGCGTATCATGCGCACATGTTTTTTTAATTGGCGGCGCACCGCTTCGAAGGCGTCGCGGATGGCAACGTAGATGTCCTCATGGCTATGGGCATCCTTGGGATCGCGGGTCACCACCACTTCTTCGCCCGGCACCGACAGCACAATTTTGATGTGATACAGCTTGCCCTTATTGTGGCTCCGGTGGCGCGCCTCGACCACCACCTGGCAGTTGGTTATGCGGTGGAAATACTGCTCAAGCTTGTCGACTTTCTCCTGGATGCGCTCTTCGACAGCGTCGGAACGATCAAAATTTCGGAATGAGATTTGTACCGGTATGGACATATTTCACCCTTCATTCAGCCAGGTTATGATGATACACGAAACGCCTTGCATGGTGTGACAGAATTTGAACCCGCACCACAAATAACGCCCTCGAGACCCGGTAAAAATATTTTAATCATGGTTGGCTATTTCGGCCTCATTGCGGCCGCCCGATCCTTGATTCCGGTCATTTGCGGCATTTATCAACAGCCTTTGCGATAGCCCTTGCACAAGCGCCCCTATCAATACATATGAGGTTGGGGTTCCACCGGTTCAATTCGGGGGACCAGAAGATTACCAACATTTTCAATGCGCGAGGAAACTATGGCTCAGGACGAATTTCAATTCGAGGCGGAAGTCGGCAAGGTTCTCGATATCGTCATCCATTCGCTATACAGCAACAAGGAAATATTTTTGCGGGAATTGGTCTCCAACGCCGCCGATGCCTGCGACAAGCTGCGATATCTGGCCTTGACCGAGCCCGGCCTGATGGACGCCGGCTCCGAATTCAAGATCGCCCTATCCACCAACAAGCGCGACCGCAGCGTCACGGTTGCCGACAACGGCATCGGCATGAACCGGGACGAATTGATCGAGAACCTGGGCACCATCGCCCGCTCCGGCACGACGGCGTTCCTGGAAAACCTGTCCGGCGACGAAAAAATGGACCAGGCGCTGATCGGCCAGTTCGGGGTCGGCTTTTACGCGTCGTTCTCGGTTGCCAAAAAGGTCGAGGTGTTAAGCCGCCGCGCCGGCGAGGATAAAGCCTGGCTGTGGACCTCCGAGGGCGCCGGCTCGTTCACCCTGGCCGAGGCGGAGCGGGAATTTCAAGGCACCTCGGTCACCGTGCATCTGGCCAAGGGCGAAAGCGAATTTCTGGAAGAGGCGCGCATTCGCAACATCATCACCACATATTCGGACCATATCTCGATCCCGATCATGATTTCGGTCAAGGATGGCGAGAACCAGATAAATACCGGCTCGGCCATCTGGACCCGGGCGCGCGGCGATATCACCGAAGACCAGTACCGCGAATTTTATCACCATGTAGGCCACGCCTTCGACGATCCGTGGCTGACCTTGCATAACCGGGCCGAAGGCAAGATCGAATATACCAACCTTCTTTACGTGCCCTCTTCCAAGCCGTTCGATCTGATGAACCCGGACCGCAAGCATCGGGTCAAACTTTACGTCAAACGGATTTTCATCACCGATGATTGCGAAGATTTGATGCCGGCCTATTTTCGCTTTGTCCGCGGCATCGTGGATTCGGAAGACCTGCCGCTCAATGTCAGCCGCGAAATGTTACAGAGAAACGCCGTGGTGCAGCGCATCCGAACCGCCCTGGTGCGCCGAATTTTTGGCGAATTGAAGAAAAAGGCGGAAAAGGCGCCGGAGGAATACGCCATATTTTGGGCGGATTTCGGCGCCGTTGTTAAAGAGGGTCTCTATGAAGATGCCGGCAACCGCGACCGTCTCTTCGAAATTTCCCGCTTCCGCTCCACCAACGGCGAAGATTGGATCAGCCTGGCCGACTATGTGGGGCGCATGAAAAAGGGCCAGGAGGAGATCTATTTCATCACCGGCGAAGACATCGATCAGTTGCGTGTCAGCCCGCAGTTGGAGGGGTTCTCGTCCCGCGGCATTGAAGTGCTGTTGCTGAACGACCCGGTCGATGAGTTTTGGCTGCCGACGGTGGGATTGTTCGAGGAAAAACCATTCCTCTCGGTGACTGCGGGCGGCATCGATTTTGCCAAGATCGAAACCGACGGCAAAAGCGGCGATGATGCGGATAAGGAAAAACCGGAGAAGGCCGATGCGGCGGAGGTTGCGAAATTGATCCTGGTGTTCAAAGACGCGCTCGGCGATGCGGTCCGCGATGTTCGGTCGAGCGAGCGCCTGACCGACAGCGCCGTCTGCCTGATCTCCGGCGAAGGCGACATGGATTTTCATTTGGAACGCATGCTCAAACGCCACGGCCAGATAACGACGCCGGCCAGCGCCCGTATATTGGAGATCAACCCCAAGCATGCTCTTATTCGCAAGCTTGCCGAAATGAGCGATGATCTGACCAAGAAGGATCAGATTTCCGAAACCGCGCATCTGTTATTGGATCAGGCCTATATCGCCGAGGGTGAGCCGCCCGGCGATGCCGCCGGCTTCGCCCAGCGTTTGAGCGCGGCGTTGGCGCGCGGGCTTTAGGGGCCGGCCTCGAAGCGGGCTTTGATTTCTGCGGGGATTTCGCCGGCGCGGATGCCTTTGGGCGCGCTCGAATCGCGTACCGCCCAGACGCGAATTTCCTGGCCCTCGACAAGGGTTTCGCCGTCGCGGCTGACCACATGCTTGACCACGAATGTGCGCCCGCGCCACTCATCGATCCAGGTCTCCAGCTCGACAAACTCGTCCATGCGCGCCGGGCCCTTAAACTCGGCCGAGGCATCGACCAGCGGCAATCCGGCCATGCCGTATTTTTCCCAGGTGGCATCCCAGCTCAGATCGACGGCGTTGAACAGCTCCTGGCTGGCCCGGTCGAACCATTCGAAATAGCGGGGATAAAACATGATCTTGGCCGGATCGCAGTCGCTGAACATGATCCGAAAAGTCTGCTTGAGACAAAACATCGGGGCGAGCACCTTGGGAAATGAGCCGGTAATCTTTGCTAACCAAGGCGTTATAGGCGATCAAACCCGGTATGCCAATTCAGAGCGATGATCGGGCGAGGCGCTGCTTCACTTCATCGGGCACTTGGGTTGCCGTGACGCCCCTGGGCGACGCCGCATCGCCGAATTCAAGCGGCTACTTCAATCGGACGACGGTTTCAGCGCCATCCGGCTTGGCCGCATGTATTTGTTCGGCTGGGACGTCGAGCGCGATCCTGTCGAGGCAGAGAAATGGTTCCTAAAAGCGCTCCGCAAAGGCCATCTTCGGCTGCTGGCCGATCTTGGCGATTACACGTCGTATGGCTGGATGGGCAACCATGAAACCGGCGTCACGGCGTTGGCCTGGTATCTGACCGCCGCCCACTTCGGAGACGACCGCGCCCGCCAGGAAGCATTGAATTTTTCGGCCCAAACCTTACAAGACATGAGCCTTTTGGCCCGGCGGCAAAGCCGACGATTACTGGACGAATTGAAATCCTTCGATGGGACGAAATTTCCGTTCCGCTCCTATCGTGAACAGTGATCAAAATCTAAATTGGGATTCCCGGCTTTTTCGGAATTCCCGGCTTTTTCTGTTTTGGCGGCGTGGAAAAATTTGATGGCGGTTTTTGGCTCGGTAAATAGTTGGGCCGCTGGCGCCTTAATGCGCCGAGTTCGGCCCGGCACCTAGCCACTCTTTTTATTAGATCGGTCCAAATTGTCATCCACCGGGTTCCTTCGGCTGTCCCCGCGTGCTTTATCCTGTTTTGCTCAGCCTGGTCGGCGTAATCTTCCAGATCCAAGCACTCGTCCTCTTTTTCTCTGATTCTCCCTTCAAGTCATTCATTAGGCTCCTGCCAGTCCGGCTTACCTGATGTAGGAATTACGTCGGGCTTCGGCAATTTTGCTTCCTCCGGTCCATTATTGCCGGCAGCGAGGCCCGCCTGTTTCGGCTGGCTCGGAACATAATTTTCCGCCATCGCCTTATTGAGCGCGATGCCGGTCTCGCTGTCCTTGTTCTTGACCGCGCCATCGACCGTGAGCCCGTTCGCTTTCTGGAATTTCTCCAGCCCGTCGAACAGGGCATCGGGTTCGTTCTCGGTGAAGATGGTCGGATGCGGTTTCGGGGCGAAGCCTAAATCCTGTAGCACGCTGTCCAGATGGCGCATATCAACGGCGCCGTTCCTGCGGTTGCGGCGGCTGGTCCGGCGGCGGGGTTGGTCCGGCGGCCGGCGCAGCGGATTGTGGAATTCGAAATCGGGGATCATTAACATTTCCCTGTAATAAATTCGTAAAGTGTAATATAACTATTAAATTACACAAATAGCTTGTAAATAATGATGCGAATGTTTGTTGCCATATTCATCGCCGCCTTGCTGACGGGCTGGCCCGGTCCGGGCGGGCATTTTGCCGGCGCCCAAGATGCCAAGGGCGGCATCGATCCTGCCCTCCTGAAGCGGGCGGAGGCGGGCGATGCGGATGCGCAAATGAAACTTGGCAAGCAGCTGGTCAAGGGAATTTCCGTTCGGCAAGATTTAGAGGCGGCGGAGAAATGGTTCGACCGCGCCACCGCCCGAAAGCCGAAAAGAGCGCTCTCTGCAGGTCTGGCCTACCGCCGGGCCGGGGCGTTCCAGCTTGCGCGCAAGTGGCTGCATCGGGCCGCCGGGCAAAAGGTCGGCTCCGCCTATCTCTTTTTGGCATATATGTATAATGACGGCGAAGGCGGCGCGCTCGATTTCGAAAAGGCCGAAACCTACTACCGTCTGGCCGCGGAAGCCGGGAACCCCGGTGGCTGGGGTGCGATCGGCATATTGTATTACGAGGGCAAGGGGCGGCCACGGGATTTTGCCAAAGCGCGGGATTTATTCCGGCGCGCCTCTGCTTTGAAATCCTATGCGATCCGGCTGGCCGGAATGACCCTCAACGGATTGGGCGGGCCGCGCGATCCCGAAGCGGCCGTCAAGATGTATGGAAAGGCAGCCATCAGTCCAGACTCGGATGCCATGCACCTTCTCGGAACTTTGTACCGAAGCGGTAAATTTCCCGACTCGAAAGGGCGGTCCAAGGCCCTGACTTGGTACCTTTTGGCGACTGCGTTCGGCCACCAGGAAGCGGAATCGCTGGTCCGGCGAATTGATGTGCGCATCTCCCGGGCGGTTGCCCTGGAGGCAACGGCCCGGGCCCGTTCGATTGCCAGGGATGCGAAATTTCAGCCCGATATTTTGGTCTACCTGGATCGGGCCGAAATATATTTCAGAAAATGAATCCGGCCCCTGGACCAAGGAGCCGAACTTTCAGCGCATATGCGTCCCGATTGAATTTGTCCGGAGCGGCGTAATAACTAGGCCATACCCTGCCTTAGAATTCGAATCTCATCCTCGATATCTTCGATTTGTTGCTTGATAATTTCGAGTTCTTCTCGAATATCCTCGCGGTGTTTGGGATTGGTTTCGTACTTGAGTTCTTCGAAAAGGTTTGCCGCCATAATCTTCAATTGAGTTAAATTCCATTGCAATTCGTCAATTCGTTCTGGAATGCTCAATTCGGCATTGGATTGTCTTTCCCCTTTTTGCTTGGCGAGCTTCGGGTCCGTGCCGAACTGCTTGGTCTTCGCATTCAGCGCATTTTGTGTGCCGCCCGCCCGTCTCGGCTTGGTCGGAACATAGTATTCCGCCATCGCCTTGTTGAGGGCGATGCCGGTTTCGCTGTCCTTGTTTTTGACCGCGCCATCGACCGTGAGCCGGTTCGCCTTCTGGAACTTTTCCAGCCCGTCGAAGACCGTGTCGGGTTCGTTCTCGGTAAATATGG
>JAYGEH010000385.1:0-17405 GCA_046582475.1 Rhodospirillales bacterium
TGGCTCAGCAACCGCATCTTCAAGTCAGAAGACGAAATCGTCAGCATATGTTCCGATGCCTGGAACAGACTCATCGATCAACCGTGGAAGATCATGTCTATCGGACGGCGAAAATGGGCCCATGGGTTTTAATTAATGACCGTTGGTATAAGGCCTTAATAATAACTTTCCGGCCGTGCCCCTGCCCGCCATCTCGGCGAGAACGGCGCCGGCTTCGGACAGGGGGCGGACCGGAGCCATCAATGGGTTCAGTTTGCCGTCCCGGTGAAGCTGGAACAATTCATCGCAGCGCGCAACTATGGCGGCGTGATCGGCAACGAACGGCATCAAGGACACCCGGGTCAGTTTGATGCACTTGGCCGCCAGTTTTCGGGTCTCGAGGGGCGGCGTGATCCCCGATGCATCGCCGAACAGCACCACCGTGCCTAAAAATTTGGTGCAGGCGATTGAGCCGTCGATGGTGGCTTGGCCGACCGAATCGAAGACCACGTCGACGCCGCCGCCATCCGTCAATTCGAGAACCGCCTCGGCAAAATCCGTGTCCCGGTAGAGTATGACTTCATCGGCGCCAAGGCCTTTGGCGATGCCGGCCTTTTCCTGATCGCCCGTTGTCGCAAAGACCGTGGCGCCCTTGGCCTTGGCCAGTTGAATAAGCTGATGGCCGACACCGCCGGCGCCGGCATGAATGAGACAGGTATGGGCCGCGGCCACCGGGAATACGTCATTGGCGAGATAGTGCGCCGTCATGCCTTGCAGATGTAGCGTCACCGCCACTTCGAGGGCGATGCCGTCCGGTACCCGATAGGTCAGCCAGGCGGGAACGACGGCGTATTCGGCATAGGCGCCGGTCACGCTGCCCCTAAAGACGACGGTGTCGCCGACCGCGGCATCGCCCGCATTGGCGCCGACCTCGGCAATGGTGCCGGCGCCTTCCGAGCCCAGGATAAAGGGCAGGGGGCCGGCACGAACGCCTTCGCGGGTATAGTTGTCCAGGTAATTGATGCCGGCGATGGCGATGCGGACCAGCACCTGGCCGTCGCCGCATTCGGGGACCGGAACATCGGTATAGTCGCAGACCTCGGGTCCGCCGAATTTCGAGATTTGTATGGCTTTCATGGAATCGGTCACGATTTCACCCCGTTGGCTTGATAGTGATGTCTTGTTGTTAATACATCATTTTTGACAGATGCTTACGAATTTTAAAAAAAACATATGAGATTGCCCATTTTCTTTGTCCTAGAACTATAACAAAATTGTGGTTTATATGGATTTGAATGTGCTAAGCTGATCCAGCGTACAACAATAATCAGCGCATAATAATCGATTTCAGGGACCATATAGTTGGCGTACCAAGGGCAAAATTCACCGGTCGAAAATGTGGGTCCCGCCGGCGGTGGTGTGTCTCCGTCATTGCGCATGCCTCTTTATCATCAAATATACCTCGTCTTGCGCCAAAAAATACTAGGCGGCGAGCTTGGATATGACGATCGATTGTCCAGCGAATTGGATTTGGCCGGCGACTACGGCGTTTCCCGGGTGACCACGCGCCGCGCCCTTAAGGAGCTCGCCGCCGACGGTTTGGTGGTCAGGAGCCGGTCCAAGGGAACCCGGGTCCGCTACCGCCAAGCGCGCCATTCAAGGACGACATCGAAAAAGGGATTGCTGCAAAATCTTTTGACCATGGACAAAAAAAGCACAGTCACGGTCGAGGATTTTCGGTATTTGCCGGCGACCGACGATGTGGCGCAAGCGCTGGACATCGGCGTTGGCGATATTGTCCAAAAGGCCATCCGCATCCGACATTTCGGCAATGGTCCGTTTTCCATTTTGATTACCCATGTGCCGCAGCATGTGGGCAAGAATTATCATATGCAGGATCTGAAAATGATGCCGCTCCTGCGCCTTCTCGACCGATCGGGTATAACGGTCGCAGAGGCGAGCCAATCCATTTCCGCGACGTTGGCGGATGCCGAGATGGCCCGGCTGCTCGATTCCGATGTTGGCATGGCCCTCGTGGACGTCCGGCGGATCGTCAGTGACGGCCAGGGACGGCCGGTCATATATTCCAGAGCCATCTACCGGCCGGACAGATATCAATATCAGATGACCCTGTCGAAAATCGAAGGCGAAGAGGCGAGCCAATGGTCGTCGGTCGAGCGGGTCGAGGGCTGAGAAAAGTGGCTGTTTAAAAATCAAGAAAGTCCGAATAGGAGGCAACAATGAAGTTTTCATATACCCATCACATGCCCTACACCGACGTAGAGGATCCTGGCAACGATTGGCCGGTCGCCAACAAGAAATTCGATCCCAAGCGTGGAATCGAATTGTATCGAACCTATATTGACAACAAAGTCTCCGCCGAGGAATGCGGCTTCGACTGGGTCGGCTGCAACGAGCACCATATGAGCCCCTACGGCCTGATGCCGAACCCGAACCTGATCGGCGCGGTGGTGGCGGAACGCACCAAGCGGGTGAAAATACTGCAATCGGGCGTCATCCTGCCGCTGGTCAATCCGATCCGCGTGGCCGAGGAATATGCCATGCTCGACATGATATCGGGCGGCCGTCTGGTTGCCGGCTTTATGCGCGGCATCCCCCACGAATATGTGGCTTATAACGTATCGCCCAACGAATCCTACGGCCGCATGTTTGAAGCCATCGAGCTGATCAAAAAATGCTGGGCCGAACCGGAACCGTTTGGCTGGGACGGCGAATTTTATCAATTCCGCGCCGTCTCCATCTGGCCCAGGCCGCTGCAGTATCCGCATCCGCCGCTGCTGATGTCGGGCGGCAGCGATGCCTCGGCCAAGCTTGCCGCCGAACACCATTCCTCCATGGGCGTGCTCCGGATTCAGGATTACGAGACGGCCCACCGCAGCATCGATATCTACAAAGAATCCGCGCGCGCCAGCGGCTGGGAGCCCGAGCCGGAAAATATCATGCTGGCCATGAACTGCTGCGTCGCGCCGACGACGGAAGAAGCCGTCGAAACACTGAAGGCGGGAATTGAGTTTTTCTTCGGCGTCCTCGGCGGCGGCATTCGGACGGCGCAGAAACTGGTTGTGCAAAAAACCCGTTACTACAAGGACGATGAGGATGCAGCCCGCCAGCGCAAGAAATTCGAAGCCCACAGCCAATTGACCTTCGAAGAGCGCATGGAGCGCGGTTTGATCATGTGCGGCGACCCGGAATTGGCGATCCAGCAACTGACCCGCCTGCACCAGGAGTTCGGACACGGCATGACCAATTTGAGCATCAAAATCGGCAATGTGCCGGACGAAAAAGTCGATCAGACCATGCGCTTGCTGCGCGATGAGGTTTTCCCCGCCGTGCGCCATCTGGGCGTAACCTTGAACGAAGAGGAAGCCGTCGCCTAAAGCGGTTCCGATAGAAAATTATCGCGTTAATTTAGAAGAGTTAAGTGTCATGAATGATTGGGCGCGGCCGGCTGGTGGGCCGTTCGAAAAAAAATCGATAAATTTGGCGGGCGGTCCGGTAACCTATCATATCGCCGGCGACGGCCCGTCCATTCTCTATTTGCACAGCGCCGGCGGCATCCGGTTTACCCACGCCCTCGACGCACTCAGCGAAAAATTTCGCATCTGCATGATGGTCTCGCCGGGCTTCGACGGCACGCCCACCCACGACGGCGTCGACACCATGCCGGCCCTGGCAGATCTGGCGGGCGAGGTGGCCGGCGAAATACTCGGCGAGGAATTCGACGTGATGGGCCAATCCTTCGGCGGGTTCCTTAGTGCCTGGTTCGCCGCCTTGCACGGCGAGAAAGTCGGCCAATTGGTTCTGCAATGTCCGTCCGGCTTTCGTCCCAAGCATATTCCGCGAGCACCCGCGGCCGACCCGGAAGAGGCGCAGCGCCGCATGTACGCCCATCCGGAACGCATCCCGGCGGGCGAAAAAACGCCGGAACAACTGGCCGATGGCCGCAAATGGTCGAATTATTATCACAAATCCGTCGGCCTCGACGAAGAGCTTGTGTCGCGCCTGGGCGCCATCGAATGCCTGACATTGATTCTGCAGGGCACCAAGGACGGCATGATGCCTCCCGAAAGCGGTCAATTATTGAAGCGCGAAATTCCCAGCGCCATTTTGATGTATGTCTATGACGCCGGCCACAATATCGAGGTCGACCAGCCCGAGCGCTTCGTCGACACGGTCGGCGACTTCCTGACCCGCGGCCAGGCGTTCATCGTCAATCCCGGCCAAGGCGAGGAGGTTTCCGCGCGAGGGTAGAGTTTGGGTGATCGGGCGCGAACCATTGTACGAAGTTTTGGCATGAAATACTGGGTAGCAATATTTAACGGGAGATTGAAACCGGCTTTGACCCGCGCCGCGCGGGTTGCAATCGTTGCTGCTTGGATCAGTCTGACAATTTTCGCGGTGGCTGAGGCGACGGCGAAATCAGCGGATACGAACACAGAATTCAATATTAATGTGAACCTATGTGAGCATGCCGTAGATGATCCGCAAGTCCGCATCGTGGCATGTACCTTTGTCCTGAATTCGGGAAATATCCCGGAAAAAGAAATCCCGCGCGTGTATTATTATCGCGCCAACGGGTTCACGAAAGCCGGTCAACTTGATCAAGCTTTGCAGGACTTAAATCGTTTAATTAATCTTGATCCCACTAGAGCAGAAGCTTTTTATAATCGTGGGAGAATTTATTACTTCAAACATCAATACGGTCGGGCGATCCAAAATTTTGATCGCGCAATCGCGATCTTTTCTTCGCTCGACCTGACATATCGAAACCACGGGACACCCCTTGTTTCAAAAGAAAAATTACAACTGGTCATATCTTCGTTCGCTTTGATGTATCGAAACCGTGGGCAGGCACACCATAAAAAAGAGCAATACCAACATGCCCTGCGTGATCTTGATCAGGCCATTAGAATTAATCCCAAAGATGCAGGAGCCTACAACGCGAGGGGCGCCGTTTACGATGAATTGAAACAATATTCCAAGGCGATACAAGACTTTGACAGAGCCATCGCTTTGGCACCGGATAACGCAATCTATTATTTTAATCGCGGCCATATCGACGCAGTAACGGGTAAATTTAACCGCGCCATTAATTACTTTGGCGAGGCGATCGAACGCGACCCCAAATTTGCATCGGCCTACAGCGATCGGGGAATGGCTTACAGCCACAGCGGTCAACATACACGTGCGCTGGCGGATTTCGATCAGGCGGTCCGGCTCGAACCTGGCCGCGCCGACGTTTACCGTGATCGGGCATTTGTGCTGAATGCGGTTGGACGGATCGAGCAGGCAATTGAAAGTTTGGGCGAATATATCCAACGCAAGCCCAATAGTCCCGATATCTATTTGAGGCGCGCCCGTATCCAATTGCGGCGCGACCGGTACCGGGAAGCGGCACGGGATTTTGAAACCGCCATTGAAATTGACAACAGTTTTTACTGGGCGATTTCCGATCTCGCATGGATTTTGGCAACGGCGCCGGACGCTGGCCAAAGGAATGGTACAAGGGCCGTTAAACTGGCGCGCCAAGCCGTAAAAATTAAAGATATTTCCCACAACCGGGCGGTATTGGCGGCAGCCTTGGCGGCGACCGGCCAATTTGAAGAAGCGGTAAGCGAACAACAGCGGGCGCTCGAAATGCTGGAATCGGCCGGCGGAGCCGATGACGCCGATGAATTACGCACCCGAATGAGAACCTACAAAATTAACAAACCCCATCGTTTGAAACCCGGATACTACGGCCCGATTACCGGTTGGACGAAACCTTGATTGTTGGCATCCCCCCAAAATATCCCCTGGGCTATCTCCCCAATAATTATTTGGGCGTTGCGCCAGTGGCCCCTTGCGCGGACCGTGCCGCGTACTAAATAACAAAGAATGCTCTTGGACATTGTGAATAGGACGATTTGATCCCACCATGGCACGCCGCGCCAGCGAGTCCCTTGGCTTGCGCGCATCCCGTGGCACGGTGCAAAGGACACGGACAGGTTGGGAATAATTTAATCCGCCAGGAACCGTCAGAAACTCCCAAAACCGTAACAAACCGTCATAACCGTAAGGGGGGTGTTTTGGCGAAATGTGTCGCATTTGGGGGTGGCATACCAGGGGTGGTATGGCCGAGCGCATGGAGCGGGGCAGCCAGGGCGGACTTGACAGGACAACCGGCCGGACATAAATTACGCCTACCCCTCCCCCCTGGGGTGGGGCTACATTGGAGGACTGTTATGATTAAACTCAAAGTGACGGGCATGACCTGCGAGCATTGCGAAAACGCGGTCTCCCAGGCGCTTTCGGGCGTTGCCGGCGTCGAGACGGTGGTCACCGTCAGCCGCGAGCGCGCCGAAGCCGTGGTCGAGGGCTCCCCTGACATGGGCTCGCTGATCGCCGCCGTAAAAGAGGAAGGCTACGAGGCCGAAGCGGCCCAATGAACGAACCCGTGAGTGCCCCATTGGACTCACCTGGGGATGTACCTCGGGACTTACCAGCGGACGATCACGCCCTGCATTTCGATCCCGGCATGCGCGACGATGCGCGCCGCCGCTTGCTGTCGATCCGGGGGCATGTGGAAGGCATATTGCGCATGCTCGAAGACGATAGCGCCTACTGCGTCGATATCTTAAAACAGATCAAGGCGGTCGACGGTGCCCTCGACAAGGTGGGCGACCTGGTTTTGCGGAGCCACCTGAAGGACCACGTGGTGACCGCCCATGAGCGCGGCGACGCCGGCGAGATCGTCAAGGAACTGATGGAAGTGTTGAAGTACCGCTGAGCGGCGCTTCGGAGGAAACAAAAATTGACCGTACAACTCAGCTTTCGCGTCGAGGGAATGACCTGCGCCAACTGCTCCGGCCGGGTCGAGCGCGTGCTCAAACGCCTGGACGGCGTTGACCAGGTCAACGTCAATCTGGCCACCGAAAAAGCCAACGTGGTGGTCGGCGACGGCGGCCCGGATATCGAAGAGATGTTCGGCCAGGTAACCAAGGCCGGCTATCATCCGATCGGCGAGCGGCTCGAAATCGGCGTCGGCGGCATGACCTGCGCCAACTGCTCCAGCCGGGTCGAGCGCAAGCTGATCAAGCTGCCCGGCGTCCTCGAGGCCGGCGTCAACCTGACCACCGAGCGCGCCGCCATATCCTATCTGCCCGATGTTCTGGGACCCGATGCCATCGCCGATGCGATCCAGGCGGCCGGCTACGAGCCGCGCCCGATGGACGATGCGGTTGACGGGGCCGAAGACCGGGAACGGGATGAGCGCGAGGTCGAGATCACCGAGCTGAAGCGCAGCGTTACCCTGGCGGCGGCGTTTACGGTGCCCTTGGTACTGATCTCCATGGGGCGCATGGTGCCGGTGCTCGGCGATACCATGCTCGCGGGCTTGAGCGAATTTACCTGGATGCTCTTCGAATTGGTGCTCGCCGCGCCGGTCCTGCTTTATGCCGGGCGCCGGTTCTTCGTGCATGGCTGGAACGAGCTTCGCCATCTCGGTCCGGGCATGAATTCCCTGGTCATGATCGGCGCCAGTGCCGCGTTTCTGTATTCGGTTTTGGTTCTGATCGTGCCGTCGATATTCCCCGCCGGCACGGCAACCACCTATTTCGAGGCGGCCGGCGTGATCGTGACCCTGATCCTCTTGGGGCGCCTTCTGGAGGCCATCGCCCGCGGCCGTACCTCGGAGGCGATCCGCAAGCTGGTGCGCCTGCAGCCCGATACCGCGCGGGTGATCCGGGACGGAGAAGAGATCGAAATCGCCATCGCCGAAGTGGTTTTGGACGATTTGGTTGCGGTGCGGCCCGGCGAGCGGGTTCCCATCGATGGCGTGGTCACCGACGGCGACAGCTATGTGGACGAATCCATGATCACCGGCGAGCCGGTGCCGGTATCGAAAGCCTCCGGCGACGAGGTTGTCGGCGGCACCGTAAACAAGGCCGGCGCGTTCACGCTGTGCGTCACCCGCATCGGCGCCGATACCACGTTGAGCCGCATCGTTCGCATGGTCGAAGAAGCGCAAAGCTCGAAACCGCCGATCCAGCGACTGGCCGATCGCATCGCCGCCGTGTTCGTGCCCTCGGCGATGGCCGTTTCCGCTATCGCCTTCGTCGTCTGGCTCGCCTTCGGGCCGCCGCCGGCGCTCAGCTTCGCGTTCGTCGCCGCGGTCTCGGTGTTGCTGATCGCCTGCCCCTGCGCCATGGGCTTGGCGACACCGACGGCGATCATGGTGGGAACCGGAAAGGGCGCCGAGTTCGGCGTCTTGATCCGCAACGGCGCCGCCTTGGAGACCCTCGCCCGCGTCGCCACCGTGGCCATCGACAAGACCGGCACCCTCACCCAAGGCCGCCCCGTGCTCACCGATTTCCTGGGTCCGGACGGCATCGGCGATGCGCCGGACGAGGTTCTGGCCATGGTCGCCGCCGCGGAAGCCCGCAGCGAGCATCCGATCGCCGAGGCCATCCAGCAGGCGGCGCGCGACAAAGGGCTCGCCGTTCCAGAGGTCGAGCAGTTCAGCGTCGAGCCCGGCTATGGCATCGATGCGCTGATCGATGGGCAATCCGTCGCGGTCGGGGCCGACCGTTACATGACGCGGATGGATATCGATATTAGCGCCGCCGGCGAAATCGCGGCCGAGCTCGCAAGCGACGCGAAAACACCGCTCTATGCGGCCATCGACGGTAAGCTGGTGGCGATCATCGCGGTCGCTGATCCGGTCAAGGAAGGCAGCAAGGAAGCGGTGGCGGCGCTGCAGAGGCTTGGCTTCGGCGTCGCCATGCTGACCGGCGACAATGCGCGCACCGCCGAGGCCATCGCCCGCGAAACCGGCATCGAGCAGGTGGTGGCCGAGCTGCTGCCCGACCAGAAGACCGAAGAGATCAAACGCCTGCAGGGGTTGGGAAAAAAGGTCGCCTTCGTCGGCGACGGCATCAACGACGCGCCGGCCCTCGCCCAGGCCGATGTCGGCATTGCCATCGGCACCGGCACCGATATCGCCATCGAGGCCGGCGAAGTGGTGCTGATGTCCGGCGATCTGCGCGGCATCGTCAACGCCGTCGCCCTGGCGCGCAAGACCCTGCGCACCATCCGCGGCAACTTTTTCTGGGCCTATGCCTACAACGTGGCGCTGATACCGCTCGCCGCGGGCGCGTTTTTCCCGCTTTTCGGCATCCTCTTGAATCCGATGCTGGCGGCGGCTGCGATGAGCATATCCAGCGTCTTCGTGGTGACCAATTCGCTCCGCATCCGGGGCTTCCGGCCGCCGCTCGGCCAATAGTATCGCCCATGTCAGGACCAATCGCCGTCCTCAATACCGGCGCCGGCAGCGTTTCGTTCATCGATCCGCTCGGATTGTCGGTCGACGGCGCGGTCCTAGTCGGCGAGGCGCCGAAGGACATGGCCGAGGCCCGCGCCCATCATACCTTGTTCGTTTCGGTGGCCGGCGACGGAACGGTTGCCATTATAGATGTCGCCAGCCGCCGCCTCGTCGGGCGCACCAAAGTGGGCGAGGCGCCGTGCCACATTTATGAACACCCGTCGGGCAAGGAAATATGGGTGGCCAACGACGGCTCCGGCGATCTCTCGGTGCTGGCCGCGGCGAGCGGCGAGAAGCTGGCCACCGTGCCGGCCGGCGCCGGCCATCACAAGATCGCGTTCACCTCCGACGGACGCTGGGCCTTCGCAACCAATATTACCGATGGCACTGTCACCGTGGTCGATGGGTTGAGCCACGATTTCGCAAACACTATCCCCGTGGTCAATGCCCCCCACGGCATCGCCGTCACGCCCGACGACCGCCACGTCCTGATCAGCAATGTGGGCGCCGACGTGGTCTCGGTGATCGACGTCGGGAAACTCGAAGTCGCCAAGGACGTGCGCGGGCCCTTCGGGCCCAACTACATCCGGTTATCGCCGGACAAAGCCTGCGCCTGGATCGCGCACAAATCGGGCATGGTCTCCAGGTTCGATGTGGCGCGGCTGGAATTTGACGGATCGGTCGCCCTCGGCGAAACCCCGGAGCGAATGGCCATCGCCGCTGACGGCAGACGCATTTTCGTCAACGACATGGCGAGCGCGGTGGTCTCGGTGATCGATGCGGTGCGGCTCGAAGTCGTCGCCGAAATACCGGTGGAGGCGAGCGGCGGACACCAAAACCTGGTTCTCGGACCGCCGGTTGGGGCGAGCGGCGGGGCGCTGTTCGCGGTCAACCACGGCGCCGGCACGGTGTCGGTGATCGATACCGGGGCGCACCGCGTGATCAGCAATCTTGTGGTCGGAGACGGCCCGAGCGCCATCGTCGCGCTCGGCGACGCCGGCGATCACTGAGCCGGCTGCATGCCGGCTCAGTTTTCCGTTCCGGGTTCAGCGTTTCAGCAGGGCCTTGAGCTTGCCGAAAAGCATCTTCGATTCCTTGGTCACATAATAGTAGTCGGCGGTATCGAAATATTTAACCCCGGGCTTGGGGATGGTTTCCGGCACCATCAGCGACGAGCGGTCGACGTCGGTCCGCGTGACCGGCATGCCTTCCAGATCCTGATACAGCTGCATGCCTTCCTTGGTCATGATCCAGTTGAGGAACAGATGAGCGGCCTTGGGATGCGGCGCGTTCTTGAGCAGCACCAGCACGCCCGAACCCGGCGCATCATAGGGCATGATGTCGGTGGGCTGAACGGCGGCGATCTTGAAACCCTCGCGCCGGAGCCGCGCGATTTCGTTGATCGAGGCGGCGAAGGCGATCGGATACCGGCCTTGGGCGAGCCAATCGACGAGCTGGCGGCGATTGCGCGTGAGCTTCGCCTTCTGGCCCTTGATCAGGTCGATGACGAATTTTTCGCCCTTTTGGCGCATGTAATAGGACACCGCGTTGGAGCCGGGTCCCGGCCGGGTCGGGTCGTAGACGACGATCTTTCCGGCCCATTTCGGATCGAGGAAATCCTTGGTGGTCTTGAACGCGTTCGGGTCGACGTATTTGGCGTTGACGAAGGCCATCGGGATGACCAGGTCGACAATGCGGAACATATAGGAACGCTTGTCGTCGATGAACCATGGCTCGCCGGTTTGCCAGACGCTTTTATCTTTGATGTCCGGAATGATCAAAATCGGCTTGATCGGCGCCAGCAGTCCCCTCGGATAGAGCACCCGGATCAAGGTCGATTGACCAGTCGAGAACACGTCCATGGTGCCGGCGCCGGCCGCCGCCTCGCGGATCGCGCGCTGCGCGGTCTGGCGCGACGGGGTGACGATAATTTCCACATCGACGCCGAACTTCTTTTTAAAAATGCCGGGCAGCCTCTTGCGCATGCCGGTTCCAGGCACCGCGGCAATGACCACCTTGCCCTCTTTCTGGGCGGCCGCGATGAGCGCCTTCCAGTCGCTTTTAAAATCGGCTTTTGCCGGCAGTGCTATCGTTGCCGCGGCCAGCACGGCTCCGATCAGAGCAGTCCATTTTATATTTTGCATTTTTCTCTTCCTTCTCTGGTTGAAAGTAGTTTGTAATATGGATTCAGATGATCTTGGCACAGCGTTCGCCCGCGGCAACCGTTTTCGTCACCGCTCAACTCGACGTTCCGGCACGATAGCCGAGCCGGCGGGCGATGTACGCCATCACGGCGATCATCGCCACCAACAGGATTCCCACCGCCGCACCGCGCTCAAGTTCGCCGGAAAAACTATATTCCAGCATCAATATCGAAAGCGGGCGGGAATCGTTATCGTACAGGAAGACGACGCTGGCGATGTCGCGGACCGCGGCCTGGAATGACAACACGGCGACGGTGATCAACACCGGCGAAACCAGCGGCAGCAGCACCCGCCAATAGGTCATCGACCAGCCGGCGCCGCACACCCGCGCCGCTTCCTCCAGCTCGTTGCCGATCCGCAGGAACCCGCCCTTGAGCAATTGCACCGCCACCGGCAGCTCCTTGATCACCATGGCGACGACCAATCCCGCGATGGTGCCGTAGAGCACGGTGCGGAGCGGCGTCGCGAGAAACAGCCAAACCAACGCCAGGCCCATCAGGACGCCGGGAACCGCCCACGGCAGCCATGCCATCATATCGACCAGGTTGCGGCCCGTGAGCTGGCTGCGGACGACGACGTAGGCGACCAGCGAAAACAGCACCACGCCGACCAACGCCGTCGCGGTGCCGAGCAAGAGGCTGTTGCCCAGCGACGACAGCAGCACCGGATCGGACAGCAATTCGGTCCAGTGCTCGAAGGTAAAGGGATTGGCGATATCGAAGAACCCGAAGCGGCGCATGAAGGAACTCAAGACCAAAAATATCAGTCCGAGTCCGAAGCTGGTGAACAGGTAAAGACTGCAAAGCGCGAGCGCCGGCCAGCGCCAGCGGCCGAGCCGGACGCGCTCGGTCGAGAACGCCTGGCCGGTGACGGTCGTGAAACGGCGGCCGCGGATGACCAACGCGTAGAGGACCGCGAGGGCAAGCACAACAAACAGGAATAGGGTTCCCAGCGCCGTCGCCATTCCGTAGGCCGGCGGCACTTCGTCGATCAGATCAAAGATGCGCGTCGAGTAGACGAAAATTCCGACCGGCGATCCCAGCAATAACTCGATCTCGAACGCCTCGAGGCTGCGGACGAACATGATCGCCGACGCCGGCAGGATGGCCGGGATCAGGATCGGGACGGTGATGCGGCGTAGCGTGGTCAGCGCGCTGGCGCCGCACATCCGCGCCGAATCCTCGAGCGCCGCGTTCATTTGCCGGAAGGCGGGCGTGAACAGGATCACCGCGACCGGGACCGAGGTCGCCGTCAGATGAACCCAGACGATGCCCCAGAAGCTGAAGATATCGAACTTCGGAACCGCGAACGGAAGCCCGGCGAGGAGGGTGTTGATCAAGCCGTTCTCCGGATCCAGCAGCAGAATCCAGCCCACCGTCAGCGGCAGCGCCGGCGTGAAGAAGGCGATCCAGAACAGAAATTCCAAGCTCGATCCACCCGGCATATCGGTCCGCGCCAACAGCCAGGCGAACAGGATCCCAGCCGGAATCGAGATGCCGAGCCGGGCGACCACCAGACGCAAGGTGGTCCAGATCGAATCGAAAATGCGATCGTCTGCGAACGCGGCGTGCCAGTTGTCGAGGCCATAGGAAGTCGCCTCGCCCGGCGCCGCGATGTTGAAACTGGAGAAGATCAAGAACGCCACCGGCGTCAACGTCACCAGGCCGATCGCCAGCACCACCAAGCCGCCAATGACGTGACGCCGCGACAGCAGCCGGAAGCCGTTCTGGGTAGCAGCCCCGGCGGTGATTGCGCTAGCTGTCATCGGTCCATACTGTCACGCCGCGGCCGCCGATGCCGAGGCTGACCCGCGCGCCCGAAGCAAACCGCTGGTCGTCATAGCTGCTGACCGCAAACTGCCGCTCGCCGACGCGAACCTTATATTCCATACGCTCACCAATATAGATCACTTCTTCGATGGTGGCTTCGATCTCGCCGTCGATGGCGGTCTCGATAGGCCGGATCCGAATGCCTTCGGTCCGGCACGCCATGGTCACCCGCTCGCCGCCAGACAGCGCGTCGCCGTCGCACGGCAGCTTCATGCGCGCGCCGAGGTCGAGATCGATCCAGAGTACGCCGCCCAGGTTATCGATGCGGCCCGGGAACAGTACCGATTGGCCGAGGAAATCGCGGACGAACGGCGTCGCCGGCTGCTCGTAAACCTCTCTCGGCGTGCCGATCTGTTCGACCCGGCCCTTGTCGAGCACGGCAATGCGGGTCGACAGCACCATCGCCTCGGCCTGGTCGTGGGTTACGAACAGGAACGTGGTGCCAACCTTGCGCTGCAGCTCCTTGAGCTCGATCCGCATCTGTTCGCGCAGCTTGGCGTCGAGGTTAGACAAGGGTTCGTCGAGCAGCAATATGTCGGGCTGATAGACAATTGCGCGCGCCAGCGCGACGCGCTGCTGCATGCCGCCGGACAATTGCCATGGATAGTCACCGGCCGAGGCGGCGAGACCGACAAGCTCGAGCGTCTCCATAACTTTGTTACGCAGCACGGATCGACGGTTGCGCCGGAGCCGCAGGGGGAAGGCGATGTTTTCGAAGACGGTCATGTGCGGCCACACTGCGTAGGATTGAAAAACCATGCCCATATTGCGCGCCTCAGGCGCCGTGTATTGATTGGCCGCGGCATCGACAATGGTCTCGCCCCTGAGCGTGATAACGCCGGCGTCGGGATGCTCAAGCCCGGCGATCACGCGCAAGGTCGTGCTTTTGCCGCAACCCGACGGGCCGAGCAGCGTGAAAAGCTCGCCTTCTTCGACGGTGAGGGTAAGATCGGAGACAGCGTCCAATTCGCCGAATCGTTTTCCGACACCCTTGAGCTCAAGAAACGCCGAGCCGTTCTCTCCCACTTGTTACTACCTCCCGCGATCGGCCGGCTATTTTCGTTGAGCCAGTTAGCTATCTGCCGTAATTTTTGGGCAAATTTATCCGCTTCATAGAGTAACAATTGTATCTTCGAGCCGCAATAGACGAACGAAATCACTCCCGATTTGGGAGCAGACGATCCCGTGCCGCCGGATTTCCGAATGACCGCCTTTGGCGGAAGATGCTGAAAATCTTCGTCGGTGAAAGCCCGCATCACTGGCGAAATGGGACTATCGGTTGGGCCACACCGGATGATGGAGGTCGATAACGTAGGTGTGCCGATGCTCCAGAGGGGCGTGCCGGTGCGCATGGCGATGCGGCTCCGGCCCTTCCCAGCCTTCGTGTACATGGCGATGATGCACATCGTGGGAATGGAGGTGCTCATGATCCAAAGACGGGTGCATATGTTCCAACTCGCTCGGGTCGTGAGCCGGCCATAGAACCATTGCAGCGGCGGTGGAAACCACAGTGACGACGGCGAGAATTGTAAAAGCGGCCGTCAGGCCAAGGGTCGCCCCGATCCATCCCGCGAGCGGGTAGGCAATCAGCCAACAGGCATGCGACAACGCGAACTGTGCCGAGTAGATGGCCGGCCGGTCGCCATCGTGCGCGGAACGCAAGAGAAGCCGCCCGGTCGGGGTCTGGATTAGCAAAGAACCGGCACCAATAACAAACCAGACCGTCAGCAAGGCGAGCAGTCCAAAATCGAACAAGCCGAGCAGGAGGCCGGCGGCCATAACAACGCCGCCGGCAAGCATGAAGGGGCGGTCGGGAAAGCGGTTCAAGAATCGCGGCAGCAACAGGGCGACGACCATGGAGCCGGCCCCGTTGGCGGCGAATACAAGCGCGGTGTCGCTTTCCGTGCCACCGAGGTGGTCGCGCACATACAACACGGTATTGACAATAACCATGGCGCCAGCCGTCACCACCGCGAGCGAAAGCGCCAACAGCCCACGCAGTCGCGGCGTCATGACGTAGGCCCGGATGCCGAATGTCAAATTTTGCCAGGCGCCCTGTTCCCGCGCATGGGGTGGCGGCGAAGGCAATCGCACCGAGAAGACCAAAATCGCGAGATCAGAAATGCAACGCCATTCACCGCGAACAAGGCGTCGAAGCTTATCACGACCAGCGCGGCGGCAGCGAGCGTCGGGCTCAACAGGTTTTCAAGGTCGTAAGCCAGTCGAGACAGGGAAAGGGCCCGCGTATATTGGTCTTCGTCTTTCAACACATCCGGTATCGTCGCTTGGAAAGTCGGCGTGAAGCCTGCAGAGCATGCGTTCAGCAGGAAGATCAGAAGATAAACCTGCCAGACCTCGGTGACGAAGGGCAGGCACGCGACAAACGCCGCGCGCAGGACATCGAGAGCGATTAGAAATGGGCGACGAGGCAGCCGGTGGGCAAATCCTCCGACAATCGGCGCAACGCCAACGTAAGCTATCATTTTTAGCGCAAGCGCCGTGCCTAAGATGATACCGGCATCGTCGCCTGCCAGATCGTACGCCAAAAGTGCGAGCGCAACCGTCGACAGGCCTGTGCCCACGAGGGCGACCAATTGTGCGGTGAATAGCCGGCGGTATGTACGGTCAAAGAGCGGCGAGGTCATTACCGTAGATTCCTGAACATTCCGAAACGATTATAGATACCTCAAAATCGAAATAGAGTACCCAATTGAAATTATCGCGGCCTGACCGAGTTGTGGTACGGGCTCTAAGCGGAGCGCTGGTTTAGGTCCGCATCGCGTCTAATTGCCGATACCCTTGTCCACCAAATAGTATCCCAAAAGAGCGGGCCGACGCCGATAGTGACGCCGCTATGGGGCGTTTAAAATGGCATGCAGATTCATTCTAATAGGCATACTCAGTCGAAATGGAATTTCGGATTAGCAGGCTATTCGTATGGCCAGAAACTCGACCTTTTCCTACACAGGCCCAATCGGCAACAAAACGAATTTAAATCCAATTTGATTATTTTGGTGCGCCGGGTCGGCAACTTGAAACGTTTTCACATAGCCTGGGTAAACTCCGGACGTTCAGCGTATTTGGCGGGAATGTCAGGTTTCGGGGGGTGGTCTCAACGGACATAGAATTTGCGACCTTGAAGGTCCGCTTATATGAGGCACTTTCTGTCAAGGCGGTTTTAATTCAATTATCATGACGGTCATTTCCGATAATCGGCCTTTGGGATTTAGACGGGTCTTGCGATGGGTTCCAAGTTTCGAGCAAATGATCGCATCAACTTATATCCGGCAGCTCCGATCCGGCTTGCCACAATGCTGCATACATGGGCCATCGCAAAACGGGGGATGGGACTAATCTTTTGGGCGGCAGTTTCGCCAAAGGTAAAAAACGCAAAGCTAAAATGACGACTGGGACTGACGAGCAACCCCCAATATTCCTTCAAGCGGGAGGGAATCTTCACCGCTCATTTTCCCTTCGTCGCGCCACTCAAGAGCCATATTAGCCGGCCTCGTAACATACCGACGATATAGGCGTCTGCCCTGTTACCTTGGCAGAACACCCAGATCGAATATATGGAGCCATGCTTAAAGCCAGGCGGTCAGAAGGCTAATGTCTCCAATTGGCTGAGGCTGTTGAACAACTCCTCAAATCTGTGATTCACTGTTTTTGGCTGGCAGGCACTTTTGATTTACCTGATTTCTAATTTCGCCGGTCAACATCAGCTTTTACTTCCCTTTTGGCTCTTCGAAGCAAGGCTGACCACGCTACATTCGAATCACTTTAATTGCTCTCGTGCCGGAATTATCGCTCAAACGACCGGCGAAGTGCTGCCACCGTTCAACTCTAAACAATGTCCTGGCACCATAGAGGACGGCATAAATAAGGGGATTTCTGGTCTTGTATCAGCCAACTCCGGGATATCATTAATTTCGATTGCTGGCAGTTTGCCAGGCCAAATTAAGGCAATGCTCACAGTACCCGACTCTTTTCAAAACACCAACTCTATCAACGGTTTCCGAGGATTGTTTGGTTTGAATAGAGCCATCATATAGTCGCGGATTTCCATTTCAG
>JAYGEH010000409.1:0-3359 GCA_046582475.1 Rhodospirillales bacterium
GCGAATCGCGACCCCCTTAACAACCGCCCGGTCCAAACCTGTTGCAAACAATCGAGTGGCAATCAGTATCGCGGCTGTATATGCGCTTGCGCGGGCCAAATACTCGAAGCCTCCCGTCATGCCGAGTGCCCATACTGCAAATATGGCGACTGCATAAATACCCGCCAGAACATGCCAAATATCGGCAAGCCGGTTGCGCAGACCTCCGGTCGGCAACACTTTTCCGTCCCCGCGAATCCAGGTCGCCACCGGTGCGCGATTTTGCAAAAAGAAGACCACCACCAAACCGGTGATAATCAGTCCTAGTAAACGTAGAAGCGCGGCATGCCCGCTTGCGGGCAGTCCAAGCAGAAGCGCCGCCTCAGCGAAAAAGAAGCCGAATACGGAAAAGCCGGTGAGCCGACGGGTCCAGATGAACAAGTAATTGGCGCTCATGTTCGACAACAGCAGGACGCGAAGGCTCTCTACTGCCGGCGCCAAAAGCATCCGGACCACCGCCAGAATGGTGCAAACGATGAGATAAGCATTTATGAGGGTCAGCGCCATAACCTGAGCCTGGGCCGTCGGCTGCATGAATGGCACCACGACATAAGCGACGGCAGCGAAAACTGCGAGCGGCACAATATCCAAAAATGTCCGCCCCGCCAGCAGCGACAGACGCACCCAAAACGTATCGGCCGCTCGTTCCTCCAACTTTCGCCTGGGACGATGGAGCAAAAGACGCGTCAGATATTCGCCGAACCCAGCGGCAATCAAAATCAACGCAACCTTGATAATCAACCCGAGCCACTGCTGGCGGGTGTTAGAGTCAGTCATCCCTTTTTGGATCGATGCGGCAAGATTAGGCAAATCGCCAAACGTTTCGGCGGCGGCCAACATCTGTCGGCTGACTTGCCTGACGTTGGCTAAAAGGTCGGCGATCAACCGGGCGCCGGTGCTTTCAACCGGCTGTTCGGGCTGGGCCTGTTTCTTAACAGCCAATAAGGCACGGATATTCGAGACCAATTTATCACGGGCCACTTTGTCTTCTATGGTGGAGGCAAGATTTTCAAGCTCTTGTACGCTTACAACCGGGTTTGGCCTCGCTTGCTGAGCCTGTTGAGCCTGCACAAAGGATGGACCCAGTAGAAAAATGACAAGCAAAAGACAGAACCGGGAAATTCTTCGGCACGTATGGGAACGCCAACTTCGTGGCTTCGCGCGAACATCCAAACCAAGTCTTAATGGTGAATTGGCAGCGCGGGTCTGGTAGCGTAGCCCATCAACGATGACGCAAATTACTTTGTTGCTCAAAAAATCTATTCCCAGCGCCTAATGTGGCGTTCTTTGCCTATAGTACGGCTTCATCAGGACGGCGCGCCGTCAGGGACATGCCGCCGTGGCCATGACGGGGTTGTCTGGACGCGGTGCTCAGCCTCGATAACATAATCTCCAGTGCGTCTCGCAAATCCTCGCTCGCAATGGTCAAGGGGGGCGCAATCCGGATGCGTTCGCCCTCCATACCGCCGCCGAGGATCAAGACCCCGTCAGAGAAACATTCCTTGACCAGATCACCGGCATTCATCACGGGGCGGAATGATAGAGAGGGGCCTATCTGGTAAATATCCCTTGCCCAATTATTTTTCGCTATACGGGTGGCTGCGTCCGCCAAAGGGCCGGCGACACGGCGGCAATCGGTTTCCACGTCGTGGGTATCGATGTAATCGGCGACCGCGCACGCGGCGTAGCACCCAATGGCCGAGGTCTGAAACGTATGGGCGAGCACGACGCCGTCGCCGATCGCCGCTTCGAGCGTCTGGCGATAGACGACGGCGGAAAACGGAAAAAGCCCATTGGTCATGGACTTGGAGAACAACAGGACGTCGGGAGTCAAGCCCATGCTTCGCGCCACGCTGAAGTCGCCGAACCGGTAAAACCCGCACTGAATCTCGTCGGCAATGACGGTAACCCCGGCGGCTTTGGCTTGCGCACACAGCTCGCGCAGCCAATGAGCGTCCAGCGGGACATAACCGCGGGCCCCTTGGATGGGCTCGAAGATCAGGCACGAGATAGCGGACCAATTAATGTCTGTCTCGCCGGGCTTCAAGACGTCGACAAATGACGCCAGAGATTGCCGGATCGGCGTTTCATGCAAGGCCATGGAGCGTTGTGACGTGGTGGCGCTAAGCGCATCAAGGCCGAGACCATGAAATCCGCCCTCGATGGCGAGAATTTTCCCCGGACGGTTGCGCAGCGCAAGCGACAGCGCCGTGCTTACTGCGAAACTGCCTCCCACTTGGAACAGGACCTTGAAGTCGACCACATCGAGAGCATTGGTCAGCCAGCGCGCAAATTTCTCGGCTTCGGGCGGATAAATTCCGGCGACCAGATCGGCTTTCGGATGCGCGGGAAGACGTATGTCCTCGTTGCAATGGCCGAAGTTCACGGCCCCGTAAGAGCTGCACAAGTCGGTGAAGTCTTCAGTTGATCCGTCATCATGGCTAAGCGTCAGGCTGGCGTTCAAGGCCCGGCTACACGTCCAATGCTCTCCGAAAGCACGGGATTCATCGAGATCGCTAAGACGCCGGTTCGTCGCTTCGAAAATGCCGCCAGCTGGGGCCGGTTCATCGTCGGCCGCATGGCGATAGTCAGTACGAGAGTCCATATTCAACACTTCCTCGAAGGTTAATTATTTGATCGGTTCGAAATCGCGGCGAATGCGAGTTGTTTATCGCGATATTTTCCATACCCAGCAGCGTTTCGCCTGGATCGGGCGGCCATGGATCGGTAACGGAATTCAAGTTACCCTGTGCAATCCCCGTGTGAGCCCCATACGGACATTAAACAAGAACAAAACAGCGGGGAGAAATATAAATAGTCGGTAAATAGATCGTATTATTATTAAGTTTCCCACTAAAATTAATAATTCAGAAGAAACCTTCTAACGATTTTTTGTATTGTATAATCATTATATTGTATAATCAATATAAGTGCAGCTATGGGTGAGAGTCCAAATATTTAAAATTTACTGGTGGCGTGACCGAACCAAAGCCACTTTTGGCCATGACTTCCGCGCAACCGCTAAGCGATGATGGGGGCGTCTTTTTTATAATACATGTAAAAGATGAGAAAAAGAGGGAAGAGGAGCGGAAAAAGGAAGACAAATTTTGGAAAAAAATAAAGTGTGAGGGAGCGAAGAAAGCAACGAAGAAGGCCTCTAAGGGGGCGAAGAAAGCAGCGAAGAAGGTAGACAAAGACAGAGTCGAAACCGGCCTCTGAAGCTGGCTCGGTTGATAAATCTACCGATAAAACCTCAGATAAATCAGTTGCGGCCCCAAAATCAGCCTCACAAATCTCTATCAGTCATTTTCCGAGTGTGT
>JAYGEH010000424.1:0-2280 GCA_046582475.1 Rhodospirillales bacterium
GGGCCAGGGCGAGGATCGGACTGAAGAACCTGACCTACAACATGCGCCGCTTGGTTCAGTTGGAGCGTCTCGCCATGGCTGGCTCCCCATGAGTTTTGTTGGAGGAGTCTGTCTGGAGTTGGGATTGAGGGAAAAATGACCTCGCGGAAGCGTGGTAAACACAGAAATTCTGGTCAAAGGGCTTCATGGTGAGCTGATATTGGCATACGGTTGCACAGCAGGTTATTTTTAGAGGTGCCCATAAATTCCCCGGCCTGGAAGAAGTTTCTCGGTTCAACCGGCCGGGTGACGTCTGTTATTCCGGCGGGCACCTACAAAAACCAGGTAAACAATACCGTCGACATTGTCACCAACGGGTTTATGTCGCAGATCGTGGTGCGCGCCGATTTGAGCGCCTACCTGGTCTACAAATTAACCAAAGCCATGTTCGACAACATAAAAGAGATGCACGCTTCGGCGGCGATCTTGAAACCTATCGGCCTGGATGATCCCTTTACGGCGGGCAATGTGCCGTTGCATCCGGGAGCGCTCAGATTCTACAAGGAAGCCGGAAAGAAAATTCCGAAACGCCTGTTGGGCGGCTAAAGCCGGCCGGAGTTAATGTAATACCGGTCTTGTTGCCGGTTCGAGAACACCGAGGTTGGCCGCGCCGAATGCGCGGCCAACTCTCTTCGCAGACTTATCGCACGATTGGCGGGATTCTATGAGCGCGGACATTGGAATTAACCGGCGCGCCCGGTTCATCCAATATTCAATTTTTATCGTGGCCTTCGTGATGGCCATCACCGGCATCGTCAATTCGATGCCGACTTATCAGATATTCCCGCCGTTCGGGCCATTTCCTTCGGTTATCATTCGCCCGCTCATTTTGGGAGCCTCGATTTATCTGGTGTTGGCAAGCAGCCCGTTTTCGAAGGCGGTCGCGTCACGATGGCCGGATCGCAAATGGATGGGATGGCTCATCGACATCGCCCTGCTGGTTGCCGGTTGGTCGGTGCTCTGGGTCTACTATACCGAACAGATTGCCATCGAACGGGACGGCTTCACCGAGTTCACCATGTTTCATGTCACGGTCTCCATAACCGCCGCGATCGTGTTTATAGTTTTGAGCTGGAAAATCTGGGGATCACCGCTATCGGTCGTCTCTATTGTCGCCCTGTTCTATTTTTACACCGGCGAATATTGGCCGTGGATTTTCGAAACCGCCCCCCTCGATTTGGTCTACAGCGCCGAAGACCTTTGGTTCAATCTGAACGATGGCATCCTGGGCATGATCATGGGGATTCTCATCTTCACCGTGTTTCCGTTCATTCTGCTGGGAACCATGCTGGAGCGTACCGGCGGCGGGCGATCCATGATCAAGCTTGCGGTTCACGTGACCAGGGGATTTCGGGGCGGACCGGCGCACGCGGCGATCATGGCCTCGGGCCTGTTTGGCACCATGTCGGGCGGCGCCGTCACCAACGTGGTGGCGACCGGGGTGATCACCATCCCGATGATAAAACAGCGCGGCTTCTCCCCGGCCTTCGCCGGCGGCGTCGAGGCGACGGCGTCCTCGGCCGGCCAGATCATGCCGCCGATCATGGGCGCCGCCGCCCTGGTGATGGCGGACCTGACCGGAATATTTTATTTGACGATCATCGTCGCCGCCCTCATTCCGGCGCTGGCCTACTATGCCAGCCTTTTTACTTCCGTCGCGTTCGAGGCGCGCCGTCTTGGCGTCGAGGTCGGCGGCGAGGATCTCGAGCGCGAGGATTTGAAGGTCGAGGGCCAGGATTTCATCAATGTCATCATGATCGTTGTTCCGATTGTCATCGTGGTGGTGTCGCTGATCCAGGGCCTGTCCGCGGCCGGCGCCGGCATGTCGGCATTCTTCGTGATAATCCCCCTCAGTTTCTTGAATCCCGAAGTTCGGACAAGGCCCACAATCATCATCCAAGCGCTGTCCCATGCCGGCTTGACGTTCGGGCGGCTGCTAATGGCGATCGCCGTGGTCGGCATCATCGTAGCGGTTTTGGGGGCCACTGGATTGCCCCAGGATTTCGCCCTGTTGATCGACGAAGTGTCCGGCGGCAGCCTTTTTCTGACGCTGTTTGTGACTGCATTTGCGGCCCTGATGCTGGGCATGGGCATGCCGACCTTGCCCGCCTATCTGACAATTGTGCTGATACTGGGTCCGGCCATGCAGGGGTTGGGGTTGACGGTTCTGGTGGCCCATTTGTTTGTCTTTTATTATGGCGTGGCTTCGTCGATCACGCCGCCGGTGGCGGTGGCCGCTTA
>JAYGEH010000426.1:0-2365 GCA_046582475.1 Rhodospirillales bacterium
ACCCCCGTTTGACCCAGTCCCCATTCGATTTCCTCTCGGTGGCGCCAAATAATTCGGCTGGTTCAAATTTGTTTTTTTATTTGACTCTGTATTGATCAAGCATTGCGTATGAGTACGCTAAATCCTGTGTACCGTCAATAAGTATTAACTATATTTTGTATGAAACACTATATATTGTGGCAAAAATGACTCACTATAGAGTCAGAAATGGCGGTCTGGGCGAAGGATATAATGATTCAAACGAGAATTTTTAAGAATGAATCTGATATTTAAGTGATTCTTTTCAATAGGTTATTTGGTGAATTGAAGTGGAATTTGGATATATTCATATTTTCATCTAGATAAAATTCGGTAACCGGAAAGATAAAACAGAGAATCAGAATCATACCAGAATCAAGCGCCCAATAATTTTTGGTGAATTGAAACGGAAATGGCCGGGCGCCGCAAATTTGTATTTGGGAATGATTCGGCGCAATCGTGGCTGCGGCGCTGATTTAATCGTTTTAGATTCCGGAGGGAATTCGAATACTTGCCGAGGGAACCGGTCGGCCGGCCCGGCTTCATGGGAAGAAAAATCGACAGAACATCGCCGGAATTTCGGGCGCCTCGGAACGCCGGACTTGGGCTGCGGCGCCCCCGATAGGAGTTTATTTACTCAATTTCGAGCGAACCGGGGCCGTAAATATTTTGGCAATGTTTGCCGCCCATATTCCTAACAAAGGCGGACAAGCTCTTGCCGCAATAATTTCAAGGGCCGGCGCAATGCCGGTTCGGTGGTTTTGTTAGGGCGTAATCGATGACCAACAATCTTGGGTTCTCGCAGCAAGGACTCGAACTGGCGCTAACCTTGCGCAATCAATACAACGATCATCAGCCATTGTTGGCGCCGGGAGACGGCGAACGCCTCCTGATGCCCGAACATTTGCTGAATACCAATATCGATCTACAGGCCTATGACGATCCTTTGCCGCTGGCCATGGTGGCGACCCGCGATCCCGATTCGCCCATGTCGGTGGCCGCCGCGGTGCGCATGTCGCCCATGGCCGAATCCACGCCGGTGACCCGCGAGGTGTTTGCCATGCTGGGCGGCATGTCCAAGCATCCGGTCGTCAAACAGATGGTGGAATTGGTCAGCGAAAGCCATTTCGATCCCAATGTCATCGATAAGGTGCAACTGAACGCCCGCAAGTTCGTCGCGCTGAGCCGCAAGCGGTACACCGAAGCGCTGCGCAACAATCTCAAAATGCTGTTGCAGGGCGATATCGATTCGCGCGCCTTCGTGGCCCAGTTTTTCGAGCTGTCCGAAGCGGGCAACCTCAGGGTCGATATCCGCAAAAGGCTGGTCTTGGGCATCCTCACCTCGGAAACCATTCGGCCATCCATCAAGTTTCTGTTTTTGGAGCAGTTGGGCCGGTTGCCGCTATCGGTGCAGCGCGAGATCATCACCGACGCCCTCAATGCTCCGGATCGGCCCAAGCTGGAGGCGATCAAGCAGGAACTGGCTTGGATCCGGCTCGAGCTCAAGCCCGCCAAGGTGAATTGAGCGGTAATCGAAGCGCGCCGGCCCCTATTCGGCGCCGGTGTAACTGGTCAGGTCTATAATTTCCAAAACATTTCCATCGGGGTCGTGGAAATAGGCGCGCGGGCCATTGACCACGCCGCCTTTGCGGTCTTCTTCGAAAAACACATCGACGCCGTTTTCGCGTAGTTCCTCGACGGCGTCTGCATAGGCGCCGTGATCGACGATGAAGGCGTGGTGGATATCCTCCAGCCGCGCCGTCGACGGTGCCGTATCGACGCGCGCCAGAATGATGCAATCGCCGCCGGCATCCAGAAATATCATGCCGCGCTCGTGACTGCCGCCGAGAAATGTCATGCCAAGATGGCGGCGGTAAAATTCCAGGCTGCGTTCGGTATCGGTGACCGCAATGGTCATATGCGCCAAGCCGCTTGTCTGCACCATTGTTTGGTCCCCCTGTAGCCCGGTTTCCTCTAGAACAGCAATCTCGGCAGGAAGGTCGCGATGACCGGGAAATTGATGATCAAGACCATGCCAAGCAACATGACCATCCAATAGGGCGTCGAGCTTATGAAGATGGTCATCACGCTCATATCGGGATCGATGCCCTCGATCGCCGATTTGACCGTGTAGACCAGCAATCCGAACGGCGGCGTCAACAGGCCCGCTTCAATCGCGATGATGCCGATGATGGCGAAGGCGATGGGGTCATAGCCGAGCTTCTCGGCAATCGGCGAAAAGATCGCCGCCGTCAACAGCATGATGGAGATCGAATCGATGATCATGCCGAGCAAAAACCAAATGATCACCATGACGCTGATGACCATCCAAGGATCCATTCCGGAG
>JAYGEH010000476.1:0-7968 GCA_046582475.1 Rhodospirillales bacterium
TCATATTCACACAATTTTTTGACTGCTCGACCCGTTTCAAACATCGGGGCTTCAAAGAAGAAAATGAAGTCCGTTTAACGGTTTCACCAACCACGGCAGAGGCTCACAATTCATTCAAAAGCGAAGACCCCACCTACGATCCAGATGAAAAGCAATTGAAGCGAGTTCGCAAGCGGATCAAACGCGGGGCGCAGGTGCCGTACATTATTTTAAACGAACTTGGCGGAAAACGACGGTTGCCCATTCGCCAAATTATTATCGGACCTCAGGAAAATCAGGACCGCGCCTACCAGAAGGTGCTTAAAATTGTCGGAAATCGGAGAATTATGATCACCAAGTCGGAAACACCATATTTGCCTCGGTAAAGATCCTGGAACATCCCACCATATCCCGGTGAATGCCATTTTAAACATGGGTATAATCATGGGTTGGATATAGCCTTAATTACCAACCCATTGAAAATTAATAGTTTTTAATAAAATTGGCTGGGGCGGGAGGATTCGAACCTCCGAATGCCGGCATCAAAAGCCGGTGCCTTAGTCCACTTGGCCACGCCCCATCTCGGCACAGATGCGGGCGCAATGTACGCAACATGGCGGCGCTCGGCAACCGTTTGGGCGGGATTAAGGCGTGGCCAAAGTCGTCGCCGCCAGCCACCAATCGGGCGCGGCCAGTCCAAGGAATTCGGCGGCGGTTTCGGCGGCGCTCAAATCATCGAAAAGACCAAAGCAGGTGGCGCCGGAACCGGACATGCGGGCCAGATGCGCGCCGGCTGCTTCGAGGGCCGTGAGGACATCGCCGATCACCGGGGCCAGGGCGGTGGCGGCAACGGCCAGATCGTTGCGCCTGGCTGACAAAAGCCCGGCAAGATCGGCGGCATTTGCGGGCGTATCGGTGAAGCGGGCCTCTTTGCCGAAATCGCCGGTGCGCGCCGCGAACACGCTGGGGGTTGCCAAGGCGACACCCGGATTGACCAGTACCAGCCCGCAACTTGGAAGACCGGGCGCGGGCGTAAGGACCTCGCCAACGCCTCCGACGAACGCGGTGTGGCCGGCAAAGCAGACCGGCACATCGGCGCCGAGGGTGGCCGCCAAGGATTGCATGGCGGTTTCGTCCGAAGAGATTTGCCAAAGTTCTGCCAAGGCCTTGAGGGCAGCCGCCGCGTCCGCCGAGCCGCCGCCGATGCCGGCCGCGACGGGCAGGTTTTTGGTGAGGCGTATATGGGCGTTTGCGGGACAGCCGGCTTCCTCGGCCAGCGCGCGCGCAGCCTTCAAGACGAGATTGTCGTCCGGGTTTTGCAGTGATTCTGCGAACCGGCCATCGATTTCGAGGCTTAAACTATCGGCGGTCTCGACCGTGATCTGATCGCCAAGTCCGGCGAAGGCGATCAGCGAATCCAGCGTGTGATACCCGTCGGCGCGCCTGCCGGTGACGTGCAGGTAAAGATTTATCTTGGCCGGTGCGCTAACGGTAACGGACTCACTCATCCGTTTTGGCTCATCCGTCCTTCAAGCCGTCGCGCAGTTTGGTTTTGATTTTTCTGATCTGGTCATTTTCCGGCTCCAGCGCCAGGGCGCGCTCCCATTGGAAGCGGGCTTCGGTGCGCCGGCCCACCTTCCAATAGACGTCGCCGAGATGGTCGTTGATGGTGGGGTCTTCGGGGCGCAGCACGACGGCGCGCTCCAGATGCTTGACGGCGCCGTCGATGTCGCCGAGCCGGTACAGAACCCAACCCAGGCTGTCGACGATATAGCCGTCCCGGGGCCGCTTGGCGACGGCGGTTTCGATCATCTTGCGCGCCCGGTCCAAATTCTTGCCGTTCTCCACCCAGGAATAGCCGAGATAGTTGAGCACCAAGGGCTGATCCGGCGACAATTCGAGGGCTTTCAGGAAATTAGCCTCGGCCACCTTCCAGTTCTTGATGCGCTCGTTGGCGATGCCGGCGGTATAGAGCAGCGACCAGTGCTGGCGCTGCAGCAACGGAATGCGCGCCTTGGCGTCGGCATAGGCGCGCGACGCTTCCCGGTAGCGTTTGCGCCGGCGCAGGATATCGCCGAGGCGGACCAGCGCGTCGTGGCGATTTTTGTCGGCGCGGGCCATGGCGCGCAGAACCTGGACCGCGTCCTCGGCCTTATCGAGGGTATCGAAATTGTCGGCGATGCGGAGGCGTGCCGTCCAGCTATAGGCCGGGTCCTTGGCGATTTGCCGGTATACTTTGATGGCGTCTTCGTTGCGCTGCTGGGATTCCAACGTTTCGGCGATCAACAGGCGGGCCAGGGTGAAGTCCGGCTTCATGCGCACCGCGAGGCGGACCAGGATCAGCGCCCGGCGCGCATTCTGCTGGCGCACCGAGCCGGCCAGGCTGAACAGAGCCTCGGCGGCGCCGTCTTTGGCGCCGGCGACGATGGCGTCCGGCTTTTTGCCCGCGTCCAGCCGTTTAAACGCGGCGCCCAGCATGGTCGAGGACGGACGCGCCTTCATATAGGTGTCATAGAGGGCGCGGGCATCCTCGGTGCGTCCGGCGCGCTCCAGGAAATTTCCGTAAAGCTGGGTCAGGCGGAGATTGGGATTGCGCCGCCGGGCGATGGTCGCCTTGAATTGCACATCGGCCTTTTCGGCATCGCCCTTGAGCACATTGATCAGCGCCGAATGAACGCCGAACAAAGCCACGAACGCCTTGTTGCCGCCTTTCGCGTCGATCTCGGCGACGGCATCGTCATAGCGCTTCAGGCCGGTCAGGACCCAGGCGCGGATCAGCGGCCGGGTAAACAGGTTGAGCCCGGTCTTGGGCAGGGCGGCCAACACCGCGTCCGCCTCCGCCAACCGTCCACCGCGCAAATCCTCCAACGCCGCCAGCAATTTGGCCAGATTGCTGGCTTCGCCCTTGGCGTCGGTGAGGCCTTGGGTAAACGCCAGGGCTTCGTCGATGCGTCCCTCGGTGATCAACAGCACCGCCACCCGGCGCATGATGTCCTTGTTGCCGGTGAACGTCTTCAGCGCCGCGCGGTAGTAGTCGATCGCCGAGCCCGGGTCGCGCACATATTGGGCGTGGCGGCCGGCCAGATAGGCGCCGAGCGGCGAGACCGCTTGCGTCTTCGCGGGGCCTTCGATAAGCGGTTTGGCGAAACCCGGCGCGGTGCTCAGGATCGCGGCCGCCACCGACAATACCGCCAACCGGCGATACCGGCCGCGCCGCAAATTTTTATGGCTGTCGTTCAATCCCAAGACTTAATTCTCCAAACGGGGGCGGAATTCGGTGCAGTTTAACGCTATGTGGGAAAATCCTCAATCTTGAAACCGGCAAATCACGGCAACTTGCGGGAAATTGTGCGCGCCTGAATTCCCCTGCCGGACCTACATATTCGGGTAATTGGGACCGCCGCCGCCTTCGGGCACCACCCAGTTTATGTTCTGGCCGGGGTCTTTGATGTCGCAGGTCTTACAATGAACGCAATTCTGGGCGTTGATTTGCAGCCGCTGGGCGCCGTCCTGTTCGACGAATTCATAGACCCCGGCGGGGCAAAAGCGCGCTTCCGGTCCGTCATAGTCTGCCAGGTTGACCGATAATGGCACATCCGAATCCAAAAGCTGCAAATGCACCGGCTGGTTTTCCTCGTGGTTGGTGTTGGAAAGATAGACCGAAGACGCCCTATCGAAGGTAATCTCGCCGTCCGGCTTCGGGTAGGAAATTTTGCGCGCGACTGCGGCTTTTTGAAGCTGGTCGTGATCGGCGTGGTGGTGCAGGGTCCACGGCGCGTGGCCGGCGAACAGAAAGGTATCGATGGCCGACAGAACCAGACCGGCCCACAGGCCCCAGCGGAATGCCGGGCGGATATTGCGCACCTTCTTCAGCTCCGCCCAAAGCCAGCTTTGTTTCAGTTTTTCCGGGTAGGCGGACAGCTCCGGCCTTGCCCCGGAATCGAAAGCCAGCGCCGCGAACGCCGCCTCGGCGGCGGCCATGCCCGATTTTATCGCCGTGTGGCTGCCCTTGATCTTGGCCACGTTCATGAAACCGGCGGCATCGCCGATCAGCGCGCCGCCGGGAAAACACAGCTCTGGGATCGATTGAAAGCCGCCCTCGATCAGCGCCCGCGCCCCATAGGAGATGCGCCGCCCGCCATTCAGCAGCGGTTTGACCGCCGGGTGCAGCTTGAAGCGCTGCATTTCGTCGAAGGGGCTGAGATAGGGATTGCGGTAATCGAGGCCGATCACGACCCCCACCGCCACCTGATTGTCTTCGAGGTGATAGATGAACGAGCCGCCGTAGGTATCGTTGGCGAGCGGCCAGCCGATGGTATGGATGACCGAACCGGGTTTGTGCTTGGCCGGGTCCACCTCCCACAATTCCTTGATGCCGATGCCGTAGGTCTGCGGGTCGGAATTCTTGTCGAGGCCAAAGCGTTCGATCACGGTCTTGGAAAGGGAGCCACGGCAGCCCTCCGCGAACAGGGTATAGGCGGCGTGCAATTCGACGCCGGGCTGGTGGGTTCCGGTCGGCACGCCGTCCTTGCCGATGCCCATATCGCCGGTGGCGACGCCCATGACCCGCCCGGTGTCGTCATACAATACCTCGGCGGCGGCGAAGCCCGGATAAATCTCGACGCCGAGACCTTCGGCCTGTTCCGCCAGCCAGCGGCAGAGATTGCCGAGGCTGATGACGAAATTGCCGTGGTTGTTCATGGACGGCGGCGTCGGCAGGCAGATGGTGCTTTGCGCGGTCAGATACAGAAACCGGTCCTCGGTCACCGGCGTGTTCAACGGTGCGCCCAGGGCCGCCCAATCGGGCAGCAGTTCATCCAGGGCGCGGGTCTCAAGGATGGCGCCGGACAAAATATGGGCGCCCACTTCCGAGCCTTTTTCGACGATGCAGACGCTGATCTCGCGACCGCCATCGTTGCTAAGTTGCTTGAGCCGGATCGCCGCCGCCAGTCCCGATGGTCCGGCGCCGACAATCACGACGTCATATTCCATCGATTCCCGTCCCATGGGCGGCTTCCTTGATCAATATCCAGGCGAATCAGACCATGTTCCGGCGGATCGGAGGTGTCAACCGGAGGTTAGAGCGGTTCTGGATAGATAGGAATCAATTTGATGGGAACAAATCGGTTTTCCGGGTAGGCGCGGTGCAGGGCGCGATGCCTTTGCATCGGGCAAGCGCCGGGGCGCCGCCGGGGAGCCGATTTGACCCACCAGAGGCCGGGTGCTTTCGATGCGTGGACGTCGTCGCACATCTTTGCCGGTGCAATGCATCGCCAGGCGACGCGCTCCTCGCCACCGGGCAAAATCATCCCGGTCAAATGGTTCATATCTATCCGGAACCGCTCGAAATCTGTTATCCTCGGCCGATGGCGGACACGGATCGTTTGCGGGAATCTCTGGCTTGGCATTTGGAGGCCGGCGTCGATGAATGTATCGGCGAGGCACCGGTGGACCGCTTTGCCGAATCAGCGAAGGCCATCAAGGCGCCTGATAAAACCGCCCGGAAGGCAGCGCCGAAACCCGGCAGGCGGGCGGCGCCGGCGGCGGCCAAACACAATGGCGGGGCGAGCACTTCGGAAAAGGCCATCGAAAACGCCTGCGCGCTGGCCGGCAATGCCGAGACCGTCGAGGAGCTGCGCGCCGCGGTGGACCGCTTTGAAGATTGCGCCCTGCGCAAGACCGCCACCAACACGGTGTTTGCCGACGGCAATCCAAAGGCCAGGATTATGTTCGTGGGCGAGGCGCCGGGCGCCGATGAGGACCGCCAGGGGCTGCCATTTGTCGGCGTCTCGGGCCAGCTTCTGGACCACATGCTGGCCTCCATCGGCCTCGACCGGGAGCAATTCTATATCACCAACATCGTGTTCTGGCGGCCGCCCGGCAACCGCAACCCTTCCAGCCACGAGATCGCCGCCTGCCTGCCCTTCGTCGAGCGCCATATCGAGCTGGTGGATCCGGACATTCTGGTGCCCTTGGGCGCCCCGGCGGCCAAGACCCTGTTGGCCCGCACCGAGGGCATCACCCGCATGCGCGGCAAGTGGTTCGCCTATTCGACGCCGAAAATGGCGGCGCCCATCGATGCCATGCCGATTTTTCATCCCGCCTATCTGTTGCGCTCGCCGGCCCATAAACGCGAGGCCTGGCGCGACCTTCTGGCGATCAAGGCGAAGCTGGAAGAAGGCTAGAAGCAATTCCTTCGGGTATCCCATTTGCGTCCGGGGGGTGATTACCGTATGGTCCCGGCCAGGAGAGTGGTCGCCCCTTGCGAACATTTTTCGGGTCTCGTGGGGAACAAAAGTAAATTTCTGAATACATGAATTACCCGGTGAAACTACGGATTCTGCTTGGCGGAATCGCTGCGGCGGCGATTCTGGCGCTGGCTGTGCCTGGGCCGTTGCGCGCCGCCGAAAAGGGCGCTGCCGATCTGAAAACCGCGGCGCTGAAAGCCGGGGCGCCCAGGGATTGGGTGTCGGCGAGCCTGCCGTCGCTGTTGAACGAGGCCGATGCCGCCCGCTACCGCATTGTGTTCGAATTGCAAAAGAACGGCGAGTGGAAAGACGCCGACAAGATCATCGAGCGCATCGATGACCGCGCCCTGATGGGCCATGTCAAGGCGCAGCGTTATCTGCATCCGACCAAATACCGCTCCCGTTACCGGGAGCTCAAGGCCTGGATGGCGGACTACGCCGATCATCCCGAAGCCCGGCGCATCTACAAGCTGGCGCTGCGGCGGCGGCCCAAGAACTGGAAGATGCCGGTGCCGCCGGTAGTCGCCAAATCCAACAAGACATATGTCGCCGCCTATGCCAGCAAAACCTATTCGCCGCGGAAAAAATTGAGCAAGGCCGAGCGCAAGCAATATCGCGGCATTCAGAGACGCCTCCGCTGGTATCTGCGCAAGGGCTGGACCAAGGCCTTCAAAAAGCTGATCACCGACAAAAAAATTCAGCGCCTTTACCACCCGGTGGAGCTGGACCGCCAGCGCGGCCGCCTGGCCACCGGCTATTACGGCGCCGGGCGCGATGAGTGGGCGCTGGACTGGGCCGAAAAGGGCACCAAACGATCCGGCAAATATCTTCCCGTGGTCCATTGGACGGCCGGGCTGGCGGCCTGGCGGCTGCAAGATTATCCAAAGGCCCTGGGCCATTTTGACGCGGTTTCCAAATCGGACTACGCGTCCGGCTGGCTCATATCGGCGGGCGCCTTCTGGGCGGCGCGCGCCAGTTTGCGGGTGCGCCGGCCGCAAGATTTCAATACCTATCTGCGCGCCGCCAAACGGCACCCGAGAACATTTTACGGATTGCTGGCGCACAATTTGATGGCCGACAAGGCGGTGTTTAATTGGGCGCCGCCGCCGCTGGCCGGCGAAGCGTTGCGGGAATTGGCGGCGGCGCCGGGCGGACGCCGGGCCGTGATGCTGTTGCAGGTGGGCGAAGACCGCCGCGCCGAAGTTGAATTGAAGGCCTTGTTCGGGCGCACCTCGCCGGATCTGGCGCGCGCCATGCTGGCCCTCGCCGACCGCGCCGATATGGCGTCCCTGGCCATGCGCCTGGGAACGTTTTTGGTGCATTCAGGATCGGAATTGTACGATTCCACCGCCTACCCGGCGCCGCCGCTGACCGCCAAGGACGGCGCCGTTATCGACCGGGAATTGATCCTCGCCCTGATCCGCCAGGAATCGGCCTTCAATCCCAAGGCCAAAAGCCGCGCCGGCGCCCGCGGGCTGATGCAGATCATGCCGCGCACCGCCAGCTTCGTCGCCAAGGACCGGCGCTTGCGCGGTGCCCAGCGCAACCAACTGTTCGATCCGGAGCTTAATCTCAAGCTCGGCCAGAAATATATCGATATCCTGTTGGCCGACGCGCGCATCAAGGGCGATCTGTTCCGCTTGCTGACCGCCTGGAACGCCGGCCCGGGCAATCTGAACAAATGGTCGCGCAAAGTGCAGCACAACAACGATCCGCTGCTGTTCATCGAAAGCATTCCGTC
>JAYGEH010000490.1:0-3088 GCA_046582475.1 Rhodospirillales bacterium
GCTAGGGCTCAGCCCCTCGTCTTTCATCAAATGGATCAGCGCCCCCGGATCCAACGCCCCCGAACGGGTGCCCATGGGGATACCGTCCAGGGTCGAGAACCCCATGCTGGTGGCGACGCTCTTCAGGTCATGAATGGCGCAAAGACTGGCGCCGTTGCCCAAATGCAGGGCAATCAGACGGCTGGGCGGCGGTTCGCCGGTGGTCCGTTGGAAACCGTCGATCAGCGACTGGTAGGAAAGACCATGGAACCCGTACCGGCGTATGCCGCGATCGGTGTATGCCGCCGGCAAGCCCAGTTCGCGGGCTTCGAGCGGGAGCGTGGCATGAAAAGCGGTATCGAAGCAGGCGACTTGTGGAACGCCGGGGAGCGAATTCGCCACGATCTCGATCGCGGCCAGATTATGGGGTTGATGATGGGGTGCCAGAGGGATCAGTTCGGCCAGTGCCGCCGAAATTTCGGCGGTAATCCGCGTCGGGCGGGTAAAGACCTCGCCGCCATGGACGATCCGGTGACCGACCGCCTCGATCCGGCCGATCCGGTTTTCCGCCGCCAAACGGTCGCATAAGCTTGTCAGGGCGGTCTTGTGGTCGGGCAGATCCGTCGAGCCGATACCGATCAGGCTGGTCCGCCAATCGAGCGACAGGTTTTCCCCGTCGCACTTGTAAACCTTGGCCTTCAGGCTCGAGGATCCCGCATTGATGGTGAGTACGTGAAAGCCCGGGTTGGAAAATGAAACCGGTTCTTCAGGCATTCTCTTGCGGACGCATGTCGGCTGGATCGATGCCCGCGACGGCCACGGGAGCTTTCATCGCGTCACGTCGGAACGGTTCACCAAGCTCCTGATTGAGGATGACATCAATGAAGGTGGTCACGCCGTCATCCTGGGCCCGGCAGGCTGTCTGCAAGGCGCTGGTAAGTTCCTCCGACGTGGTGACGGCGACTCCCTTTAAACCGCAACCCTCCGCAACCTTGGCATAGCTGCAGTTCGGGTTCAGTTCGGTGCCGATGAAGTTATTGTCGTACCACAAGATAGTGTTGCGTTTTTCAGCGCCCCACTGGTAATTGCGAAATATTACCATGGTGATGGCCGGCCAACCTTCACGGCCACAGGACGACATTTCGTTCATTGAAATGCCGAAGGCGCCGTCACCAGCGAAACCGACCACCGGCACATCGGGGCAGCCGATCTTGGCGCCGATGATCGCGGGAAAGCCGTATCCGCACGGGCCAAACAGTCCGGGCGCCAGATACTTTCGTCCTTCGTCAAAGGTTGGATAGGCGTTACCGATGGCGCAGTTGTTGCCGATGTCGCTGGAAATGATGGCGTCTCTGGGCAGGCCGGCCTGAATGGCGCGCCACGCCATCCGTGGCGCCATGAGATCAGCATCACGCTCGCGGGCCTCTTTATTCCAAACCGTGCCCGGATCGTCTTCTTCATGATCCAGGCCGCTCAAAACCTGCATCCAGGCTGATTTTGTTTGATGGATTAGCGCCTTGCGGTCATCGCGCCCGGCGTCGCCGGCCGTAGCGGAAAGCTGCTTTGTAATCTGAATGGCGACCTGCTTGGCGTCACCGCAGATGCCGACGGATATTTTCTTAGTCAGGCCGATACGGTCAGCGTTGATGTCGACCTGGATGATACTGGCGTTCTGTGGCCAGTAATCGATACCGTAGCCTGGCAGCGTTGAGAACGGGTTGAGACGTGTCCCGAGGGCCAGGACCACGTCGGCCTTGGCGATCAGTTCCATTGCCGCCTTAGAGCCGTTATAGCCCAGCGGTCCAACGGCCAAAGGATGGCTGCCCGGGAAACTGTCATTATGCTGATAGCCGCTACAAACCGGCGCGTCGAGACGCTCCGCCAAAGTCTGGCATTCCGGAATGGCATTGCCGATAACAACACCGGCCCCGGACAGAATGACCGGGAACTTTGCGCCGGATAGCAGTTCGGCGGCTTTGGCGATGGCCTCGGCCCCACCGGCGGGATGTTCCAGGCGCACAATTTGCGGCAGCTCGATATCAATCACCTGAGTCCAATAATCACGTGGAACGTTGATTTGCGCCGGCGCCGAGCCCCGGATCGCTTTCTCAATAACTCGGTTCAGAACTTCGGCCATACGCGACGGGTCGCGTACTTCTTCCTGATAACAGACCATGTCCTTGAACAAGGCCAATTGTTCCACTTCCTGAAAGCCGCCCTGTCCAATAGTTTTGTTGGCGGCCTGCGGCGTGACCAACAACATGGGAGTGTGGTTCCAATAGGCCGTCTTGATCGGCGTTACAAAATTGGTGATGCCGGGGCCGTTTTGCGCAATGGCCATGGCGATTTTGCCGCTGACGCGGGTGTAGCCGTCGCACATTATGCCGCCGTTGGTTTCGTGATCGACATCCCAGAATTTGATACCAGCTATAGGGAAAAGATCGGATATAGGCATGAATGCCGAGCCGATAATGCCGAAAGCGTGTTCGATGCCGTGCATTTGCAGGACTTTAACGAAAGCTTCTTCTGTGTTCATTTTGGTCATTTTTTAGTCTCCCAAATTTTCCTAATTCGAATTTATGTATTTGGCCTCGGGTTGGATGCGCCCGATTGCAGAAGAAAGGGCATCGGCAATTTCACTGGGCACGTCGACAACCTGCACATTGGCTCTTTCCAAGGCGTCGCGTTTGGATTTATAGGTCCCTCTGTTTCCGGTTACGATGGCGCCGGCATGGCCCATCTTCTTGTCTTTTGGCGCTGATCGTCCAGCGATGTATGACAGCACAGGTTTCTTCATGGTGGCGGCATATTCCGCCGCATTCTCTTCGGCCGCACCGCCGATTTCCCCGCAAATGACAATGGCGTCGGTGCCTGGGTCATTGTCTAGAATTTCCAGGGCGTCGCGGCTGGTCGTGCCGATGATTGCATCGCCGCCGACACCATAAAACACCGACTGCCCATAGCCGTTCTGAACCAACTGCAGGCAAATTAACGTTCCGAGACTGCCGGATCGAGAGATCACGCCGACCGTGCCAGGCCTGAATATATTTTTGTTTAAACCAGGCATGATCCCCAGGAATCCAACTTCGGGTACGACGATGCCAGCCGT
>JAYGEH010000504.1:0-5886 GCA_046582475.1 Rhodospirillales bacterium
GCTCTCGATGGCCCGGTTGATCAGCGAAATGGCGGCATCGAAATTGCCGGTCTGGTGGGCGATAACGCCCAGAAATTGTAGCGCCACGGGATGGTTGGGAACGGCTTTCAGAACCTTGCGGAAAATGGTTTCGGCTTCGGCCAGTTCATCGGCTTTGTGGTGGCGGTTGCCGATGGCAATCAGCTCGTCAATCGTAACCTTGCGGCGCGTCGGCCAAATGGCGCCGGTGCCAAACCGGCGGCGCGGGTCCTGGGCCGGAAGGCCCTTCTGCATGTGGTTCATCGCCCATCCTACGTTCGCTTGTTCCAGCTTGGCGCTGGTTAAAATTTCGGCATCGGCCGAATTGCATGCCATTGTCTGCGCCTAAGGTTAAGGACCGGTAAAACGGCGGCTACCGAGATGAGTCCCGCGGTTCTTCTCTAACGTGTACTATTTTTAGCATTTTCACCGCCCGCCCGTCCTACCACCCCTGGTATGCCGACCTCAAAATGCGACACAAGTTGGAAAATCGACCATGGGGGGCGGTGGGGGTAAATGGGGGTACCAACTGCACCGCCGGGCTGGGCCGGCGCGCCGGCGTGGGATCAAATCTTCCTATTCACAATGTCCAAGACCTCATCGGCCCAGCCCACATGGGACCCGGGGTGCGGGGTGTCCCCGCATAAACAAAACAAGCTTGGGTCGGCCATGTGGGCGTCGATCTTGGCACCCGCCAGTGATCGGAGTACCATGCCTTATTTAGTTCGTGGAACACGATGCGCAAGGGGCAAATGATCGCCGCCCGGGTGGCCTCTTTCGCCAATCGGCCAAAGGCGATGGCCCGGCCCGGCCCCCCGGTTTTACACAAAAAAACCCGGTACGGAGTATGTCCGTACCGGGTGAGTTTGGTGGTGGGCGTGAAACTGGTTAACGCTTGATCCGCACAAGCTCGTCGAGCATCTGGTCGGCGGTCGAGATAATCTTGGCGCTCGCCGAATAGGCCCGCTGGGTGGTGATCATATTCGTGAATTCTTTGGCGATATCGACGGTCGAGGATTCCAGCACCGAGTTTTGCACCGTTCCGGCGCCGCCCTGGCCGGCTGTCCTCAGGAAGAACAGGCCCGAAAAGTCGGTCTGGTTGTAGACGTTGCCGGTGTTGGTACCCAACCCGCCCGGGTTCGGGAAGGTGGCCACCGGCATCCTGAAGATTGGCCGGATATCGCCGTTTTCGAACAAGGCCGTCACCAGCCCCGCCTCGGAAATCGTGACCCCTGAGAACTGGCCGAAGGCGGCGCCATCGGTATCGATGAAGGTCGGGTTATAGGACGCTGCAAACTGCACCAGACCGTCCGCCTGGCCGACCGTTCCGAAGTCAAAATCGATGGCGAGATCGCCGGCGCCGTTGTTCAGATCTATGGAAATATCGTCGACATTGTAGGCCGACGGTATGCCGCTGCCGTCAAAACTGATGCCGGGCGTGGACGATGCGTTCAGATCCAGATCGCGGATCGTAAATGCGCCGGCGCCAGCTTGTCGCATGCTCGCCGCATTGGAGGCGTTGATAGTGATATCAAAAGCCTTGGCATCCGAACTACCGGAGCTTGAGGCGACAACGGTGTTGAGGATATCGATGCGATTGCTCGAGGACCCGTTGACCCTGAACCGGGCGAGGCCGGTTGTCGATGCGCCCAGGGTCACTGCGACATCCGAAGCATTCAGCCTCGCCACCAGGGCGGTCACCGCGCCGGAAGCACCATTGGCGCTGGAAAAGGTGATAGCGATGCCGCCGCTGGTGGTTGCCGCATTGGAGGTTTCGGCAAATTCGAACGTTAGCGTTGAGGATGCGCCTGATGACGTGGTATTGAAGGTCACCGTGATGGTTTCGCCGTCGGCTGGCGTGGTTGTTACGTCCAGCCGCCCGGTGGAAGCATAAACGGCGCCGGCGGAGTTGAGCAGAATTGCCGACGCGGCCTGGGTCGGCGGATCGATGGACAAGTCCCACTGGTTGTTATCCACCTTGGTCCAGATGAGCTGCAGATTGTGGGCGACGCCCAGCGAATCAAAGACCTGAATGGTCGTGTTGCTGGTATTGCCGACCGAGTTCTCGGCCGGTAGGTTGGCGCCGAAGGTCAATTTTTCTGTCGCATCCGCCGTGCCGCCGATATTGTTCAATCGGATGGTTTCCAGATTGGTAAACACCGTCGGATCGGGGTTGAACGAATTGTTTTGGGAATCCACCGTCTGGCCGAGGGAATTGGTTTTATACCCTTGCAGGTAAAAACCGGCCGTGTTCCGCAAATAACCGCTCTTATCGGGGTTATAGGCGCCGGCGCGGGTGAATTTGAAGCCCGTTGTCCCGTCGTGATCGTTGGCTTCGTTGACGACGAAGAAGCCGGAGCCGGAAATACCCAAATCGGTGGCATTGGTACTGGATTGGAACAAGCCCTGGACATCGACGGCCGCGAACGGACGCTGTTGCACGCCGCCCGGGGAGTAATTGTTGATGCTGGCCTGGGATGTCACCAGGGTCTGGAAGCGAACCTCCGTCGCCTTGTAACCGATTGTATTCACGTTCGTGATGTTGTCGGCGATAGCACCGAGTGCCTGAGAATTGGCATTCAGCCCGGAAACGCCCGAATACATCGCACCATAGATACTCATTTTTGCGCTCCTTCACTTGCGGGGTGCCTATATCCTAAGGTCATTTTCACGTTTCGCCCTTTGTTGGGGTATCCACCACTGCATCCGGTTTGATTAAAGGCCCAAACCTGTTTGTGCTTCTTTGATCGTGAGAATTCTATCGAGAGGAACGGCGACGCCGCCCACATCGAGTGTGGCGTTTCCACGGTCCATGGTTACGCCGGTAACGTGGCCGCTAATCTTGACCTTGGCCGAGACCGGCGAGGTTTCGAAGCCGATCGGTGTCACCGAGACTCTGAAAGGTCCATCGGGCACTTTTTGGCCGTTGACATCGTTGCCGTCCCATACGAATTCGTGATCGCCGGCGGAGAGTTCGCCCGCCTTGGTCAGCATGATGTTGCCTTTATCGTCGGTAATGCTGATCACCACATTCTTGGCATTGCCGGTAAGCGAATAGGTAAACTTGGCCTCGCCGCCCTGCAGCGGAACCTGGCTCACTTCGGCGACCACGTCGGTGCCGACGAAACCGATAATCGATGCGGCCAGCGAAGCGCTCTGGAGATTGAGCAGTTGTTCCAAGTGATCGTTGGTCGCAATCTGTTGCTCGACGCCGGCGAACGCCACCAGTTGGCCGGTGAATTCGTTCGAATCCAGCGGTGCTAAAGGATCCTGGTTCTTTAGCTGCGTGGTGAGCAGCAGGAGAAAGGAATCCAGGTCGGTCGCGAGGGAAAAACTGGACTTTTGCGATTGTGTTTGCGCCGCCGCGGTAGGATCAACCAAAGGTATTTCAGCCATTTTTCTGTCCACCTAGACTCTTATATCGATGCCGCCATCGCGGCTTTGGTTTTGCCCGTAGATACCGGGGTGCAACTGCCCGGCGGTGCGCTCGTTGCCGTCACGATTTTCGGAATGTTCGTTCGGCTTACCAGAATGGGAATTCTTACCGTCGCGGCCGGTTTCAGCGCTGTCGCTGTTCTGGCTCTTGAGTCCAAAGTTCAAACTGCCGGCATCGGTTTTCAAACCGGCTTCCTGAAGGGCGCGCTCCAACCCGCGTACGTCGCTTCGCAGCATATCCAGTGTTTCCGGTTTTTCAGCGAGGATGACGGCGGAAAGCCGCCCGTCCTTGGCAATCTCCATGCGAATTTCGACGCGTCCCAACTGTGCCGGGTGCAATTTGATGTTGATCTTGTCGGCGCCTTCGCCGATGGCATTCTTAATGTTGACGGCGACTTGTTCGACCGGGGCCGGCGGTTTCTGCGGCTGGCGCGCTGCGGTCAGCGGATTGGCCTTGGCGGTTTGCGATATCTGGCTGGGTCCGTTCGGCCCGGCAACCGCATTCAAATTGGTCAGGTCCACGTTAATCGGCAATGCCTTGGTGCCCATGGTTGCCGCCGCTGCAGCCTGCTGCATCCCGGTCATGGCGGCCTGGGCGCGCACCGACTGACCAAAATTCACCGACGGGTCAGCGGTAGTATTCTGACCATAGGCCTTGTCGCTGGGTACGCCGCCGTGGTTGCCGGGCGCTTTGCGGTCCGCAGAGACATTTTCGCCGTTTGCATTGCCCTTGGCGCCGTTACCGCCAACAAAATTTTCGCTGGACCCGGAACCGTCAAATTGGGCCAGATGGGCACCCTTGGCCAATGTATGCAGAGGCGTTGAGCGGGCTGCGGTGGTGTCGATGCCTTTGTCCACATGGACCGAAAGCGTCTGGGCCAGCCCCAGTTTTTGAGCCAACGACTGTTCTTGATCGGATTTCAGGATATTGCCGGCGGCTTGCGGCTTCGGCGGCGCGATAGCTTCTTTCACGCTTTTCTGAACCGCATTGTGAATGTCTTCGCCGACTTTAGAAAATTGCTGATCGGTCAGTGCCGAAGACAGGATGTTGTACACCGATTTCGACGTCACTTGGCCCAGATTGGTGTCCGGCGCCTTGCCGTTCGACTGGTCCGCCAATGCGGCGAGTTTCGCCCCAGCGGTCTTGGCTGCATCGTTCACCGGTACACTGGCTGGCGCCGGTGCGGCGTGCGGTGTCAGCACCGCCGCCACGAAATCATCGACAGCGTATTCCTTAGACGCGTATTCGGCGCGCCCGGACGCCGGCTCTTTCGACGAATGGTCGTTCCGGGATGTCCGATGGTCCTGGCTGCCGTGGTTTTCCGGCACTGGGGTTGCGTGTTCGGTGAAGTCATCCTGGGCGCTTCGCCGCTCACCCAAATCCTGGCCGCGATCGCCATCGTCATTCCGCGCATCCTCGACGGTTTTGGGACGGAGCAGCGGTTCCGAGTCTTTTTCCGGCCCTTTGGCCGCTTCCAGGGTTTTTTCCGGACTGTCGACCAGGTGCCTCAAAATCGAGGAAAACTGATAGCTGTCCGCAAGCTTCAGATCCTTGCCGCCGGCCACGCCAACGCCCCGGACAATATCCGGGACCTGGGTCGCTGTGCTGATGATGTTGGCCGCTTGGCTCATTCTCGATCATTCCTGGCGCAAAATTGCTTCCTATTGAGAGCAAGGACCGGGCCAAGTTGAGAGAATAGATTAACGTCTTGAAACCAAAGGATTTAATTAATCCAAAATCGGATTTTTGCGCCTGGAATTCGCCGATCCGCCGCCGGCCCGTCCTGCCGGTGGGCAGCATTTGCCGGGCCTAGGTCATGAACTCATAAATGGCGACGACTGTGACGTGCGTTATTTTGTTCACTGGCAAGGCGTTAGGAGGGAGTGATGCCAAAGCATCATGACCGACGACGCAACGCAGTCCAGTGGACAAAAGAACCACGCCCCAACGGGGGTCGGCAAATAGCCCGTTTCGGTGCCCCCGGCGCCCTCACCGGGGCGAAGGCCCCGCTATCGGGCACCCTCCTGGCGAAACAGGATATTTGCCGATCACGCCTCGCCGCCATTTATGAGTTCATGACTTAGGCCGGGGACTCCATTGATCCAAGATTCATCGAATTTGGAAAGCCCCCAATAGACCTTGGATGTCCTGATTGCCATCCCGGCGCGGCGTTATCGGCTCCAGGCTGCCGGGCGCGAACCCGGCGGCGGCGGCCAGGGTGCGTAAATATCGGGCGCCGTGGGCAAACCGGCCGGTGCTCTGCAAGGCGAAATCGACGCGCCTCGCCGTCTCCACCGTAAACAGGAACCAGCCGCCCGGGTTCAAGCAACGTTGCGCGCCGGCAAACACCGGCGCCAGATCGCCGAGATAGACCAGCGCATCGCCGGCGACGATCAGATCGTATTTCCGGTGCGCGCCCACCGGCGGTTGCG